>NZ_VJZC01000764.1 GCF_009377185.1 Streptomyces spongiae
CGCTCGCACCGGCCGGCCGCGTGGGGGGGGTGGCGGTCGGAAGGGACCCCGGATCCCGTTGGTCAGCAGGATCCGGGGTGGATCAACCCGATCAACCGGATCAACCGGCCGGGTCGGCTCAGAAGGTCAGCTTCCAGCTGTTGACTGTGCCGGTGTCCTGGGCGGCCGTGTCCTGGACGCGCAGCTTCCAGGTGCCGTTCGCGGTCTCACTGGACGCGTTCACCGTGTAGGTGGTGTTCACGTTGTCCGCGGAGTCCGAGCTGCTGGCGGCCTTCAGGCGGTACGTCGAACCGTCCGGGGCGACGAGGTCGATCACCAGGTCACCGCGGTAGGTGTGGGTGATGTCGACGCCGACCTGGAGGGCCGAGGGGGCGTTGCCGCTGCGGCCGCTGACGGTGATCGGGGACTCGACGGCCGAGCCGTTGTCCGGGATCGCGACCGCGGAGGTGCTGGTGAAGGTGGTGCCCCCTGTGGACCCGCCGCCGGAGCCGCTCACCGCCTGCACCGTCTTGGCGGCGTCGGCGAGACCCGCGCCGCAGCCGCCCGAGCACGCGCCGGGCAGGGCGCGGGCGTTGGACTTGATCGCCGACTCGATCTGGGCCGGGGTCAGCGAGGAGTTCGCCGACTTCATCAGCGCGGCCAGGCCCGCGATGTGCGGGGTGGCCATGCTGGTGCCCTGGTAGTACTCGTACGACTCCGAGGTCGGCGTCTTCGCGCCCGCGTTCAGCGTGGACAGGATGCCGTTCGCGGTGCCGGTGCTGGTCTGGCCGCCGGGGGCCGAGATGTCCACGCCGGAGCCGTAGTTGGAGTACGAGGCCTTGGCGCCGGAGCGGTTGGTCGCGGCGACCGAGATGACGTTGTTGCAGTTGCCCGGCGAGTGGTTGGCCACGTTGTCGTTGTCGTTGCCCGCGGCCACGACGACGCTGGTGCCGCGGTTCACGGCGGCGGTGATGGCGCTCTGGGTCGCCGAGGTGCAGGCGCCGTCGCCACCGAGGCTCATGTTGATGACCTTGGCGACGTTCGTGTTGGCGGGAACACCGGAGACGGTGCCGCCGGACGCCCAGGTGATGGCGTCGATGATGTCGGAGTCGTAGCCGCCGCACTTGCCGAGCACGCGCACCGGGGAGATCTTCGCGCCGTACGCGATGCCCGCGATGCCCTTGCTGTTGTTCGTGACCGCGGCGATGGTGCCGGCGACGTGCGTGCCGTGCCAGGAGGAGTCGCTGGCCGGGATGCCGGAGCCGCATTCGTTGGCGTTGTACCAGTCGCCCGGGTCGGCAGGGTTGCTGTCGCGTCCGTTGCCGTCGACCGAGACCGCGGTGTCCGCGATGAAGTCGTAGCCGCCGACGATGTTCGCGGCGAGATCGGAGTGGGTGACGTAGCCGGTGTCGATGACGGCGACGGTCACGCCGCTGCCGGTGGTGACGCCCCATGCGCCGGGCACCCGCATGCCCGCGGTGGACTCGAAGAGGTCCCACTGCTTGGCGTACTCGGTGTCGTTCGGGTCGGCCTTCGGCGTGTTCAGGCGGTCCGGGGAGACGTACGCGACCTGCGGGTCCGCCCGGTACTCGGCGATGACGTCGGAGACGTCCTGCGTGGTGAGGTTCTCGCCCAGGTCGACGAGGGCGGCACCGGAGCCGAGGCGACGCTGGAAGTCGACGTTCTCGCCGGCCTCCTTGCCCTTGGTCTCGGCGTCGGCGGTGGCGGCCTTGTTGGACTTGGCCTCGGCGGCACCCGACTTGTAGCCGACGATGAGGCGCTCGGCGGGGACGGAGGGCGCGGCCTCGGCGGGCCCGGCGAGGGCGGGGGCCGTGTCGGCCGCGGGGGTGGTCTTCCCGGCGGGCGCCTGGGCGACGGCGACGGTGGTGGTCATGCCGGCCACCAGGGCCGCGGAGACCGCGGCGACGGATATCAGCTTCCGTCTCGCGGGACGGGAGGAGGAGATGCGCAAGGGCTTGCCTTTCATGGCCGGCTCCGGACAGCGGGGAGCAGCGGGGAGCAGCGGGGAGCAGCGCGGAATCGCTTCGTCGTCGAAGCGGCGGGGGGTGCAAGAAAGGTGCGGCGTTACTGGGCCGGCCTGGCGGGAGCCGACCGCTTCGGGGTTACCTGTGGGTCAGCTGTGGCTGGAACGATAGGCATCGGCCCGGCCATGTGAATACGGGGAAAACCCTCGACCGGATAGGGAACTCACCCTCGTTGCCCGGCCATTGGCCGGGTGGGTCCGCTTTGGTGCGGGTTCCGGTCCCTCGTGGCAGGGCGGGGCGAGCGGGCGGCAACCGGCGTTGAACGGACGCGTCCGGTGGCTCGTACGAATCGGTGCAGCACCCAATCAGCCGACGGCCGAGGAGGGTCCAGCGGTGGACCGGACGCATCGGATTCGCACGTACGCCCCGCACCGCCCCACGGCGTGCCGCGCCGCGCTCACGGCCGCGGGCGCCGCCGCGGCCCCGTTGCTGCTCACGTTGTGGGTGGCCGCTCCGGCCGGGGCGCACGGCGCTCCGACGGACCCGGTGAGCCGGGTGTCGGCGTGCTCGCCGGAGGGCGGGGCGCAGGCGCGGTCCGCCGCGTGCGAGGCGGCCGTGGCCGCGAACGGGGCGCCGTTCACGGCGTGGGACAACCTGCGGGTGGCGGGCGTGAACGGCCGTGACCGACAGACGGTCCCGGACGGGAAGCTGTGCAGCGGTGGCCTGCCCGCCTACAAGGGCCTCGACCTGGCGCGCGCCGACTGGCCCTCGACGCGCCTGTCCCCCGGCGCGAAGCTGAACCTCACGTACCGCTCGACGATCCCGCACACGGGGAGCTTCAAGCTGTACCTGACGAAGCCGGGGTACGACCCCGGTGAGCCGCTCACGTGGTCGGACCTGCCGGCGAAGCCGTTCGCCGAGATCAAGGACCCGCCACTGACGGACGGCGCGTACCACTTCTCGGCGAAGCTGCCGTCCGACCGGTCCGGGCACCAGGTGCTGTACACGATCTGGCAGAACACCAGCACCGTGGACACGTACTACTCGTGCTCGGACGTGGTGTTCCCCAAAGCCGCGAAGGCCGCGGGCGGCGGGGATGGTGGGAGCAAGGAGGCTCCGACCGACACCCCGAGCGAGACGGCCACCGGTGCCGCGGAGGCCGGTGGCTCCGACGACGGGCGGGCGGAGGGTGCGGGTTCCGCGGACCGGACGGCCCTTCCGGGCAGCCCGGTGTCGTCCGCGAGCCGTGACGACTCGGGGCCGTCGATGTCGCTGATCGCGGGGGGCGGCGCCACGGCGCTGGTGCTCGCCGCGGGCGCCGCCCTGGTGTCGCGCCGGCTCTGGGGCCGGTGACTCAGTTGACGAAGACCGTCGCGCCGCCCTGGGTGGTGTCGGTGACGGGCGCGTACTTCGCCGTGAAGTAACCGGTGCTGAAGCACAGGGACGAGCCCGAGGTCTTCGTGAACGCCTGAGAGGTGAAGTTGATGCTGTTGTCGGTGTTGCTCGACGTGCCGGAGATGCTCGGCGCCTGGTAGACGCAGTTGATGCTGCCCAGCAGGGTCCGCAGGACGACGGTGGTCTGGATGACCGAGCCGGCGGCCGGGGTGACGGTGACGGCGCCGTCCGAGGACACGGTGGACGTGTACGGCAGGTTGTTGACCGTGACGCTGGTGACGCCGAGGACGCCGACGACGTTGCTGGTGCAGCTGCTGAAGGTGTGCTGCTTGACCGACTCGGTGGCCGATCCGGACGCCGCCGGGTTGGCCGTGACGTCGGCCTTGAACGTCGACACGGCACAGGAGACACCGCTGGTGCCGGTGGCGCTGGAGTAGAAGTTGGCGGTCGTGCCGGAGGCCAGCGACGCGCTGAGCTCGTCGCCGACCGCGACCGCGTCGCCGCCCGCGCTGCCGGTGGTCAGGACGGTGTCGGCGGCGGAGGCGGGGGTGACTCCGGCCGCCAGCACGAGGGCGCTCGCGGTGCCGGCGAGGGCCAGGAGGGTCTTCGTACGCATGGGGGTGCCTCTTCTCGAAGTGCGGGCTGGGGGTGGGTGCGCGCGGGGATGCACTCGGTGCGCGCAGGGGGGTGAAAGG
>NZ_VJZC01000765.1 GCF_009377185.1 Streptomyces spongiae
CGGGAGACCGGGCCCCCTTGACGTGCCCAGTACTTTCGGGCCAAGTCGTGCGGCTGATAAGCGTGTTGCCCTCCGTGTCGGCCGTGCCCCACGCTGCACCCGGGTGGGACGACCCTAGGGGGCAGGCTTGTGCTGCGCATCCACTTCACGTCCGAGGACTACCCACGCATCCAACTGGCCAGGAATCCCGATCCGATGTGGGAGATCGTGTGCAGCCTGCACCGGCTGCAGACGAAGCGAGGACGCTGGGCCTTCGCCGACTGGCACCGAACCACCAGGGAGACCCTGGCGGGCACCCAACTCGGCGACGCGGTACGCCGCTTACTCGTCCCGCTGGTTCCCCTGGCACGCTACTTCCCCGATTTCCTGACCCCGTTCGAGGCCTCGGACGGACTGGACCAGGCGCTGGCGGCGATCGTCGACACCCCGGCCGCACGGGTGGCGCACGAGGTGGACCTGCTGGACCAGGCGAACAGCGCCCCCACCTGGGCGCCGGCCCTGGTGGACCGCACGGCACGCGAGGAACTCGCCAAGGTCCTGCGCGCCTACCACGAGGCCGTCGTCGCACCCCATCACGACCGTATCCGCGCCATGTTCTCGGGTGAACGCGCCCTGCGCGCCCGCGAGACCCTCGACGCCGGTATCGGCGCACTGCTCGGCGGGCTCTCGCCCGCCGTGCGCTGGCAGCCACCGGTGCTCCACGTCGACTACGTCCAGGACCGGGACCTGTACCTCGGCGGACGCGGACTGCGCCTCGTCCCCTCCTACTTCTGCTGGCGGACGCCGGTCTCCCTGGCCGACCCCACCCTGCGGCCCGTGCTGGTCTACCCCTTGCACGGCTCGCGGCTGCCGACGCCCGAAGGCCCTCCCGAAGCCTCTCTCTCCGCGCTCCTGGGGAGGACCCGCGCGGCCGCGCTGCGGGCCCTCGCCCTCGGCGCCACGACATCGGAACTCGCCCGCTCCCTCGGCGTCTCCCCGGCCACCGCCACCCACCACGCCACGGTGCTGCGCGACGCGGGCCTGGTCATGAGCCAACGCCGTCACAACACCGTGTTGCACACACTCACCCCGCTCGGGGCGGCGCTGCTCCGCCCCTCCGGTCCCACCGTTCCCGAGGGCATCACGGACCTCACCGGAGCGACGGCCTCCGCCGCCTCGCCCCGGACTTTAGACACCGGTCGAAGGTCGTAGTACGGACGCGTGCCGCTCTGCGAGCGTTTCCGGCGAAGGACGCACCACGACCGAGCACAAGAGCACCACGACCGAAGGGGGAACCATGAAGAAAGCCATCGTCGCCGGCACACTCGCGCTGGCCTCGGCCGCGACCTGCATGATCGCACTCGCTCCGGCGGCGTCCGCCGCACCGGATGCCTGTGTGACCTCCACGCTGACCACCGGGGGGCGCGAGGGCGTGGGCACCATCGTCCGCAAGTCGTCCACCAGCACCTGCAGCGACCTCAACCTCACCTACGCCGACGACAAGACGTCGGTCGGCTTCGACCAGTACGCCGGCCGTCTCCGCAACTCCAGCGGTGTCTGGGACACCTGCAACGCGGGGTACATAGGGGTGTCCGACGGTACGTACCCCGTCGACCGCTACCTGCCCTGTACCGATGTCCTCGACAACACTCCGTTCACGGTCGCGAGCTACTTCAACGGCGGCGACACCGTCCGGATCGTCCACTGACCCCGTCCCGTGCCCACCGGGGTGCGTCGTCGTGGGCGGCGCACCCCCGGCCACCGCGAGAAGGAGAAGTGGTCCGGATGATCCGCACGGCGACCCCTCGCCGATTCCTGCCGCGCACCGTGTTCGTGGCCGTCGCCGCAGCCCTGCTCGCCGCGTGCTCGGCCGGACCGGGCGCCTCGGACCGTGCGTCGTCCGGGCCCGAGCCCGTTTCCCGGGCCCGCCTCAGCCACGACCTGCCCGACGACCCCATGCGGATGGTCCTCCCCGCGACCGGTGCCGAGAGCCGGTGGACCCAGGGGCTGGACGTCTTCGTGCGGCAGGTGTCCCGTGCCACCTCGGTCTCCTGTGCCCAGGACCAGGGCATCGGCCTCCCCGAGGAGGCTCCGGTCTCGTTCATCCGCTTCTTCGACGTCCCCGACCTGGACTTCATCGCTCGGCACGGACTGAGCGAGAGCGCTCAGGTCCCCGCGATCGAGACGGGCCCTGCCGCCACCCGCTCCGGCAGTTCCGCCGTGGTACGCCGCTGCGTCGCCGAAGGAGCGGCCGCGGCCGACGCGCTGTTCGCCCCCTACGCCGGGCTCCAGCGCGGGTGGTTCCGCGAGCTCGCGTCCGTGGGCCGCGCTCCGGCCACACACCGCGCCCTGCGCACGTTGCCCGGCTGTCTCGCCCGGCACGGCGTGGATGCCCGTGACGAGCGCGGTGTCATGGCCGTCGCCGACGCGCGTATGCAGACCGCGGCCCCCGCCGACCTCCGCCGCTCGGGTCGCGAGATCGGCCGTGCCTACGCCACCTGCCTGCGCCCCGTGGAAGCCGTCCGCGAACCCGCCCGCCTGCGCCTGCGGGACCGCTTCATCGCCGAACACGCCGACGAGGTCCGCGAGGTGCGCAAGACCCTCGTGCCGGCACTGCGCAGGGCCGAGAAGGAGCACGGCGTACGCCTCGTCTTTCCGGCCCCTTGACGGACACGGCCGGGCGGGTCAGAAGAACACCCCGCAGCGCAGCAGCACATTCGCGTACGGCCGCGCCTCCCCGGTGCGTACGGCGAGCCGCGCGCCCGCCGACAGTTCCTTGAGCCGGTCGTGCGCGACCAGTTCCAGCCCGGGGAAACGGGCGTCCAGCAGGGCGCTCGCCTCCGGGTTGGCCTCACGGACCTCGTACGCCGCCGTCGCGCCCTCGACCACGAGCTCGTCGAGCAGCCCGTCCAGTACCTCGGCGAAGGACGGCACCCCGGCCCGGAAGGCGAGGTCCACCACGCGCGGCCCGGACGGGATGGGCATGCCCACGTCGCAGACCAGCACGCCGTGCCCGTGGCCGAGTTCGGCGAGGGCACCCGACAGGTGGCGGTTCAGTATTCCGGCCTTCTTCACAGTGCGGCGACCTCCTCGGCGGTCGGGAAGGACACCTGGGCGCCGGCCTTCGTGACGGCGGCCGCGCCCACGCGGGCCGCGTACGCGGCGGCCCCGGCCAACTCCGCACCCGTGCCCAGCTTCCAGGCGAGCGCCGCGGTGAACGCGTCCCCCGCCCCCGTCGTGTCGACGGCCTCCACCTTCACCGAGGGCACACGCGTGCTGCCCTCGGCGGACGCGGACGCCACCAGCGCGCCCTCCGCGCCCAGCGTCACCACCACCGACCGCGGCCCGAGCACCAGCAGCGCCCGAGCCCAGTCCTCGGGGGTACCTTCCAGATCACCGCCGACGATGACCCGCGCCTCGTGCTCGTTCACGATCAGCGGGTCGCAGGCGGCGAGCACCTCCTCGGGCAGTGGCCGTGGCGGCGACGGGTTCAGCACGAAACGGGTGCCCTCCGGCAGCCTCCGTACGACCTCCACGACCGTCTCCAGCGGGATCTCCAGCTGGGCCGAGACCACACGGGAGACGTGCAGCAGGCTCGTCGCCGACCGGATGTCCTCCGGGGCCAGTCGCCCGTTCGCACCCGGTGACACCACGATGCTGTTGTCCCCCGACGGGTCCACCGTGATCAGCGCGACGCCGGTGGGTGCCCCGCCGACGAGGACGCCCACGGTGTCGACGCCCGCGTCCCGCTGCGAGTCCAGCAGCAGCCGGCCGTGCGCGTCGTCTCCGACGCGGGCGAGCAGGGCCGTACGGGCGCCGAGGCGGGCGGCTGCCACCGCCTGGTTGGCGCCCTTGCCGCCCGGGTGGAGGGCCAGATCGGACCCGAGCACCGTCTCCCCGGCCCCCGGCCGCCGCTCCACCCCGATCACCAGGTCGGCATTGGCCGATCCCACGACCAGGAGGTCGTAGTCGTACATGAAGTGTTCCCCTCTGCGGATGAGTTGGACGTACAGGTAAAGCGCCCCCGCCGCCCCTACCCGTCCCATCCCTGGGGGC
>NZ_VJZC01000766.1 GCF_009377185.1 Streptomyces spongiae
CGCCGGGGCCGTGGAGGGCGCCGGGGCCGTGGAGGGCGCCGGGGCGGTGGAGGGCTTCGGGGTCCTCGGCTCGTCGAGCGGCTTGAGGGCCACGAACTTGCTGGTGCGCTCGGACTCCGGCTCGGGCTTGCGCTCGGGCTTGGGCTTGTCGGTGGTCTTGGGGGCCGGCTGGTCCTTGGTGTCCTTGGAGTCCGTCTGCTTCGTGTCGCCGCCCAGCTTGAGCATGGTCGTGGGGTGGTCCACGGCGGGCGGGCGTACGGCGTTGAACTTGAAGATGGCGGTGGGCTGGTCGACCTGGGGCTTGGAGTCCGCGTCGGGCTCGGGCTTGGACTCGGGCTCGGGCTCGGAGTCCGCGTCGGCGGCCGGAGCGTCCGCGTCGGGCTCGTCGGCCTCGGTGTCGCCCTTGGGTTCGTCGGACGCCTCGCTCTCGGGCCGGTCGTCCGCCTCCGGCTCGTCGGACTCGGACTCGGACTCGGACTCGGACTCGGGCTCGGATTCGGCCTGAGCCTCGGCGTCGCTGTCCGCCGTACCGGCCGTACCGTCGCCGTCGCCGTCGCCCTCGCCGGCGTCCGCGGGCTCACCCTCGGCTTCGGCCTCCGCCTCGGCCTCCGCTTCCGCCTCGGGCTCCGTGGCGGCGTCGTCCTCGTCCTCCGGCCCGCTGTCGCCTCCGGCGTCCGCGGAGTCCCCGGAGCCCGCGTCAGAGCCCTCGTCGGCGCCCTCCGCGTCCTCGGCGCCCTCCGGGCCCTCGCCGTAACCGTCGTCCGAGCCCTCGGCGTCCTCGACGTCCTCGGCGTCCTTCGTGTCGGCCGCGGAGGAACCCCCCGAAGCCGAGCCCCCCGACGAACCCAGCGCGCGCTCGGCCTCGTCCAGGGTCCGGCGCGAGAACACCGCGGTCGCCTGGTCCACACCCACGGCGACAGGGGCGGAAGCCTCCGGCACGGAAACCTTTTCCTTGGCCACCGCCAGCCGCGGATCGACCGAGGACGTGCCCGCGCTCGCGGCCACCCCCGACGCGCTCGTGGTTCCCGGCTCCGGAACCACGGGCCTGTTCCCCGGCGTCGACCTCGTCGACGACTCGTACCGCTTCGACCTGTCGGGGGACTCGCCCGCCACCGATGCCTCCTCCTGCGCCGACCCACTGCCGGGACGAGCGCCCTACCGAACCGTGAACCCCGCTCGGACACCGCCCTGTACCGCTGTCCGAACCATGTACCAGTGTCCTGTGTGCGGACCTGACACAAGCCGTAGACGAGAACGACATACCTACTGGTTCCACTACGAACCGGTCACGCACTCTCGACAGACCAATGTGAGAGGGGTCACCCTGTCATTCATCCACGCGGGGAGGCATGGATGGGCAGGAGCCGCAGAACACTTCCGGAGGAGCTTCTGCTGCTGGCACTGGACCCGGCCACGGGTACCACTGCACAGCCGCAGTCGCTCGACCTTGGTCTGGCCGGAGCACAGCTAGTAGAGCTGGCGCTGGCCGGACGGATAGCCCCAGACGGGGATCGTATCGCCGTGGTGGCACCACGGCCGACTGGAGATCCAACTCTGGACTGCGCGTTGGAGTTGCTGCGAAGGCGCGGCGCTCCCGTACGGGCGGTCCACTGGATTGGCGGACCCCGGCTGGGGTTGCGCCAGACCTACCTCTCGCATCTGGAGCGGTGCGGCATGGTGCATGCCGTGGCGGGCCAGATGTGCGGGGTGCTGCCGACGACGCGCTACCAGGCGACGGACACGGCCATCAGCCGGGAGATCAGGTCCCGGCTCGATTCCGCGATCCGGACCGGCGTGCCGCCGGACCCACGCACGGCCGCGCTGGCCGCACTGGCCCACGCGGTCGGTCTCGGCAAGCACCTGTATCCCGGGAACGAGGGGCGGTCCTCCCGCTCCCGCCTCCGGGATCTGATCCGGCACGACCCCATGGGCGGTCTCGTGGCGCACGCCGTGATGGACGTCCAGAACGGTGTGGCGGCGCAGCCACGCCGTAGCCCGGCACCACCGGCCGCCCGCCCCGCGGGCCCCGGGGGCAGGACCGCGCCGGAACCCTCCAGGGGCGTACCGATGCAGCCGCGCCGCGGCTCCATGGCACGTGTCGTGGCCCACTGAGGCACGGGTCCACGACAGCACCACCGGCACCACCGGCAGCACCAGAGCGTCACGAACAGCACCACGCGCAGGTGCGGAAACGCATCAGCAGGCACCACTGCGCGGTACCGCACCGCCACGCGGTACCGGGCCCGAAGACCCGGTTCGGGAGCCGCCGGTTCGCGCGGGGTGTGTGAGGCCGTACGCGGTCCGTCCCGGACGGACGATCCGTCCGTCCAGGGCGGCGCCACGGTCTCGCACGCCCCGCGCGACCGCATGCCCGCGGCCACATGCCCGTTGGAATGTTTGGAATGTTGGAACGTCCGGCCGGAGTGCGCGGCGGAGAATCCCGCCGAGTGCCGTGCCGGGGCTTCCGCCTGGGCTGAATTCGGCCGGTTTTCACCCCCGGGGAGCGTGCGTCTCCGAACTGGCGTGTGCACGGCGCATATCCGGTGTTTCCCAGCGGTAGTAAGCACCTTGGTGGCAATCTGCTCATTAGCAGATACTCAAAGTGTCAGGCCCGCAGCCGGAGGTGCACGTCCCGTGGCGTCCAATGTCAATCCCACTGTCAGGCGGCGCCGCCTGGGCCAGGAGCTGCGCCGGCTCCGCGAGCTCAAGGGCATGACGGCCGAGGAGGTCGCCGAGCGTCTGCTGGTCTCACAGTCGAAGATCAGCCGCCTGGAGAACGGACGCCGCAGTATCAGCCAGCGCGACGTCCGCGACCTGTGCGGGGTGTACGAGGTCGAGGACCACCGGATCGTCGACTCGCTGATGCAGATGGCCAAGGACTCCCGCCAGCAGGGCTGGTGGCACGCCTTCGGCGACATCCCCTACAGCGTGTACATCGGGCTGGAGACGGACGCCGCCTCGCTCAGGGTGTACGAGCCCCAGGTCGTCCCGGGCCTCCTCCAGACCCCCGCCTACGCCGAGGCCCTCATCCAGGGCGCCCTGCCGGAAACCCCCACGACCGACGTGGAGAAACGGGTCCAGGTCCGGCTGCGCAGGCAGGAACGAATCTCCGCCGAGGAGCCCCTGCGCCTGTGGGCGGTGGTCGACGAGGCCGCCCTCCGGCGGGTCGTCGGCAGCCGTCTGATCATGCGTGAGCAGCTGGAGCAGTTGGTCGAGCAGTCCAAGCTCCCGCACGTCACCGTGCAGATCCTGCCCTTCGACATGGGGGCGCATCCCGGCCTCAACGGCCAGTACGCGATCCTGGAGTTCCCGGACGCGGCCGACTCCAGCGTGGTCTACATCGAGGGCGTCACCAGCGACCTCTATCTGGAGAAGGCCCACGACGTCCAGAAGTACAGCGTCATGTACGAACACCTCCGGGCCCAGGCCCTGAACGCGGAACAGTCACGTGAGTTCATCGCGGGCATCGCGAAGGAATACGCGCGCTGAGGCCAGTTGCGAGTGAAGGAAAAGGGCGGGACTCTACACCTCCATCCGGCCGCAGCGGAAGACCCCAGGAATAAATGCCATCCGGTCGAGTGAATAGTCGCTTCAGCAGCCGATGTTGGCGAGTAGCGTCGATCACGCCACCGAGCAACAACGTTGGCGCAAACCGAACAGCGGGGTCCTACCGGAGCCCGCAGGACGGTGACAGCAACTCGACCCATCTGCTTACCGGAGCGAACATGGCAATCCGTCAGGGAGCCACATTCAAGTGGACCAAGTCCTCGTACTCCGCGGGCAACGGTGCCTGCGTGGAGGTCAAGTCCCCCGTCACCACCACGCTCGCCGTCCGCGACTCCAAGGTTCCCGAGGGGCCCACGCTGGCGTTCCCCTCGAACGCCTGGAGCGCCTTCGTGACGGGCGTGGACCGGGGAGCGTTCTGACCCTCGTCCACTGCCCTGATCAACAACTTCACAGGCAACACCGATTGAGCCCTCTCGACTGGCCCGCCGTCCCGGCCGAGGGGGTTCGGCCTTGCCCGGGCCCCACC
>NZ_VJZC01000767.1 GCF_009377185.1 Streptomyces spongiae
GGTGGAGGGGGTCGTGTCGGCCTTGGGGCTGTGCCCGCTGCCGCCGTCGCTCGCCTTGTTCCCGTTCTGCTCGTCGTTCCCGTCCTGCTTGGTGCTGTTCCCGTTCGGCTCGCCTTTCGGCGTGGCCGTGACGTCGATACGTATCGGCTGGCGCTGGCCGCTGTTCACGTCCACCGCCTGGGCCGTGCATCCGCCGACCGTGACGAGCGCCGCCAGAGCGGCAACCGATCTCCGCATGCCCCTGATACGCATACCGGCCCCCCGTTGTCTCACCGTGCCCCGAGATCCGGCTCGTTGTCCGGTTGTGTCATCTGAGATGTTCCCCGGGCGCGAGCGGTTGCGAACCCGGGGCGACTCGGAGGCATTGTGGGGAACGGAGGACGGGCGGACCCTTGTGAGCAAGGTCCCAGCGTGGCCCCCTCCACCGGTCGCACGGCCGCCACTACAGTCCGTCAGCGAGGGTTTCGTACTAGCGGGTAACCAAGCAACGCGGAGGCACAGACCATGGCGCGCGAGTCGGAGTCCGGACTGCCCATCGAGCCGGTGTACGGGCCGGACGCCCTGGAAGGCTGGGATCCGGCGGAGAGGCTGGGCGAGCCGGGGGCGTACCCCTTCACACGGGGCGTCTACCCGTCGATGTACACCGGCCGGCCGTGGACGATGCGTCAGTACGCCGGTTTCGGTACGGCGGTGGAGTCCAACGCCCGGTACCGGCAGCTGATCGCCCACGGCACCATGGGTCTGTCGGTCGCCTTCGACCTGCCCACCCAGATGGGCCACGACTCCGACGCGCCGATCGCGCACGGCGAGGTCGGCAAGGTGGGCGTGGCGATCGACTCGGTCGACGACATGCGGGTGCTGTTCGGTGGGATTCCGCTGGACAAGGTGTCGACGTCGATGACGATCAACGCCCCGGCGGCGCTGTTGCTGCTCCTCTACCAACTGGTGGCCGAGGAGCAGGGCGTCAGCGCGGACAAGCTGACCGGCACGATCCAGAACGACGTGCTGAAGGAGTACATCGCGCGGGGCACGTACATCTTCCCGCCCAAGCCCTCGCTGCGCCTGATCGCGGACATCTTCAAGTACTGCCAGGCCGAGATCCCGAAGTGGAACACGATCTCGATCTCCGGCTACCACATGGCGGAGGCGGGTGCCTCGCCCGCGCAGGAGATCGCCTTCACGCTGGCCGACGGCATCGAGTACGTGCGTACAGCGGTGGCGGCCGGGATGGACGTGGACGACTTCGCGCCCCGGCTCTCCTTCTTCTTCGTGGCGCGGACGACGATCCTGGAGGAGGTGGCCAAGTTCCGTGCCGCCCGCCGGATCTGGGCGCGCGTGATGCGCGAGGAGTTCGGCGCGAAGAACCCCAAGTCGCTGATGCTGCGCTTCCACACCCAGACGGCCGGAGTGCAACTGACCGCGCAGCAGCCGGAGGTGAACCTGGTCCGGGTCGCCGTCCAGGGCCTGGCGGCGGTGCTGGGCGGTACGCAGTCGCTGCACACGAACTCCTTCGACGAGGCCATCGCGCTGCCGACGGACAAGAGCGCGCGGCTGGCGCTGCGTACGCAGCAGGTTCTCGCCTACGAGACGGACGTGACCGCGACGGTGGATCCCTTCGCGGGCTCCTACGTCATCGAGAAGATGACCGACGACGTCGAGGCCGCGGCCGTGGCGCTGATGGAGAGGGTCGAGGACCTCGGTGGCGCCGTCAACGCGATCGAGCGGGGCTTCCAGAAGAACGAGATCGAGCGCAGCGCCTACCAGGTCGCCCAGGAGACGGACTCCGGTGAGCGGGTCGTCGTGGGCGTCAACCGTTTCCAGCTGGACGAGGAGGAGCCGTACGAGCCCCTCCGGGTCGACCCGGCCATCGAGGCCCAGCAGGCCGAGCGGCTGGCCAGGCTCCGCGCCGAGCGAGACCAGCCGGCCGTCGACACGGCCCTCGCCGACCTGAGGAAGGCGGCGGAGGGCACGGACAACGTGCTGTACCCGATGAAGGAGGCGCTGCGGGCTCGGGCGACCGTGGGTGAGGTGTGCAACGCGTTGCGGGAGGTCTGGGGGACGTACGTGCCCACGGATGCCTTCTGACCTGCGCGGTTACTCCGTATGAGTGATCGGAGGCGGAAGCCGTACGTCCCCGGTTACTCTCGCGGAGAGTGGGCCCCGAAAAGGAGGACGCCATGGCCGTACCGCAGCAGGAGATGACCCTGGGTGAGGCTGCCGACCAGCTTGCCCGCGCACTGCCTGGCCACCGCGTGGAGATTCTCCAGGGGAGGCTCACTGTGACACCGCCGCCGGACGGTTCGCACGCACTGTCGCTGACGAAACTGGGCAGGGCTTTCGATCGGGCGGGGATCGTCGAAGCGGGGCACGAATACGTGCAGGGCATCGGCCTCTGGCTGCCCACACTCCCTGAGGACTTCGCGATCCCTGACTTCTCCATCGTCGACGAGGACTTCCGCGACGCTCACGTCACGAAGAACTACTACGCGCCGAATGTCTTCCGCATGGTCGTGGAAGTGACCTCGTCGAACTGGTCCGATGACCTTGGCCCCAAGGTCGAGTGCTACGCCCAGGCCCGGATCCCGGTTTACCTCGTCGCCGACCGCAAACACGACGAGGTTCTCCTCTATCAGGACCCAGCCGACGGCAAGTACCCCGACCCCCAGCGCTTCAAGCGGGGCCAGAGCGTGCCCGTCCCCAGGTCCGTCGGTGTCGCCGTCGAACTGTCCGTAGACGTCCTGCTCGACGGCGACGCTGACAGTGTGGTCGGCGACGGCCACTGAACCGCGCCAAGTACTCGATCGTCCCCGGGCTCCGCCCCGACCCCCGCTCCTCAAACGCCGGAGGGGCTGGAAGGTGTCTCCGGGAGCGTCACCGCGAAGACCGTGCCTCGACCGAGCGCCGGCCGCGGTCTGAACGGACGCCGGCCTCACTCCTGGATGAGGGTGCCGTCCTCGTCCATCGCCGGGTGGAGCTTCATCGGGCCGTACTCGTCGACGTCCGAGGGGCGTGGCGGTTCCGGGCCGTCGGTGCCCGTGCGGAGCATGCGCTCGACGCGGCAGATCCGGAACAGACGGTCGTCGACCTGGAACTCGTCGGCACGGCCGAGCGCCCGGAACTCCTCGGCGGCCTCGGCGTACCTCGCCTTCTTCGCGTCGTCGTACTCGTACAGCATCGCCCAGATCTCGGCCATCCCGTTGTAGAGCATGCGCCGGGCGTCGTGCGGAGTGGCCATCAGGGAGCCGCGCGGCTGCCAGCCGTGCTCCCCGCGCTCGACCACGCCGAAGCCGGTCGGCAGCAGGACGAGCTCCGGATGGGTACCGACCGCCCGCTCGGAATCGGCGCGCACGTCATCGGGGTAGCGGGAGCCGGGGTACGTGAAGTCCCGCAGCCCCAGTCTCAGCGCGCCCGCGGACGGACCGTCCGCACGGTCCGGATCGAGGACGAAACCGACGTCCGGGGACGGGGTGTCCCGCGTCTTCCGGTCCCACGAGCACTCAGCCGGCTCGGAGTCGGTCGGCCGGGGCGCCTCCATGCCGTCGTGCCCTGCCCGCCCGAACTCGTCACCCCTCACCACCCGGTACCGCACCCCGCACGCCTCCACCTCGTTCACGGGCTCGCGCTCCAGCACCGCCACGGCCGCCAGCAGCTCCCGCCGTACGGCCCGGTCGTCGGTGTCGTCCTTCGCGGCGAAGAACAGATGCGACTGCAGCCCGTCCCGCGCCACCTGCGGCATACCGTCCACCACCGGCTTCAGCACCCGCCACTCCGGCCCCTGGCCAGGGTCCTGCACGGCGACCCCGAACACCGGCCCACGCAACGCGATATGGGGGTAACGCAGCGAGGCCTCCACCGCGTCGGCCTCCCTCACCCACGCGGCGGGGTCGTCACGGTCGATCAGGTCCCTGTGGAGCGCCCGGATCTGTTGCTGCCAGTCATCGGTCATGCACGCATTGTCGCGGAACAACTGCTGTTGTTGGCCAGCTTCAGGAAAGCGGTCCAGGCGGTGGGGGCGACGGTGAGGTGGGG
>NZ_VJZC01000768.1 GCF_009377185.1 Streptomyces spongiae
TATAAGAGACAGTCAAAACTCCCCGGACAAGGCCGCATGTTCTCCGGCGACCACCTGCTCCCGGAGATCTCCCCGCACATCGGCCTGTACGAGGACCCGGACGACGCCACGGTCACCGACCCCCTCGGCGACTACCTCGACTCCCTCGAACGCGTCGGCCGCCTCGCCCCCGCCGAGATCCTCCCGGCCCACCAGTACGCGTTCACGGACGCGGCATCCCGCGTCGGGGAGTTGCTGACCCACCACGAGTCCCGTCTCACCGACCTCCGGGCCCTCCTCTCCCGGCCCCTCACCCCGTGGCAGCTCACCGAACGCATGGAGTGGAACCGGCCCTGGGCCGACATCCCCTACGGATCCAGGAACATCGCCGTCTCGGAGGCGGAGGCCCACCTGCGCCGCCTGGTGAAACTGGGACGGGCGGAGGCGGTGCCGGGGAGCGATCCGGTGACGTACGTGGCCGTGTGAGTGGCTGCACAAATCGATCGTGGCCAGGGCGTTGTTACTGGTACCAAGGGTCATGGACCCCATGGAGCAACTCCTCGCCGAGCGCGCCTGCGAGCGCCTCGTCCTCGACTTCGTCCAGCGTCTGGATCTCGGTGAACCGGCCTCCGTCGCCAACCTGTTCACCGAGGACGGCACCTGGGAGTGGCCGGAGGGCGAGCGGTTCGTCAAGGGGCGCGCGGCTCTGCGCGACTACTTCGGCGCCCGCCCCGCCGACCGGCTCTCGCGCCGCCTGATGTCGAACGTCCTCACCACGGTCACCTCCCCGACCACGGCCACGGCCACCTCGTACTTCACGACGTACCGGATCGACGGCCACAGGGGCGGCATGGTCCCCGCCGGACCCCCGGTCCAGATCGGCCACTACGAGGACACCTTCCACAGGGTCGACGGCACCTGGCTGCTCGGCTCGCGGGTCCTCTTCCTGGCGTTCGCCGGCCCTACGCCCCGTCAGTGAGCGAGTACGCGGACCAACTCCTCGGCGCGGCCCAGAAGCTGGACCTCGCGCTCGCTCATCGTCACGTTGGCCGCCCGGCGTTTCCGCGCCTCCGTGAGGCCCGTCTCCGTGAGGGCGGACTCCTCGCCCTGGTGGGCGAGCAGGGCGGTGAGGATCTCGCGTGCCGCGTCGGCGAGCGGGTCCTCGGCGACCGCGACCTGGGCGAGGATCACCGCCGACATCCCCCAGTCGAGACCGGGCGGACCCTCCTCCGCGTTGGCCCAGTCGATGACCCTCGGGCCGCCGGGCGTGACGATCACGTTCTCCGGGTGGAGGTCCAGGTGCAGGATGCGGGCCGGGGGGTCGGTAGAGGTGGAGGTGGCGGTACGCGGCGGCAGCGCGTGCAGGTCCCGGAGCAACCGGGCCAGCGTCTGCCCCGCTTCCGTGGGGGCGATCAGGCCCGCGTCCAACGCCCCCAGCATGGTCGGCCCGGACAGCCGCTCCACCACCATGTCCGTGCCGTCGGCCGCCCGTACGGCCGGGACCGGGTAGCCGTGGCCTCGTACGTACTCCATCACCGCGGCCTCGGCAGCCGCGTCCCCGTACCCGTCGCTGTCCCGGTACCGCCGCAGCACCCAGCTCTCGTGACCCGCCGCATCACCCGCCTCGTCGCCCGCGAGTGCGTACACGTCGGCCGTACGGCCCGAGCCGAGCAGTCTCCCCGTTCGCATGGGGCGAACCTAACCTCCGAACAGCCGCCCCACAGGCGTTGCGTTACGGCCCGGTAGAGTAGCCAGGTCGTCATCACACCCGTACGGGGGGAAGCCGGTGCAAATCCGGCGCTGACCCGCAATCGTGAGCCACCCCGAGCAGGTGGCAAGCCGGATTGCCCCGCACGGACGTGACCGGCTCGCGTCACCGGCACCCGTCGGTGACGGCACCGTCGAGGCATACGGAGCCGAGCCGCCCGGCTGTGCCGTGCTGTCCGGCTCCCCGTAGGGGGAGACGCCCGTCATGAACGTTCGCCGCAGCACCGCGATACTGGCCGCCACCGCCGTGGCCGTGCTCGGCACCGGTTCCGCCGCGCCCGTCGCCCTCGCCGACGACGCCTCGCCCTCCGCCTCCCCGTCCCAGGCGATCCCCAGCGGGTTGTACGGCTCCACGGACCCCACGTACGACGGTGTCTGGCGCCAGTCCCTCGCCCTGCTCGCCCAGGACACCGTGGGGGTGAAGCCCGCGGCCGAGGCGGTGGACTGGCTGGTGGGGCAGCAGTGCGGCAGCGGGGCGTTCGCGGCGTACCGGTCCGACGCCTCGGCGAAGTGTGACGCGAAGACGCCGGTCGACACCAACAGCACCGCGGTGGCCGTCCAGGCCCTCGCCGCGCTCGGCGGGCACGACGGCGAGGTCGGCCGGGCGGTGCGCTGGCTGCGGGGCGTGCAGAACAAGGACGGCGGCTGGGGTTACACGCCCGGTGGCGCGAGCGACGCCAACTCCACGTCCGTCGTGATCGGCGCTTTCGTGGCCGCCGGCGACGAGCCCGGGGAGCAGAAGAAGGGCGAGCACTCCCCGTACGAGGCCCTGCGCGGCCTGTCCGTCCCCTGCGACGAGGACGGTGGCGGTGCCTTCGCCTTCCAGCCGGACAAGAAGGGCGAGTTGAGCGCGAACGCCGACGCCACGGCGGCCGGGGTGCTCGGCAGTCTGGGGAAGGGGTTCGTGGCGAAGGGCGGCGAGGGCGGCGAGGGCGGCGAGGGCACATCCCGTAAGGCCGCCGAGTGCGTCGGCGGTGATGACCTCTCGCCCGGGGACTCGGCCCACAACGGGGCCCTCTACCTGACCAAGGCCCTCGCCAAGAACGGCTACCTGAAGTCCTCCCTCGCCGGCGCCGAGGACCAGCCCGACCACGGCAACACCGCCGACGCGGTCGTCGCCCTCGGCGCCGCCGGACAAGAGGACAGCGCCGTCAAGCCCCTGGCCTGGCTGGAGAAGAACTCCGGTGCCTGGGCGGCCAAGGCGGGCCCGGCCGCGTACGCCCAGCTCATCCTCGCCGCCCACGCCACCGGTACGGACCCGCGCGACTTCGGCGGCGCCGACCTCGTCAAGCAGCTCGACGCCACGGGCCCGGCGGCCCAGGCGTCGTCCGACCACTCCACCGCCCCGAGCGCGAAGGAGAAGAGCAGCGAGGAAAAGAGCGAGGACGACGACTCCGTCTTCGGCGTGTGGTGGATCGTCGGGGTCTGCCTCGTCGCCGGCATCGGCGTCGGATTCCTGATCAGCGGCCGTACGAAGAAACAGCAGCCGTGACCCGCCGTCGTACGTCCGCGTCGCTCGTGGTCCTGGCGCTCCTCCTGGTCGTCGGGGGCGCGGGGACCGCACAGGCCGCCGCCTACCGCTACTGGTCGTTCTGGGAGCGGGACGGCGGCTCGGCCTGGACGTACGCGACGCAGGGCCCGTCGACCGCGCGCCCCTCCGACGGCGACGTCCAGGGCTTCCGCTTCTCGGTGAGCGAGGACTCGAACGACGCCGCCCAGCCGCGCGGCGCAGCGGACTTCGCGGACTTCGCTTCCATCTGTGCCCGGACGCCCGCGCGCGAGGGCCTCAAGCGCGTGGCCCTCGTCGTCGACTTCGGTACGGCGGCGGACGCCCCGTCCGGTGAGGCGCCCCCGGCGCCGCGCAGGGCCTGCGCCCGTGTGCCGGAGGACGCCACGACCGCCGACGCCCTGGCCGCGGTGGCCAAGCCGCTGCGCTACGACACGAACGCCCTGCTGTGCGCCATCGCGGACTACCCGGAGAAGGGCTGCGGCGAGCCGGTCTCGGACACCGACTCGCCTACCGACTCGCCTGAGGACTCGGGCCCGGAGGCGTCCGGCGACGAAAACTCGTCCCCCGACCAGTCCCCCGACCAGTCCCCCGGCCCGTCCCTCGGCCTGTACACGGGTGCCGGTGTCGTGGCGCTGCTGGGCGCGGCGGCGGTGTGGCAGGCGCGCCGCCGCAGGGGCTGAGGGCGATGGCGACCCCGCGCCCCGGCGTGCACCCCGGCGCCTGGTGGGTGTGGGCCCTGGGCCTCGCCACCGCCGCC
>NZ_VJZC01000769.1 GCF_009377185.1 Streptomyces spongiae
CGTCGGGCGGTGGCGGCGGATCTGTCCCCTCCGCCGCACCCCCGCCACGTTCCAGCCCGACCAACACCCCGCACGCCGGCAGTACACGCAACAGCAGCAGCAATCGCTCGGGAGGTGAAGGGCGTTGACGACCCAGTCCCACGTGTCCCATCCGGTCACGCCCCGCCGTACGTATCTGATCGGCCGCGCCCGGCCGAACGCCGTGATCGGCCGCAACCGCGAGTCCGGCGAGATCGTACTGATCATCGCGGGCGCGTTCCTCGGCATGATGTGCGGACTCCTCGTCCCTGTCCTGTCCCTGCGGATCGTGCTGCTCACGGGCTTCCCGATGCTCGCCCTGGCCGCGGTGTACGTGCCGTACAAGCGACGCACGTTCTACAAGTGGTACGAGATCAACCGCAGCTACAAGCGCACCCTGAGGCAGGGCACGACGTACCGTTCCACCGCCGTCGAGGCAGGCACCGCCCTCGACGGACGTGAGGTCGAGGTCGGCCCGCCGCCCGGCATCGGACGCATCACCTGGCTGGCAGCGCCCTTCGGGCCCGACGAGATCGCCGTACTGCTCCACGCCGACCGCAGGACCGTCACCGCCGCCATCGAGATCGAGGGCCCCGGCGTGGGCCTGCGCGACTCCGAGGACCAGGAGGCGCTCGTCGACCGCTTCGGCACCCTGCTGAAGCACGTGGCGAACGGCGACGGCTTCGTCACCCGCCTCCAGATGCTCGCCCGCACCCTCCCGGCCGACCCGGACGCCCACGCCAAGGACGTCGCCGTACGCGGGGACGAGAAGGCCCTGCCGTGGCTCCAGCAGTCCTACGACCAGCTCCAGTCCATGGTGTCCACCAGCAGCGAGCAGCACCGCGCGTACCTCGTCGCCTGCATGCACTACACCCGCGAACTGGCCGCCGAGGCCCACGCCATGGCCCGCGCCGCCCGTCCGCAGGGCGGCAAGAAGCTCGACAAGGACGCGGGCCTCGCCGTCGTCATGGCCCGCGAGCTGACCGACATCTGCTCGCGCCTCCAGGAGGCCGACATCCGCGTACGGCAGCCGCTCGGCCAGGGCCGCCTCGCCTCGCTCGTGCACTCCATGTACGACCCGGACCACCCCATCGACCACATCCAGGCCATGACCAAGCGCAACGCCTGGCCGGCCGAGCTGGACGCGATGGAGCCGACGTACCTCCAGGCGAAGACGCGCGAGTCGACCACCCGCGCCCCCTGGTGCCACGCCACGGCCTGGGTCAAGGAGTGGCCGATGACCCCCGTCGGCGTGAACTTCCTCGCGCCCCTCCTGGTCCACACCCCGGACGTCATCCGAACGGTCGCCGTGACGATGGATCTCGAACCCACCGAGGTTGCCATCGAACGCATGCTGACCGAGAAGACCAACGACGAGGCGGAGGCCAGCCGCGCCGCCAAGATGAACCGCACCGTCGACCCGCGGGACGTGGCCTCCCACACCCGCCTGGACCAGCGCGGCGAGGACCTCGCGAGCGGCGCGGCCGGAGTCAACCTGGTGGGCTACATCACCGTCTCCTCCCGCTCCCCGGAAGCACTGGCCCGCGACAAGCGGACCATAAGGGCCTCGGCCGGAAAGTCGTACCTCAAGCTGGAGTGGTGCGACCGTGAGCACCACCGCGCGTTCGTGAACACACTCCCGTTCGCCACCGGAATCCGAAGGTAGGGCTGCTGCATGCGGGATCATTCGGAGCCACGGCTACAGAATGACCTAGTACGGCCGCACGACCACGCGGGGGCAAGGCTGGAGGTATATCGCTGATGCGGGATCCGATGTCCGCCCTCACTGACGCGTTCACGGCGTTCCTCTTCGGCAAGGTCGAGACCACCCGGCTCCCGGTGCGCACGTCGACCGGCCAGGCCCAGGCGGTCTACCTGCCGACGGCCGCCCCCGGCCTCGGCGACTCGGGCGTGATCATCGGCCGTGAGGTGTACTCCGGAAAGGGCTACATCTACGACCCGTTCCAGCTGTACGGGCAGCAGCTCCCCGCCCCACACTGGCTGGTCCTCGGCGAGTCCGGCAACGGAAAGTCGGCGCTGGAGAAGACGTACGTGCTCCGGCAGCTCCGCTTCCGCGACCGCCAGGTCGTCGTCCTCGACGCCCAGGGCGAGGACGGCGTCGGCGAGTGGAACCTCATCGCGCAGGAGCTGGGGATAACCCCCATCCGGCTCGACCCGACGGCGGCCCTGGACATGGGCATCCGCCTCAACCCCCTCGACCCCGCGATCACGACGACGGGCCAGCTGGCCCTGCTCCGCACGATCATCGAGGTCGCGATGGGCCACGGCCTGGACGAGCGCTCCGGCTTCGCCCTCAAGGTCGCCCACGCGTACGTCAACGAGTCGATCATCGACCGCCAGCCGGTCCTCACCGACATCGTCGAGCAGCTGCGCCACCCCGAACCGGAGTCGGCAGAGGCGATGAACGTCGCCATAGACGACGTACGCGCCTGGGGCCTGGACGTGGCGCTCGTCCTCGACCGCCTCGTCGACGGTGACCTCAGGGGCATGTTCGACGGCCCCACGACGGTCGGCATCGACCTCGACGCGCCCCTCATCGTCTTCGACCTCTCCCACATCGACCGCAACTCGATCGCCATGCCCATCCTCATGGCGATCGTGGGCGTGTGGCTGGAGCACACCTGGATCCGCCCCGACCGGAAGAAGCGCATCTTCCTGGTCGAGGAGGCCTGGCACATCATCAACAGCCCGTTCGTGGCCCAGCTCTTCCAGCGCCTGCTGAAGTTCGGCCGCCGGCTCGGCCTGTCCTTCGTGGCGGTCGTGCACCACCTGAGCGACGTGGTGGACGGCGCCGCGGCGAAGGAGGCGGCCGCGATCCTGAAGATGGCCTCCACCCGGACGATCTACGCCCAGAAAGCCGACGAGGCCAGGGCGACCGGCCAGGTGCTGGGCCTGCCCAGGTGGGCGGTCGAGATCATCCCCTCGCTCACACCGGGCATCGCGGTGTGGGACGTCAACGGCAACGTCCAGGTGGTCAAACACCTGATCACCGAGACCGAACGCCCCCTCGTCTTCACGGACCGCGCCATGACCGAGTCGTCGAGCGACCTCGCGGACGACGCCCTGCGCGCCGCGGAGCTGGAGGCGGAGGAGCGGGCCGCGGCGTTCGTGGAGCAGCATCTGAGCGATGTGGACGGGTACGGACCGTCCCAGTCGACGGTGGCGTGAGCGCGGGCGGTGTCATGAGCGGTGTGACAGGTGGGGTGCTGGACGGTGGCCTGCTGGACGGTGGCGTGGGATGAGACCGGACGAGCGTGACCGGCACCGTGCGGCGGAAGGCGGCATCCCGGACGGGCTGTTGGTCGGGTTCCTCGCCTTCGTCCTCGGCATGGCCCTGATGGTGTGGACGGCCACGGGACTCGCCGGCTGGCTGGCCCGGGACGCCTGGCCGGACAACCTCACCCTGACCCGCACCCCTCTGGCGATGCGCCACCTCGTCGCGCAACCGCACGACATCGCGGGCGCCTGGCCCGACACCCCCGCCGGTCAGCTCTCCGGATACGGGCTCTTCTGGGGCCTGTTCATCGGCCAGCTGATGGTGCTGCTGGTCCTGACCGTGTTCGTGCTGGGCACGGTGGCGCGTTGGCGCGCGGTGCGGGCACAGCGGAAGGCAGAGGAGAGAGCAGGGCGTACGGCGAGACGTGCGGAGCGGACCGCACCCCGGGAGACCGTACGTCCGGCCGAGCCGCAGCACGACGTCGACGTACGCCTGACCAAGCCCCAGCACACCGCCCTGGAGCACGAACCGGAGCCGACTCCCGCCCAACTCGTACCCGCACCGGCACCGGCACCGGCACCGGCACCGGCACCGGCAGCCCACAGTGCGGCAGCTGATTCGGCGGCACCGGCACCGGCAGCACCGGACCCGGCGGTACTGGCGGCACTGGCGGCGCTGGCAGCCGAATCGACCTCAGTCACCAAGCCCCCGGTCACCCTGCCCGCTCCCCGCGGC
>NZ_VJZC01000770.1 GCF_009377185.1 Streptomyces spongiae
GGCTTACGGGGGTGGGCTGTGGCCGGGGGCATACGCGGCTGCCGGGCGCGCTGTGGTGCCGGGCGCACCCATGTTTTTTGGGGCGCGGGGAACTGCGCGAGAAGCCACGACGAACCCGCGGCCGAACCACCGCCCCAAACCAGGCAGACGAGACGTACCCGGCCACACACGGAACCCAGCCGTGTTGCGGAGCCGGAGGCGTCCGCGCATAGTTGCGCTGCGGAACACGCGAACCGGGGGTGAGTGAGGCCATGGCCGGGCACGGGACGGACGAGCATCCCCACGGTGCCGACCGGCTGTGCGAGGCCGGGGACCGCGTGTACTCCGGGGCCGTACGCCGTGGCCGCGTGCCGCGCGCGGACGCCGAGGCGGTGCCCTGCCTGGTCGAGCTCGGTCTGCTGCACCCCGACCCCGACGACATGGGCCGGCTGGTGCCCACGCCCCCGCTGGAGGTCATGACGCGGCTCCTGCGCTCCGTCGACGACGAGGTCAGCGCGAGCCAGGCCCGGGTGGGCACGGCGATCGCGGCCGTCGAGCGCTACGCGGGCCTCGGCGGCGGCCCGGTACAGCCGCCTGCCGAGAGTACGGCGATCCGCGTCCTGGACGGGCTCCAGCGCATCCGCGCGGCCATGGACGAGGCGACCGAGGCATGCACCACGGAGGTGCTGGCGGTCCAGCCGGGCGGCATCCGCCGCGAGGACGAGCTCCGTGAGGGGCTGCACCGGGCACTGGAGATGTGCCGCCGGGGCGTCCGTATGCGCGACCTGTACACCCACGTGGCCCGTCACGGCCAGGGCCTGCACAGCTACATGGAGCTGATGGGCGACGCGGCGGAGGCCCGCACCCTGGACGAGGTCGTGGAACGCCTCATCGTCTTCGACCGCGCGGTCGCCTTCATCCCCGCGAACGCCGACCGCACGATGGCCCTGGAGATCCGCCACCCCGCGCTGGTGGAGTACCTGGTCACGGTCTTCGAGCGGCTGTGGCGCCTTGCCATCCCGCTGACGTCCCCGCTCCCCTCGACCGGCATCGAGGGCATCACCCACCGCGAACGCTCCATCGCGGCCCTGCTCGCCGAGGGCCACCAAGACGCGGTGATCGCGGAACGCCTGGGGATCAGCGTCCGTACCTGCCGGGCCCATATCGCCCGGCTGTCGGAAACCCTGGGCGCGGCGAGCCGTACGCAGTTGGGGGTACGGATCGCCCAGGCCGGGCTGGAGGGCCCGTCCCGCTCCGGCCCCGGGGACGACACACTCCCGGTCAACTCTCCCGCCCCTGGTCCCGCTCGTCCTCCCGCTCCTCTTCCAGAATCCCCGACCGGCCGATGAGGTAGCCGAGTTGAGCCCGGCTCTCGCTGCCGAGGGTCGCGGCGAGTTTGGCGATGTGGACGCGGGCGGTGCGGACGTTCATGCCGAGGCGGTCGGCGATGGCGGTGTCGGTGTGGCCTTCGACGAGGAGGGCGGCTATGGCGCGTTGGCGGGGGGTGATGCCGTTCACCGAGGGCTGCTGTACGGCTTTGGGGTACATGGGGACGGCCATGTGCCACAGACGGTCGAAGACCATGACCAGGTACTCCACCAGCGCCGGGTGACGGATCTCCACAGCGACGGACCGGTCCCTGCTCGCGGGGATGAAGGCGACGGTCCGGTCGATGACGAGCAGTCTTTCAATGACTTCGTTGAGGGTGCGGACCTCGGCATCTCCGCTGAGGATTTCGTAGCGGGCCACCACAGCGGGTGAGTGGCGGAGGGTGTGCTGGTAGAGGGTGCGGATGCGGCCGCCCCGGTCGAGGAATGCCTGGTCCCGTTCCAGAGAATCCTGTACGGATACGAGGTTGCGGCCGTTGTGAGGCTGAACAGCGAGGAGTTCCTGCGCCGCGTCGGCCATGGCCTTGGCGATGGCCAGGTTGATGCGCTGGAGACCGTCGATGACAGTGATCGCCGTGCTCTCCGCCGGAGCCGTACGGGGGCCGTCCAGCCGCATCAGCGGTTCGAATGCCTCGGTCAGCCGTGCCTCACGGTGACGTTCGTCGAAGATGCGTTTCTCGGCGTCGCGCAGAAGCTTGTGGAGGGCCACGGCCGGGGAAACAGGCTCCAGCCACCGCAGGTCCGTGACTGCGGGCTGCAGCAGACCGAAGTCCATCAGGCAGGGGGTTCCGACGGCCTCGTCGACGCCCACGCGGCCCTCGCTCAGAGCACGTGCGTACAGCTCCTTGGCGGCCTCACACAGATCCTCGACTCCATGCGGACTGTGCCCGGTTGCCGGCCGGGTCTCTTCAACAGGCATGTCAGTGGCCCTGCTCCAGGATCCCTGACTGCGCTATGAGGAAGCCCAGTTGGGCCCGGCTGCCGCTGCCCAGCGCCGTGGCCAGCTTGGCTATGTGGGCCCGGCAGGTACGGACGTTCATGCCGAGGCGGCGGGCTATGGCCTCGTCGACGTGGCCCTCGACGAGGAGTTTGGCGATGGAGTGCTGGATCTCGGTGATGCCGTCGGGGGCGGTTTCGTAGGGGGCGCCGGCGCTCAGCGGGACCGCACGGCCCCATATGAACTCGAAGACCCTGATCAGATAGCGGACGAGGCCGGGATGGCGAAGTTCCAGGGCGACCTGCTGGTCGTCACGGGTGGGTATGAAGGCGGCTGACTCGTCGCAGATGATGAGGCGTTCCACCAACTCGTCGATGGTGCGGTACTCCACCTTGCCGTCGGAGAGCTGGGCCACGTAGGCCAGCTTTTCCGGGTTGTGGCGGGCGGTGTGCTGGTAGAGGGTACGGATCCGCACACCACGCTCGATCAGAGGTCTGTCGCGCTCCAGCCCCAGCAGGAGGCTGTGCTCGGAGATGCGGTTACTCGGCTGGATCGTGAGCATCTCGGTCTGGCACTGGGCCGTGGCAAGGTTGAGTGCCGCGTTGATCCGCTCCTTGCCCTCCAGCACAGTGATGGAGTGGGTGGACGTCGTCACCTGGGCGCTGAGGGTCATGAACGGCTCGAACGCGTCCGCCAGTTCGACCGACAGACGCCTTCGTTCGGCGATCTCGCGCTCAAGCGGGGTGAGCCGCTGCGCCAGGGCCACCGACGGAGGAACCGGACGCAACAGGTTCGCGTCATCGGGATCGGGCTGGAGGAGGGCGAGTTCCATCAGGCAGGGGGCAGACTCAACGTCTGTGCGGGCGATGCGGCCCGTGCGCAGAGCGTGAGCGTAAAGGCGGCCACCTTCCTCACATAGTTCGGTTATCGCGTGGGGATGTGTCGCCTTAGTCCCTTTTGTTGCCAAATCTCCACCCCCCAGGGTCCTGAACGTGCAGGAACATGATGCATCGATTATGTGGCCATGACGTGCCCGAATGAGCCATCGTCGTATTCGACGGGGGAAGAGGGGACCTTCAAGTGAGGACGAAGCCGACTATGCGTAAGAGAATGCTTCGCTCGGTGCTTGTCGCCGCCTTCTCCGCCGTTGTGGCCTTCGGAACTCTGAGTGGTCTCTCCGGCGCGAAAGGTGACGTTCGAGCGGATAGTAGCTGGCCGGCCTCGGCGGTGACTTCCGTTGCCGAGGACAGTAGTTGGCCGGTACCTCCGGTGGATGACGGCACCGGGAGCTGACGTGACCACACCCCCCGACGACCGCTCCTTCCGCCGAGAAATGGCCACCGCCTACCGCTCCGGCTGGCACTTCATCGACCTGGCCACCGCCATCCCCCACAGCGGTGACTCGTTGATGGTGACCGTGTTCGGTGAGCCGGTCGTGGTCACTCGCGACGAGGACGACGACGTACGGGCGTACCGGTGCCTGCGGCGCCCGCGTGGTGCGCCGCAGCCCGTACGGTGTGCCATCCGGTACGGAATGATCTTCGTGAACCTCGACCAGCGCGACCACCAGCTCGCCGAACCGGAGGCTCCTCCCTCGACCATCCCAGCCACCCCCCGCAGTGCCTGACGCGATTCCCCCGTCGTTGTAAATCGCGCAGGCGCTTCCCCCCAGCAGCGGCGTCACCG
>NZ_VJZC01000077.1 GCF_009377185.1 Streptomyces spongiae
GGCACATACCAGGCGCAGCAGCCGCTCTACGCCCAGCCACCGTCCTCCCCGTACGCCCCCGACCCGCGCGTGTGGGCGCAGACCCCGCCGCCGGAACCCGAGGGGCCGTCACAGCATCTGCCGTACGGCGACGACCCCCGTACGACCCAGTTCGTGGGCGTGGACGATCTCGTCACACGAGCCGGGGAGCAGCGTCACGAGCCGGACGCCTTCGCCCATCTCTTCCGCGACCAGCAGCAGGGTGGCGCCCACGCGCCCATGGACCAGCCGTCCGTACCCGGTCCCGCCCAGCCGCCGAGACCCGCCCAGGGCCCCGAACCGCAGCAGACCGCCCCTGCGCCCGCTCCCACGCCTCCGGCGAAGAAGGGCGGCCGCGCCTCGGGGCTGCTGAAGTCCAGCGCCGTGATGGCGGCCGGCACCATGGTGTCCCGCCTCACCGGCTTCGTGCGATCGGCGCTGATCGTCTCGGCGCTGGGTACCGCTCTCCTGGGTGACACTTTCCAGGTCGCCTACCAACTGCCGACGATGATCTACATCCTCACCGTCGGCGGCGGTCTCAACTCCGTCTTCGTGCCTCAGCTCGTGCGCGCCATGAAGGAGGACGACGACGGCGGCGAGGCCTTCGCCAACCGGCTGCTGACCCTGGTGATGGTGGCGCTCGCCGCGCTCACCGCCGCAGCGGTCTTCGCCGCGCCACTGCTCGTCCGGGTGCTCTCGAACCCCGTCGCCAGCGATCCCGCGGCCAACGACGTCGCTGTCACCTTCACCCGGTACGTCCTGCCCACGATCTTCTTCATGGGCATCCATGTGGTGATGGGGCAGATCCTCAACGCCCGAGGCCGGTTCGGCGCGATGATGTGGACCCCGGTCCTGAACAACATCGTCATCATCGTGACCCTGGGGGCGTTCCTCTGGGTCTACGGCAGCGCCGCCAACTCGCACATGACCGTCGAGAACATCCCTCCGGAGGGCGAGCGCCTCCTCGGCGTCGGTGTCCTTCTCGGTCTTGTCGTCCAGGCCCTCGCGATGATCCCTTACCTGCGGGAGACGGGCTTCAAGCTGCGCCTGCGCTTCGACTGGAAGGGCCACGGCCTGGGCAAGGCCGCGATGCTCGCCAAGTGGACGATCCTGTTCGTCCTCGCCAACCAGGCGGGCGCCCTCGTCGTCACCCAGCTCGCCACCGCTTCGGTCACCGAGACGAACATCGCCGGCACCGGTTTCAGCGCCTACGCGAACGCCCAGCTCATCTGGGGCCTGCCGCAGGCGATCATCACGGTCTCGCTGATGGCCGCCCTGCTGCCGCGGATCTCGCGTTCGGCCGCCGAGGACGACGCGGGTGCCGTCCGCGACGACATCTCCCAGGGTCTGCGCACGACCGCCGTCGCGATCGTGCCCATCGCCTTCGGGTTCGTCTCGCTCGGCATCCCGATGTGCACCCTGATCTTCGGCTCCTCGGGCACCAGCTCCGCCACGAACATGGGCTACATGCTGATGGCGTTCGGCCTCGGCCTGATCCCGTACTCCGTGCAGTACGTCGTGCTACGCGCCTTCTACGCGTACGAGGACACCCGGACGCCCTTCTACAACACGGTCATCGTGGCGGCCGTCAACGCCGGGGCTTCCGCGGTCTGCTTCCTCGTGCTGCCCGCGCGGTGGGCGGTGGTGGGTATGGCTGCCGTGTACGGAGTGGCGTACGCGATCGGTGTCGGGGTGGCCTGGCGTCGGCTGCGCAAGCGGCTGGGCGGTGATCTGGACGGGTCCACGGTGCTGCGGACGTACGCGAGGCTGTGCATCGCCTCGGTGCCCGCTGCCCTGCTCAGCGGCGCCGCCTGCTACGGCATCAGCCGCACCCTGGGGCAGGGCGTCGGCGGCTCGATGCTCGCGCTCGTCGGCGGCGGAATCGTTCTGCTCGGTGTCTTCTTCGTCGCGGCGCGGCGGATGCGCATCGAGGAGCTCAACTCAATGGTCGGCATGGTCCGCGGGCGCCTGGGGCGCTGAGGCGGGGGTAAGCGCACAACCATCGTCCGCCGCCGTGTGTCGCTCATAGCGGCGGACTGTGGGCACAATTGGCTTTGGCGTCGGACAACGCGCAAGAGATGGGGAGGCAGGGACGACGGTGGCGGAACGGAGCACGGCTGCCGTCGACGTGGCAGACAACAGCGGCGATGAGCCGCTGACCGCACAGGCGGACCAGTCCACGGCCGACGGGGTGGCCCAGAACCGGGAGCGGGACACGGACAGCGCGGCGAGCGAAGAGGCACAGGGGAGCGGCGGCACCGAGGTCGGAAAGACCACGCCGCCCGAACTGCACAGCGGCCACAAGCTCGCCAGACGCTACCGTCTCGAAGAGTGCGTCACCCGTCTGGACGGTTTCAGTAGTTGGCGTGCGGTGGATGAAAAACTCCGCCGCGCCGTCGGCGTACACATCCTGCCGGCCGACCACACACGGGCACGCTCCGTGCTGGCGGCGGCACGCTCGTCCGCCCTGCTGGGCGATCCGCGGTTCGTCCAGGTCCTGGACGCGGTCGAGGAGAACGACCTCGTGTACGTGGTGCACGAGTGGCTGCCGGACGCGACGGAGCTGACAACACTGCTCGCCTCCGGCCCGCTGGAGCCGCACGACGCGTATCAGATGGTCACCCAGATCTCCCACGCCATGGCCGCCGCGCATCGCGAGGGCCTCTCCCATCTGCGGCTCAACCCGAGCGCCGTGCTCCGCTCCAGCTCCGGTCAGTGGCGTATCCGCGGGCTCGCCGTGAACGCCGCGCTGCGCGGGATCAGCTCCGAGGCCCCGCAGCGCACCGATACGGAGGCGATCGGCGCCCTGCTCTACACGGCGCTCACCCAGCGCTGGCCGTACGACGAGGACGCGTACGGTCTCTCCGGGCTGCCGAAGGACGTCGGGCTCATCGCTCCCGACCAGGTACGGGCCGGCGTCCACCGCGGTCTGTCGGAGCTCGCCATGCGTGCTCTCGTCAACGACGGCGCGACCGCCTCCCGCCATGAGTCCGCCTGCACCACGCCGGAGGAACTGGTGAAGGCGATCGGCGAGATGCCCCGCATCCGCCCCCCGGAGCCCACCTTCGCCGCGCCGCCCGAGTACCAGCGCACGAACTACCAGCAGGGGACGTACGGCCGTCAGACGCCCCGACCGGGCGCCACACAGCCGATCCCGGCACCGCCGCCCCCGCTGCAGAGCCGTACCGGCAAGGCCCTCAAGTGGGCCGTGTCGGCACTGCTCATCGCAGCCCTGGGTCTCGGCAGCTGGCAGCTCGCCGACGCCCTCATGGAACAGGGCGGCAAGTCGACCGACGACACGAACACGAACCAGAGGAGCGACGGGAACGACAAGGACGGCGGCAAGACCAAGCCGACCAAGCCCATAGCGATCAAGAACGCCGAGGAGTACGTGGCCGAGGGCTCCGCCCAGGCGGCCGCGGACGTGGACCTCACGTACGACGGCAAGTCCTCCACGTTCTGGCGCACCAAGCGGTACAACGAAGGACCGAAGCTGGCGCCGTACAAGCCCGGCGTCGGCATCGTCTATGACCTCGGTTCAGCGAAGAAGATCGCGTCGGCGTCGATAGGGCTCCGGTACACCGGAAACCACACGACGGTCCATCTGTACGCCGCCGACTCCCTGACTCCCTCGACGTCCGTCAGCGGGATGAAGGAGATCGGCACCGTCACCACGGACGGCACCACTGCCACGGTGAAGGCGTCGAAGTCGCTGAAGACGCAGTACGTACTCCTGTGGATCACGGACGTTCCGTACGCTCCCACCGACGGATACAGCACCGCCGGCTTCAAGCAGGCCATCACGGACGTCAAGTTCACGGGCTGACAGCTCGAAGACGAGGGGAGGGGGTCCATGGCAGACGACGCCGGGTATGACGGGGCGAGCGATCAGGACCTCCTCGCTCGCCATGTCGAGGGCGATCCGGAGGCCTTCGGAGAGATCGTACGGCGGCACCGCGACCGGCTGTGGGCGGTGGCCCTGCGCACACTGGGGGACCGTGAGGAGGCCGCCGACGCGGTCCAGGACGCACTCGTCTCCGCCTACCGGGCCGCCCACACCTTCCGCGGCCAGTCGGCCGTCACGACCTGGCTGCACCGGATCACGGTGAACGCCTGTCTCGACCGCGCCCGCAAGGCCGCCTCACGGAAGACCTCACCCGTCGACGACACGGAGCGGCTGGAACAGCTCTTGGAGCCGCACGAGTCCGCGTCCGCTCCGGCGGAGCGCAACGACCTGCATCGCCAGCTCCTGGAGGCGCTGGGAACCCTGCCCACCGACCAGCGCGCCGCCCTGGTCCTGGTGGACATGCAGGGCTACCCCGTGGCGGAGGCCGCCAGGATCCTGGACGTTCCGACCGGCACCGTGAAGAGCCGTTGCGCCCGTGGCAGAGCCAGACTCCTCCCCTTGCTGACCCATCTCCGTGCGGACGGCGGAGGCGAGGGCGGCAAGAAGTCGGCCGGGAGAAGGAACCGGACGCGGGGGACATCCGTCCCACCTGCAGCAGGAACACAAGATGCAGGGCCAAGCGATTCAGCTGCTGTGAAGGGCGGAGGTGGGCGAGCGTGACATCCACGACCGATACGGCGGAGCACCCGGAGGTCACGGAGCTCTCCGACCTCACCGAAGGTCTGCTCCCGCCCTCTCGTACTGCGGACGTGCGACAGCACCTGGACGCATGCACGCTGTGCGCCGACGTGTACGACTCGCTGGAGGAGATCCGCGGCATGCTCGGCACACTGCCGGGTCCACCACGCATGCCTGCCGACATCGCCGGCCGCATCGACGCCGCTCTGGCCGCCGAAGCGCTGCTGAACTCCACAGCGCCCGGTCCCCACGCCACAACGGTTCAGGGAGCCGCTCACGACGCCTCGCGTCCGGAGCTCGACGCGACCAGCGGCGCGCATGTTTCACGTGAAACATCGGCCTCGGCAGCGGACCGCCCCGCAGGCCACTCGCGCGCGGCCACAGGCCCTGGTCGACCCGGCCGCAAGCGCATCGCTCGCCGAAGGTCCGTTGTGCTGGGCACGGTCTTCACAGCTGCCGCGCTGGGGCTCGGCACGCTGCTCGCCCAGTCGATGGGGGACTCCGGCTCCGGCGGCAACCCCGAGACACAGCGCAGTCAGGACGCCTCTGTGAGTGCGTTCTCCGGCGACACGGTGAAGCACCGGGTGGAGAGTCTCCTCGCGGAGAACCGCACCGAAGAGAAGAGCTCCGAGGGCCAGGACGACTTCCGCACCAGCACCAACCCCCCGGGCGCCAAGACTGATGGACCGCACAAGACCCTCACCGCAGTCGACGTGCCCGGCTGCATCGCAGAGGGGATCGGTCGCAGCGAGAGCCCGCTGGCAGCCCAGGAAGGCGAGTACGAGGGCGCGACCGCGTATCTCGTGGTACTGCCCGATGCCTCCCACACCGACCGCGTCACGGCGTACGTCGTCGACGCTGCCTGCGTGGGCAAGACTCCGGCACCCCCCGGTGACGTCCTGCTGAAGCACTCGTTTCCGCGCCCCTCCGCAGAGGCATCCACCGGTCGCTGAGCAGCTGCGTCCGCACGCCTGACACCCTTGACAGTCCTGCGTGGTGCTACTACTCCGTGTGCCCGGACACACCGGGAATGCACGCCCCGTAGGATCCGTTGGGTGGGGTGAGAGTTGTGAGAGAAGCTCCCACCGGCAGCAGTACGCAACAGTCTCCAGAGACGAGGAATCAAGCCGTGAGCGACGTCCGAAACGTGATCATCATCGGGTCCGGGCCCGCCGGCTATACGGCGGCGCTCTACACCGCGCGCGCGTCGCTGAAGCCGCTGGTGTTCGAGGGCGCCGTCACCGCGGGTGGCGCGCTCATGAACACCACCGACGTGGAGAACTTCCCCGGCTTCCAGGACGGCATCATGGGCCCCGAGCTCATGGACAACATGCGTGCCCAGTCCGAGCGCTTCGGTGCCGAGCTCGTTCCCGACGACGTGGTGGCCGTCGACCTCAGCGGAGAGATCAAGACCGTCACGGACACCGCGGGGACCGTGCACCGCGCCAAGACGGTCATCGTCACCACCGGCTCCCAGCACCGCAAGCTCGGGCTGCCCAACGAGGACGCTCTCTCCGGCCGCGGTGTCTCCTGGTGCGCCACCTGCGACGGGTTCTTCTTCAAGGACCAGGACATCGCCGTGATCGGTGGCGGTGACACCGCCATGGAGGAGGCCACCTTCCTCTCCCGGTTCGCCAAATCCGTGACGGTTGTGCACCGCCGGGACACGCTGCGGGCCTCCAAGGCCATGCAGGAGCGCGCCTTCGCCGACCCGAAGATCAAGTTCGTCTGGGACAGCGAGATCGCCGAGATCAAGGGCGACCAGAAGCTGGCCGGTGTGACGCTGCGCAACGTGAAGACGGGTGAGACGTCCGAGCTGCCGGTGACGGGCCTGTTCATCGCGATCGGCCACGACCCGCGTACCGAACTCTTCAAGGGCCAGCTCGACCTGGACGAGGAGGGCTACCTCAAGGTCGACGCTCCCTCCACCCGGACGAACCTGTCCGGTGTCTTCGGCGCCGGTGACGTCGTCGACCACACCTACCGCCAGGCGATCACGGCAGCCGGCACCGGCTGTTCCGCTGCCCTCGACGCCGAGCGCTTCCTCTCCGCTCTCGCGGACGGCGAGCAGGCCGCCGAGCCCGAGAAGACCGCCGTCTGACCCTCATCCGCCCCACCGCACCAACCATTGAAGGAGCCCCGCCGTGGCCGGCACCCTGAAGAACGTGACCGACGACTCTTTTGAGCAGGACGTCCTCAAGAACGACAAGCCCGTCCTGGTGGACTTCTGGGCCGCCTGGTGCGGTCCGTGCCGCCAGATCGCGCCGTCCCTTGAGGCGATCGCCGCCGAGTACGGCGACAAGATCGAGGTCGTCAAGCTCAACATCGACGAGAACCCGGGTACGGCCGCCAAGTACGGCGTGATGTCCATCCCGACCCTGAACGTGTACCAGGGTGGCGAGGTCGCCAAGACCATCGTCGGCGCCAAGCCGAAGGCCGCGATCGTCCGTGACCTTGAGGACTTCATCGCTGACTGAGCCGAGTCGTCGGCACCGCCGTTTCACGACAGCGGCGATGTTTCACGTGAAACACGAATGGGCCAGCCCTTGAGGGCTGGCCCATTCGTATGAGGTGAGCAGGCGTAGATGCCACAGAGCAGATGCCACAGAGTAAAAGCCACAGAGAGGCCAGCTACTACAGCGGTCGCAGCGCGGGCTCCTTCTGTACGGCGCCGAGCAAGCGGTCCAGTGCCAGCTCGACGTCCTCTTTCCAGGAGAGCGTCGTCCGTAGCTCCAGCCGAAGCCGGGGATGCGTCGGATGAGGGCGGACCGTCTTGAAGCCCACCGCCGTCAAGTGGTCGGCAGGCAGCACGCACACCGGCGACTGCCAACGAGCGTCCCCGAATGCCTCAATGGCCTTGAAGCCCCTCCGCAGCAGATCCTTGGCAACCGTCTGGACCATCACACGGCCCAGGCCCTGCCCCTGATAGCCCGGCATGATGAAGGCGGTCATCAGCTGGACGGCATCGGGAGACAGCGGGCTCGTAGGAAACGCCGTTGAGCGTGGAACATAGGCGGGCGGCGCGTACAGCACGAAGCCAACCGGCGCATCGTCCACGTAGACGACCCGGCCGCACGATCCCCAGTCCAACAGGACAGCAGAGATCCATGCCTCTTTCTCCAGTGCGGGAGTGCCCGCCTTTACCGCGGCCTCACCGCTGACTGGGTCCAACTCCCAGAAGACACACGAACGACAGCGCTTGGGAAGGTCCTTAAGGTTGTCCAGGGTGAGCGGTACGAGCCGACGCCCCATGAAGGATGTTCCTCGCTTCCTTCGCCCGCTGCGTCGCGGGCGGCTGTCAGGGCGCTCCGCTCCCTCAGCAGGCTGCCGACGAAACCGCCAACCGCCCCCAGGCCAAGTCCTGCGGTCACCAGCCCGGAACGGCTCATGGTTCGCATGACCCCCGCCTCCCCAATCAAGGTGCTGCCAGGTGGATGCGCCATATCCGAACGCATCGTATCCATGATGTGATTCCATCGATACCGCCTGAAAGCAAAGAGCGGGACGTGTTCCGGTACACACCGGACACGGCCCGCTCCGCTGGTCGACCAGTCGAAAGTCGTCCTACAGTCTGAAGGCTCAGGACTCGGTCTCGTCGGAATCGATGTCCTGGAGACCCTTCTGAAGAACCGGTCCTTCACCGGGGGCGAGGCTGCCAAGGATGCGTTCAAGGTCCTCCATCGAGGCGAACTCGACTGTGATCTTGCCCTTCTTCTGGCCGAGGTCGACCTTCACCCGCGTCTCGAAGCGATCCGAGAGCCGGGTCGCAAGCTCGCTCAGCGCCGGGGAGACCCGGGCGCCGGCACGCGGTCCCTTGGAACGCGGGGCGCTCTTCGGGTGCGAACCCATGAGGGTGACGATCTCCTCGACCGCTCGCACCGAGAGACCTTCGGCGACGATCCGATGAGCCAGCCGGTCCTGCTCCTCCGAGTCATCCACGGAGAGCAGTGCCCGAGCGTGCCCCGCGGAGAGAACGCCGGCGGCCACACGCCGCTGAACCGCGGGCGAGAGCTTCAGCAGACGCAGGGTGTTGGAGACCTGTGGACGGGAGCGACCGATCCGGTCCGCCAGCTGGTCATGCGTGCAGTTGAAGTCCCTGAGCAACTGGTCATAGGCAGCCGCCTCTTCCAGCGGGTTGAGCTGAGCTCGGTGCAGGTTCTCCAGGAGCGCGTCCAGGAGCAGCTTCTCGTCGTCCGTGGCCCGCACGATCGCCGGGATCGCCTCCAGGCCGGCCTCCCGGCAGGCACGCCAACGCCGCTCGCCCATGATGAGCTCGTACCGCGCGGGGCCCAGCTGCCGTACGACGACGGGCTGGAGAAGACCGACCTCCTTGATAGAGGTGACGAGTTCCTGCAGAAGGTCCTCGTCGAACACCTCACGCGGCTGGCGGGGGTTCGGCGTGATGGAGTCCAGAGGCAGCTCGGCGAAGTGGGCACCGAGAGGCGCTGCCGGTGTCTCCACCGCATCGCTCAGCGCCGGTTCCTCTGTTTCACGTGAAACATGCGGCAGCGTTGCGACCTTCGCGGCCGCCACTCCGCGCTCGGCAGTGAGGGTGGGCACAGAGGCGGGAGGCGTAGCGCCTCCACTCCCCGTCGGTGGCGCCGTCTTCTCCCCTGTCGGTGCTGCGGGGATCAGCGCGCCAAGACCACGGCCCAGCCCCCTCCGTCGCTCACTCACTGGATCCCCTCCACCATGTTCGGGTTGTTCTGTGCGCCGATGTGGGCCTGCGTCGGGTCGTAGCCGACGCCGACACCCTTCAGCGCGATTTCTCGTGCCGCCTCAAGATAGGAGAGGGCACCGCTCGATCCTGGATCGTAGGTCAGCACCGTCTGCCCATAGCTCGGTGCCTCGGAGATACGGACCGAGCGCGGAATGCTCGTCCTCAGCACCTCGTCACCGAAGTGGTTGCGCACCTCGTCGGCGACCTGGGACGCGAGGCGCGTCCGGCCGTCATACATGGTGAGCAGGATGGTCGACACATGCAGGGCAGGGTTCAGGTGACCCCGCACCAGGTCGACATTGCGGAGCAGCTGGCCCAGACCCTCGAGCGCGTAGTACTCGCACTGGATCGGGATAAGGACCTCCGCGCCGGCCACCAGCGCATTGACGGTCAGCAGACCGAGCGAGGGCGGGCAGTCGATGAGGATGTAGTCCAAGGGCTGCTCGTATGCCTGGATCGCGCGCTGCAGTCGGCTCTCGCGCGCCACCAAGGACACCAGCTCGATCTCCGCACCGGCGAGATCGATCGTGGCGGGGGCGCAGAAGAGTCCCTCGACATCGGGCACGGGCTGGACGACTTCGGCAAGTGGCTTGCTCTCGACCAACACGTCGTAGATCGAAGGAACTTCGGCGTGGTGATCGATGCCCAGCGCAGTGGACGCATTGCCCTGCGGGTCGAGGTCGATCACTAGGACACGTCCACCATGCAGAGCCAGTGAAGCAGCAAGGTTGACCGTCGTCGTGGTCTTCCCCACTCCGCCCTTCTGGTTGGCGACCACCATGACGCGCGTCTGCTCGGGCCGTGGCAGGCCCTCACCGGCGCGGCCTAGAGCTTCCACCGCCAATTGGGCAGCACGACCGATGGGAGTGTCGTCCATCGGGGGCGGTGTTTCACGTGAAACATCCTCCCCCATCGACTCGGTACGGGGACCGGGGACCGGATCGGTCATCGGTCCCGCGATGTTGGCGTCGGACCGCAAGGATTCACTCTCCTCGACTTCAGGCTCGCAATGAACAGAGCCTCCCATGTCTTCGGGGTCGTGAACCAGTGAGGCCTGGTGTTCTGTGGAGAAATCCACCTCTGTGGACAACTCCGATACCTCTCCGAGTGACCCGAGAGGCTTACGGTCGCGGGGTCCGGCCGCGGCGCGGCCACGGCTGATGATGCCATGCAGCAGAGAGCGACGTTTCACGTGAAACACGATGCACAGCGGCTACCGCCACATCCGCGCGACACTCCGAGTTGGGTAGGTTTGGCAGCTTGTGTGGAGTACCGCTGGTCGTCAGGACGGATGAGCCCACGGCCGCATCAAAAGAATCAGCAGCCGCTCGCACCCTCTAGCCCCGCCGTCGACGAGCCCGCCCGGCCCGGGCAGCCTTCGCCCGCTTGGCGGCGAAGCGCACACCGCCCGGGCTCTCCCCGACCTCAACCCGGACAACCGTGGACATCGGTTCCACGACGCCCTCACCGCAATGCAGGATCGACGTCTCCACCGCACCGAGCTTGCTCAGCGCCGTGGCCGCACTCTTCAGCTCCTCCTCGGCCGTGTCGCCCTTGAGCGCCAGCATCTCCCCGTACGGGCGCAGCAGCGGAATGCCCCAGGTGGCCAACCGGTCCAGCGGCGCCACTGCCCGTGCGGTCACGACATGGACCGGCTGCAGCTGCCCCATGACCTCCTCGGCGCGCCCCCGGACGACCGTCACATGGTCGAGGCCCAGGAGCTCGACGACCTCAGTGAGAAAGTTCGTGCGCCGCAGCAGCGGTTCCAGCAGGGTGATCTTCAGGTCGTCCCGGACAAGAGCCAGCGGAATGCCCGGCAGCCCCGCACCCGAGCCCACGTCGCACACAGTCACGCCTTCGGGCACGACCTCCGAGAGCACCGCGCAGTTCAGCAGATGCCGCTCCCACAGACGGGGCACTTCACGCGGGCCGATGAGCCCCCGCTGTACACCCGCTTCAGCGAGCAGCTCCGCGTACCGGACCGCATCAGCGTAGCGATCGCCGAACACGACACGCGCCTGCTCGGGCGCGGGGGGAAGCTCCGCTGCCTCCGTCACGGGAACCGTCCTTCCGTAGGCGCATCAGCGCACCCAGCGCCGACCACCAGAAACCAGGCTGACAAAGTTCGGCCCCGCCTGCGCAACAGACGGGGCCGGAGGAACGTACCGAATCAGGCAGGAAGCACGACGACGAAGCGCTGCGGCTCCTCGCCCTCGGACTCGCTGCGCAGGCCCGCGGACTTGACCGCGTCGTGCACGACCTTGCGCTCGAAGGGCGTCATCGGCTTCATCTTCACCGGCTCTCCGGTGCTCTTGGCCTCGGCCGCGGCCTTGGCACCCAGCTCGGAGAGCTCGGCACGCTTCTTGGCGCGGTAGCCGGCGATGTCCAGCATCAGACGGCTGCGGTCCCCGGTCTCCCGGTGCACGGCCAGGCGCGTGAGCTCCTGGAGCGCCTCCAGTACCTCGCCGTCCCGACCGACCAGCTTCTGCAGGTCGCGGCTGCCCGCATCGCTGATGATCGAGACAGCGGCGCGGTCGGCCTCGACGTCCATGTCGATGTCACCGTCGAGGTCGGCGATGTCCAGCAGACCCTCGAGGTAGTCCGCCGCGATCTCGCCCTCCTGCTCCAGGCGGGTCAGGGTGTCGCCACCCTCGGTGGCGGCGGAGGTGGTGCCTTCCGTCACGGGATGGACTCCTTCTTGCTTACTTCTTGGACGGGGACTTGGGACGCTGCTGGCCCTTGCGCTGGCCGGACTGGGCCTTGCTGCGGGTGCCGGAGCCGGGCTTCGAAGCCGTCTTCTTGGCGTTGGCGGCAGCGGTGGGCTTGGCGTCCTCCGGCTCAGCGGACGGCTCGTCGGACGGCTCGTCGGACTTACTCAGCGACGTGGACGAGGTCTTCGGCTCGCCATCACCCGCTGGCTTGGCCCCACCGGACTGGCGCTGGGCCTTGCTCTGCCGCTTGGGCTGCTGACGCTTCGGTGCCCCGGTGGTCGGCGTACCGTCCTCGGCGGTGGCGACCGCCGGGACGTCACTCGTGGACACGGTGCCGTCGGCCTGGGCCGCGAGGCCCGCCTTGCTGAGGCCGTTGATGAACTTGCGCTCGAACTCGTTGCGGTCGCGGCCCTTGGCCACGATCGCCTTCACGATGGCGCGCTCACTGCGGTTCCGGGTCTTGCCGTGGTGCGTGACGTGCTTCAGCAGACGCTCCAGGTAGGAGGCCTGGGCCTTGGAACCCGGGGTCGGGTTGTTGTGGATCACGTACATCTGCTGGCCCATGGTCCACACGTTGGTGGTCAGCCAGTAGACGAGGACACCGACCGGGAAGTTGATACCGAAGACGGCGAACATGACCGGGAAGATGTACATCAGCATCTTCTGCTGCTGCATGAACGGCGTCTTCACCGTGGTGTCGACGTTCTTCGTCATCAGCTGACGCTGCGTGTAGAACTGCGACGCCGACATCAGGACGATCATGACCGCGGTGACGATGCGGACCGTGGTCAGCGAGGCGTCGAGGGCCGCGACGTCCGCGGAACTGTCGGTGAACTTCGCGGCCAGCGGAGCCCCGAAGATGTGCGCCTTCTGCGCGCTCTCCAGCAGGCTCTGGTTGATGACACCGATGGTGTCGTTGTTCGCGATGCTGTTGAGCACGTGGTACAGGGCGAAGAAGAACGGTGACTGCGCCAGGATGGGAAGGCACGAGGAGAGCGGGTTGGTGCCCGTCTCCTTGTACAGCTTCATCATCTCTTCGGACTGACGCTGCTTGTCGTTCTTGTAGCGCTCCTGGATCTTCTTCATCTCGGGCTGGAGCGTCTGCATGGCCCGGGTCGCCTTGATCTGCTTCACGAACAGCGGGATCAGGCAGATACGGATCAGGATCACCAAGGACACGATGGACAGGCCCCAGGCCCACCCGGTGTCATCGCCGAAGATGGCGCCATACACCGTATGGAACTGGACGATGACCCAGGAAACGGGTGTCGTGATGAAGCTGAAGAGACTGGCAATCGTGTCCACTAATCATGCTCCTTGGGCATGGGACGGGCTCTCGGCGGCCGGACTCGAGGGGAGGTCGGACACCCCGTGCCCCTCAGTGGCCGGTTCGGCGGCGGAGGTCCCGCCCTTGCGTGCGCGCCAGGTGTTGCGCAGCATCTCGTGCCACCGCGGTCGCTTACGCGGCGGGACATGGTCCACACCGCCCAGTGACCACGGATTGCACCGCAGAATGCGCCAGGCGGTGAGTGCCGTGCCCTTGATCGCACCATGCCGGTCGATGGCCTGGTAGCCGTAGTGGGAGCACGACGGGTAGTACTTGCAGACCGGCCCGAGCAACGGACTGATGGTCCACTGGTACAGCTTGATCAGCGCAAGCAGCGGGTACTTCATCGCGCGCCCCCTCCCAGCAGCCGCTGAAGGGCAGCATCCAGGTCTCGGGCCAGCTGTGCGTGGTCGGCGTCGCCCGCACCGGGCAGCGCTCGTACGACTACCAGGCTACCGGGGGGCAACAGAGCCACTCGCTCCCGCATCAGATGACGAAGTCGGCGCTTGACCTTGTTACGTATGACCGCGCCCCCGACTGCCTTGCTCACGACGAAACCCGCACGCGTCGGGGGAGCGCTCTCCCCAGGCGCGTGCGGGTCGGTGGCACCGCTTCGAAGGTGGACGACGAGGAGCGGGCGTCCGGCCCGGCGACCTCGTCGTACCGCGGTCGCGAAGTCCTCGCGCCGCCTCAGCCGGTTCTCGGTGGGCAGCACGACGGCATGACCTGACCGGGATCAGGCGGACAGACGGGCGCGACCCTTGCTGCGGCGGGACGCAAGAATCGCGCGGCCGGCACGGGTACGCATACGCAGCCGGAAGCCGTGGGTCTTCGCGCGGCGACGGTTGTTCGGCTGGAAGGTGCGCTTGCTCACTCGGGGGCTCCAGAAAGAATCGGTGGTTGCGTGGTGCCGTCCTGGCTGTCACCGTGCGCCCACGAGTAGCTCGCGTCAACGCCCGAGTGCACCGCTTACCGATCACCCAAAGCGATCTGTGCCCATCGGAGGCAGGCGGCAGCAGCCATCGACAACTCGACCTGGTTACGGTACGCGGGGCCGCGCCATCCGGTCAAACCAGGGGTCACGGAGAGACACTATCCACAGCCTGGGGACAACAACTTGAACCGCACGGGTCGCCCTGACTACCGTGACTGGACTCCGAATCGTTCCCTTCCCCTGACCCAACGGCTTGGTGCCGGCCCGACCCGAGGGAACTGACGTTCCCACCCGATTCACATCCCGACCCGTCCCAGAACCACACGTTCGCGGGACCCGTGAGAGAGCGTGCCCTGTGGCTGACCTGCCTGCCGATCTTGCCGCAGTGTGGCCACGAGTACTGGAGCAGCTCCTCGGTGAGGGCCGCGGGCAGGGCGTCGAGGTCAAGGACGAGCGCTGGATCAGGCGCTGCCAGCCCCTGGCACTGGTCGCGGACACCGCGCTGCTCGCGGTCCCGAACGAGTTCGCCAAGGGCGTACTGGAGGGCCGGCTCGCTCCGATCGTCAGCGAGACCCTGAGCCGGGAGTGCGGCCGCCCGATCCGTATCGCGATCACCGTCGACAGTTCGGTCGGCGAATCTCCCGCCCCGGCTCCGTCCCGCTACGACGAGCCCGAGCACCCCTCCGTACCGGCGCAGAACCGTGACGGCTACGACGCACAGGGCCCGGACGCGTACGACAGCCGGCCCCGGGACCGATACGAGGGTTACGGCCGCCACCGCGCCGACGACCGCACACCCGGCCGACCCGAACACCTGTCCGGCGGGCCTGGCGACCAGCTGCCGCCGCCGCGCGCGGACCAGCTCCCGACCCCCCGTCCCGCCTACCCCGGGGACTACCAGCGCCCCGAGCCCGGCGCCTGGCCGCGCCCGCCCCAGGACGACTACGGCTGGCAGCAGCAGCGACTCGGCTTCCCGGAGCGCGACCCGTACGCGTCCCCCTCGCAGGACTACCGCCCGCAGTCCATGGAGCGGCTGCCGTACGAGCAACAGCGATCGGAGTACGACAGCGGCCGCGCGGACTACGAACGCGGCGACTACGAACAGGCCCGCTCGGACTTCGATCAAGGTCGCGGCGACTACGACCAGCGTCCCGACCGCCGTGAGCTGCCCGATCCCCCGCCGGGCTCGGGTCACGTGCACCGCGGCGGGCCGGTCGGCTCGGCGTTGCCCGCGTCCAGTGGCGCGCCCGGCCCGCTGGCCGCGCAGCCCGCGCCCGCGACGGGGCCGGGGGAGCCCACCGCACGGCTGAACCCGAAGTACCTCTTCGACACGTTCGTCATCGGCGCCTCGAACCGCTTCGCGCACGCCGCCGCGGTCGCGGTCGCCGAAGCGCCGGCCAAGGCATACAACCCCCTGTTCATCTACGGGGAGTCGGGGCTCGGCAAGACGCACCTGCTGCACGCGATCGGACACTACGCGCGCAGCCTCTACCCGGGCACGCGCGTGCGGTACGTGAGCTCGGAGGAGTTCACCAACGAGTTCATCAACTCCATCCGCGACGGCAAGGGCGACAGCTTCCGCAAGCGCTACCGCGAGATGGACATCCTGCTCGTCGACGACATCCAGTTCCTGGCGGACAAGGAGTCGACGCAGGAGGAGTTCTTCCACACCTTCAACACGCTCCACAACGCCAACAAGCAGATCGTGCTCTCCAGCGACCGGCCGCCCAAACAGCTGGTGACGCTCGAGGACCGGCTCCGGAACCGTTTCGAGTGGGGCCTGATCACCGACGTCCAGCCCCCCGAGCTGGAGACACGGATCGCGATCCTCCGCAAGAAGGCGGTACAGGAGCAGCTCAACGCCCCGCCGGAGGTGCTGGAGTTCATCGCCTCCCGCATCTCGCGCAACATCCGCGAGCTGGAGGGCGCGCTGATCCGGGTGACGGCGTTCGCGTCGCTCAACCGGCAGCCGGTCGACCTCGGCCTGACCGAGATCGTCCTCAAGGACCTGATCCCGGGCGGCGAGAACGCGGCCCCCGAGATCACGGCGACCGCGATCATGGCCGCGACCGCCGACTACTTCGGGCTGACCGTCGAGGACCTGTGCGGCACCTCGCGCGGCCGCGCCCTGGTGACCGCCCGGCAGATCGCCATGTACCTGTGCCGCGAGCTCACCGACCTGTCACTGCCCAAGATCGGCGCGCAGTTCGGCAACCGCGACCACACGACCGTCATGCACGCCGACCGGAAGATCCGCGCGCTGATGGCCGAGCGCCGCTCCATCTACAACCAGGTCACCGAGCTCACCAACCGCATCAAGAACGGCTGACGACCACAGGCGTACGCCGACGCCGACGCCGACCACAGGCATACGCCCCTGAAGGCGCCCCGGACGAGAGTCCCGGGGCGCCTTCGCCGTTCCCCGCAGGCCCTGGAAGGCGGTCAGAGGGCCGTCCGCCGCTGTTCTCGAGCACCGCCCCGGGCGTTCCCGAGAGCCTCCGCCCCCGTTCGCGAGGACGTCCCCCACCGTTCCCGGACGCGCTCGGAGGCGTGTCGGCCATCGTTCCCCGTCCCCGCGCCCGACACCCGCTGTTCGATTACCTGTGGGGTTACGGCCGCTCTCCACAGATTCGGGGACTTTCTCCCGTCCACACCCTGGGGACTGGGAAGTTATACAGATCATGTCCACAGGCAGCCCTGTTGAAGAAGCATCAGGCAAGGTCAGCCGCTTGTGGATTGGTGGACAGACGATCTCCACAGACTGTGGACAAGGAGAAGATCCACAGGCTGTGCACGGAGTTGTCCACCGGCAACCCACAGGCTGGGGGCAGTTGTCCCCAGCGAGTCCCGGCTTCTCCACATGACTGTCCACTGTTCGGCAACGCGACGCGCGATCTCACCGCTCCGAGTGAAAGGCGTCACACAAAGGTGCCGGGTTGGGCTGTGGGAAACATGGGTAAACCTGGGGACGCCGCTGGGGAGAAGTGCCTCAGGGCTGTGCACGGGGTGTGCAGAACTTTCTGTTCTCCACAGAGACACCTGGTTGTCCACTGCCGTCACCCACAGGCCCGGTGGACAAAATCTTGGCGCTGAGCTGCGAAAACCCGGTTATCCACCGTTTCCACAGGCCCTACTACTACTCCCAACTAGAGAGAGCTGGGAATCCGTTTCGAAGGGGGTCCTGTGCACAACTCGCTGTCCGGCTCCCGGCTGCCCCTCATCACGACTTGACCCCGAGAGGCACCTACTGTCAGTGGGGTGCGTCAGACTGTTCCCCGGTGTCCTCCCCATCGCAGGGGCTGAGCACACCGAGTCAGACGACGAGCCAGGCAGGCCGAGAAGCGCCGGCAACAGCAGGAGGCGGCAACAGTGAAGATCCGGGTGGAACGCGACGTACTCGCGGAGGCCGTGGCCTGGGCGGCGCGCAGCCTCCCGGCCCGTCCGCCGGCGCCTGTCCTCGCCGGCCTCCTTCTGAAGGCCGAGGAAGGTCAGCTGAGCCTGTCCAGCTTCGACTACGAGGTCTCCGCGCGCGTGTCGGTGGAGGCCGAGGTCGAGGAGGAGGGCACCGTCCTCGTCTCCGGCCGCCTCCTCGCGGACATCTGCCGCGCCCTCCCCAACCGCCCGGTGGAGATTTCCACCGACGGTGTACGGGCGACCGTGGTCTGTGGCTCCTCGCGGTTCACCCTCCACACGCTGCCTGTGGAGGAGTACCCGGCGCTGCCGCAGATGCCGACCGCGACGGGCACGGTTCCCGGCGAGGTCTTCGCCTCCGCCGCCGCCCAGGTCGCCATCGCCGCCGGACGTGACGACACGCTGCCGGTGCTCACCGGCGTGCGCATCGAGATCGAGGGCGACACGGTCACGCTGGCGTCCACCGACCGCTACCGCTTCGCGGTCCGCGAGTTCCTGTGGAAGCCGGAGAACCCGGAGGCGTCCGCGGTCGCCCTGGTGCCCGCCAAGACGCTCCTGGACACCGCCAAGGCCCTCACCAGCGGCGACAGCGTGACGCTCGCCCTGTCCGGCTCGGGTGCGGGCGAGGGTCTGATCGGCTTCGAGGGCGCGGGCCGCCGTACGACCACGCGCCTGCTGGAGGGTGACCTCCCGAAGTACCGCTCGCTGTTCCCGACGGAGTTCAACAGCGTGGCCGTCATCGAGACCGCCCCCTTCGTGGAGGCCGTCAAGCGTGTGGCCCTGGTCGCCGAGCGGAACACCCCGGTGCGGCTCAGCTTCGAGCAGGGCGTGCTCATCCTGGAGGCCGGCTCCAGCGACGACGCACAGGCTGTGGAAAGGGTCGACGCCCAGCTGGAGGGCGACGACGTGTCGATCGCCTTCAACCCGACCTTCCTGCTGGACGGTCTGAGCGCGATCGACTCCCCGGTGGCCCAGCTGTCCTTCACGACGTCCACGAAGCCGGCGCTGCTCAGCGGCAAGCCCGCGGTCGACGCCGAGGCGGACGAGGCCTACAAGTACCTGATCATGCCGGTGCGGCTCAGCGGCTGACGGTTGTCCACAGCGCGGGACGGCCCGGTGGATCACCGGGCCCCGCGCCGGGTCGCCGGGTCCGGGTCGTCGGGGCCGAGCCGGTGAAGCCGCAGGTCGGAGCGTACGTTTGAGCGCGTATGCCCACGGATGTGCGTGAGCGTCCGGGTTTAGGCTCGGACACGGGCACGAAGGTGCCCTCATGCCACGTCGCAACCTAAGGAACAACTGATGGAGCTCGGTCTCGTCGGCCTCGGCAAGATGGGCGGCAACATGCGCGAGCGAATACGCCGCGCAGGCCACACCGTGATCGGATACGACCGCAACCCGGACCTCGCCGATGTCCACAGCATCGAAGAGCTTGTGGGCAAGCTCGCCGGCCCGCGCGTGGTGTGGGTGATGGTCCCGGCCGGTGCCCCGACCCAGTCGACCATCGACGAGCTCGCCGAGCTTCTGGAGCCCGGTGACGTCGTCGTGGACGGCGGCAACTCGCGCTGGACGGACGACGAGAGGCACGCGGAGGAGCTGGCCGCCAAGGGCATCGGCTTCGTCGACTGCGGAGTCTCCGGCGGTGTCTGGGGCCTCAAGAACGGCTACGCGCTGATGTACGGCGGTGACGCCGAGAACGTCGCCAAGGTGCGGCCGGTGTTCGACGCGCTCAAGCCGGAGGGTGACTCCGGCGCGGTGCACGCGGGCAAGGTGGGCGCCGGGCACTTCGCGAAGATGGTCCACAACGGCATCGAGTACGCGATGATGCAGGCCTACGCCGAGGGCTGGGAACTGCTGGAGAAGGCCGACTCCGTGACGGACGTCCGGGAGGTCTTCCGCTCCTGGCAGGAGGGCACGGTCATCCGTTCCTGGCTGCTGGACCTGGCGGTCAACGCCCTCGACGAGGACGAGCACCTGGAGGAGCTGCGGGGCTACGCACAGGACTCCGGCGAGGGCCGGTGGACCGTGGAGGCCGCCATCGACCACGCCGTCCCGCTGCCGGCGATCACCGCGTCACTGTTCGCGCGGTTCGCCTCCCGGCAGGACGATTCGCCACAGATGAAGATGATCGCGGCGCTACGGAACCAGTTCGGCGGCCACGCGGTCGAGAAGAAGTAATCCACAGGACCGCATCGCCGGTCCACAACCCCGGGGGAGGTCGGCACCCGACCATGCACGTCACGCACCTGTCGCTGGCCGACTTCCGCTCGTACGCCCGGGTCGAGGTCCCGCTCGACCCGGGCGTCACCGCGTTCGTGGGCCCCAACGGTCAGGGCAAGACGAACCTGGTCGAGGCGATCGGCTACCTCGCGACCCTCGGCAGCCACCGGGTGGCATCGGACGCACCCCTGGTCCGTATGGGAGCCGAGCGCGCGGTCATCCGGGCGCAGGTCAGGCAGGGCGAGCGTCAGCAGCTCGTCGAGCTGGAGCTGAACCCCGGCCGGGCCAACCGTGCCCGGATCAACAGGTCCTCGCAGGTCAGACCGCGTGATGTGCTGGGCATCGTACGGACCGTGCTGTTCGCGCCCGAGGACCTCGCCCTGGTCAAGGGTGATCCGGGCGAACGGCGTCGCTTCCTCGACGACATGGTCACCGCCCGCTCGCCGCGCATGGCGGGGGTCCGCTCCGACTACGAGCGGGTCCTCAAGCAGCGCAACACGCTCCTCAAGTCGGCGGCGCTGGCCCGGCGCCACGGCGGCCGCTCCATGGATCTGTCCACGCTCGACGTGTGGGACCAGCATCTCGCGCGCGTGGGCGCCGAACTGCTCGCGCAGCGCCTCGATCTGGTCGCCGCGATCCAGCCGCTGACCGACAAGGCGTACGAGCAGCTGGCGCCCGGTGGGGGGCCGGTCGCCCTGGAGTACAAGCCGTCCTCGTCCGGCATCGTCGGCCACGCGCGCGAGGAGCTCTACGAGCAGCTGATGGGCGCCCTCACGGAGGCCCGCAAACAGGAGATCGAGCGGGGCGTCACCCTGGTGGGACCCCATCGGGACGATCTGGTCCTCAAGCTCGGTCAGCTGCCCGCCAAGGGATACGCGTCACACGGTGAGTCCTGGTCGTACGCCCTGTCGCTGCGGCTCGCCTCGTACGACCTGCTGCGGGCGGAGGGCAACGAGCCGGTGCTCGTCCTCGACGACGTGTTCGCCGAGCTGGACACCCGCAGGAGGGAACGCCTCGCGGAGATGGTCGCCCCCGGCGAGCAGGTCCTGGTGACCGCGGCGGTCGACGACGATGTACCGGACGTACTGACGGGGACGCGGTACACCGTGTCGGACGGCACTGTGGAGCGCGCATGAGCACCGACGGATCCGCACCGGACGCCCCCGAGCCCGCGCCGCGGAGGACACCCGAACCGTCCGGCGTGGACCTCGCGCGCGTGGCGCTGCGGGCCGCGAAAGAGGCGGCACGCGCGCGTGGGGACGCCGCTCAGCAGAAGAGGCAGGCCCGGCGTGGAGGCGGTCTGCGATCGGGCGCTCGCGCCGACGGCCGTGACCCGATGGCTCTCGGTTCGGCCATCAACCGTCTGATCACCGAGCGCGGCTGGGAGACGCCGGCCGCCGTGGGCGGTGTCATGGGCCGCTGGCCCGAACTCGTGGGCGAGGACGTGGCCAAGCACTGTGTCCCGGAGAAGTACGACGAGGACGAGCGGGTTCTGACCGTGCGCTGCGACTCCACGGCCTGGGCGACGAACCTGCGTCTGCTGGCCCCCCAGATCGTCGCGCGCCTCAACGAGGACCTGGGCCACGGCACGGTGCGGCTGCTCAAGGTGCACGGTCCTTCGGGCCCCGCCCACCGTTTCGGCCCTTTGCGCGCGCCGGGCAGCAGGGGTCCCGGGGACACCTACGGCTGAGCTGCGGCGCCCCTTTCGTGACCGGATTCACACGGATGAATCCGTCACGGGATGGTTGGGTCCGTTTTGATGGACCTTAGACCATCTGTTCGTACCGATTCGCGCAGTCGCACGCGGTTGCGAACGCCGACCTGGTCCGGGTGTAGCGATGGGTTGACACCCGGAAGCGCTGAGTGCCTCCGTGAGCCTCTTGGAGCCCCGTTCCGCATATGGGGAGTCGGGCGAGACCGGTTGAGGGCGGCACATGCGGACTCAGGTACCGGCAAACCCCCATCACTGTCGGCGCTACCGGTAGACTGGAAGCTAATCCCGCCCCATACGTGGGGACCGCTTCGGAAACACTGTGCAACGCTGATAAAGGCTTCCACCGCAACATGCCGCAGCCGCTCCGGCAAACCCGCCGGGAGCCTGGCTTGTGCTGTGCCAGAAAGGGCGCTTCGTGGCCGATTCCGGCAACCCCAACGAGAACATCCCGTCCATCGACGCCGGCGAGAACGGCGAGGCCAACGCCTCGTACGACGCCAGCGCCATCACCGTCCTCGAAGGGCTGGACGCGGTCCGCAAGCGACCCGGCATGTACATCGGCTCGACCGGTGAGCGCGGGCTCCACCACCTCGTGTACGAGGTGGTCGACAACTCCGTCGACGAGGCGCTGGCCGGCCACGCGGACACGATCGACGTCACGATCCTCGCCGACGGCGGCGTACGCGTCGTCGACAACGGCCGTGGTATCCCGGTGGGCATCATTCCCTCCGAGAACAAGCCGGCCCTTGAGGTCGTGCTGACCGTGCTGCACGCGGGCGGCAAGTTCGGCGGCGGCGGCTACGCGGTCTCCGGTGGTCTGCACGGCGTGGGTGTCTCCGTCGTGAACGCGCTGTCCACGAAGGTCGCCGTCGAGGTCAGGACCGACGGCCACCGCTGGACGCAGGACTACAAGTTGGGTGTCCCCACGGCGCCGCTCGCACAGCACGAGGCCACTGAGGAGACGGGCACGTCGGTCACCTTCTGGGCCGACGGCGACATCTTCGAGACCACCGACTACTCCTTCGAGACGCTCTCGCGGCGTTTCCAGGAGATGGCGTTCCTCAACAAGGGTCTGACGATCAACCTCACCGACGAGCGCGAGTCGGCCAAGGCCACCGCCGGGGCAGACGAGGCGGGCGCCGACGAGAAGGACGAGGCCAAGGCCGTCACGTACCACTACGAGGGTGGCATCGTTGACTTCGTCAAGTACCTCAACTCCCGTAAGGGAGACGTGGTGCACCCCTCCGTCATCTCGATCGACTCCGAGGACAAGGAGAAGCTCCTGTCCGTCGAGGTCGCGATGCAGTGGAACAACGGCTACAGCGAGGGCGTGTACTCCTTCGCCAACACCATCCACACGCACGAGGGCGGTACGCACGAGGAGGGCTTCCGGGCCGCGCTGACGGGTCTGATCAACCGTTACGCGCGCGACAAGAAGCTGCTGCGCGAGAAGGACGACAACCTCACGGGTGACGACATCCGCGAGGGCTGCACCGCGATCATCTCGGTCAAGCTCGGCGAGCCCCAGTTCGAGGGCCAGACCAAGACCAAGCTGGGCAACACGGAGGCGAAGACCTTCGTCCAGAAGATCGTGCACGAGCACCTCACGGACTGGTTGGACCGCAACCCGAACGAGGCCGCGGACATCATCCGCAAGGGCATCCAGGCGGCCACCGCGCGCGTGGCGGCCCGCAAGGCGCGCGACCTGACCCGCCGCAAGGGTCTGCTGGAGACGGCGTCCCTGCCGGGCAAGCTGAGCGACTGCCAGTCGAACGACCCCATCAAGTGCGAGATCTTCATCGTCGAGGGTGACTCCGCCGGCGGCTCGGCCAAGTCCGGCCGCAACCCGGAGTACCAGGCGATCCTCCCGATCCGCGGCAAGATCCTCAACGTCGAGAAGGCGCGGATCGACAAGATCCTGCAGAACCAGGAGATCCAGGCGCTGATCTCCGCCTTCGGTACCGGGGTCCACGAGGACTTCGACATCGAGAAGCTGCGCTATCACAAGATCATCCTGATGGCGGACGCCGACGTCGACGGCCAGCACATCAACACCCTGCTGCTGACCTTCTTGTTCCGCTTCATGCGGCCGCTGGTCGAGGCCGGGCACGTGTTCCTGTCGCGCCCCCCGCTCTACAAGATCAAGTGGGGCCGTGACGACTTCGAGTACGCCTACTCGGACCGCGAGCGCGACGCCCTGATCGAGCTGGGCCGCCAGAACGGCAAGCGCATCAGGGACGACTCGGTGCAGCGCTTCAAGGGCCTCGGCGAGATGAACGCCGAGGAACTGCGCGTGACCACCATGGACCAGGACCACCGCGTCCTCGGCCAGGTCACGCTCGACGACGCCGCCCAGGCCGACGAGCTGTTCTCGGTCCTGATGGGCGAGGACGTCGAGGCCAGGCGCCAGTTCATCCAGCGCAACGCCAAGGACGTCCGCTTCCTCGACATCTGAGTCGGTCTCAGCTGACCGCACCAGGAAGGATCTTCACCAGCAATGGCCGACGAGAACACTCCAGTCACGCCTGAGCCTTCTGAGGGCGAGACCGCGCTGCGCATCGAGCCCGTCGGGCTCGAGACGGAGATGCAGCGCTCGTACCTCGACTACGCGATGTCCGTCATCGTCTCGCGCGCGCTGCCGGACGTACGGGACGGCCTCAAGCCCGTCCACCGCCGCGTCCTGTACGCCATGTACGACGGCGGCTACCGCCCCGAGCGCGGCTTCTACAAGTGCGCCCGCGTCGTCGGTGACGTCATGGGTAACTACCACCCCCACGGCGACTCCTCGATTTACGACGCGCTGGTCCGCCTCGCGCAGCCGTGGTCGATGCGCATGCCGCTGGTCGACTCGAACGGCAACTTCGGCTCTCCGGGCAACGACCCGGCGGCGGCCATGCGCTACACCGAGTGCAAGATGGCGCCGCTGTCGATGGAGATGGTCCGTGACATCGACGAGGAGACCGTCGACTTCACGGACAACTACGACGGCCGCTCCCAGGAGCCGACCGTCCTCCCGGCCCGCTTCCCGAACCTGCTGATCAACGGCTCGGCGGGCATCGCGGTCGGCATGGCGACCAACATCCCGCCGCACAACCTCCGCGAGGTCGCGGCCGGCGCCCAGTGGTACCTGGAGAACCCGGAGGCCTCCCACGAGGAGCTCCTGGACGCCCTGATCGAGCGCATCAAGGGCCCCGACTTCCCGACCGGCGCCCTGGTGGTGGGCCGCAAGGGCATCGAGGAGGCGTACCGCACGGGCCGCGGCTCCATCACGATGCGCGCGGTCGTCGCGGTCGAGGAGATCCAGAACCGCCAGTGCCTGGTCGTCACGGAGCTGCCGTACCAGGTCAACCCGGACAACCTCGCGCAGAAGATCGCCGACCTCGTCAAGGACGGCAAGATCGGCGGCATCGCGGACGTCCGCGACGAGACGTCGTCCCGTACGGGCCAGCGGCTCGTGATCGTGCTCAAGAGGGACGCGGTCGCCAAGGTCGTCCTGAACAACCTCTACAAGCACACCGACCTGCAGACGAACTTCGGCGCCAACATGCTGGCGCTGGTCGACGGAGTGCCGCGCACGCTGTCGCTGGACGCGTTCATCCGCCACTGGGTGACGCACCAGATCGAGGTCATCGTCCGCCGGACCCGCTTCCGGCTGCGCAAGGCCGAGGAGCGGGCGCACATCCTGCGCGGTCTGCTGAAGGCCCTGGACGCCATCGACGAGGTCATCGCGCTGATCCGGCGCAGCGACACCGTCGAGATCGCGCGCGGCGGCCTGATGGACCTCCTGGAGATCGACGAGATCCAGGCCAACGCCATCCTCGAGATGCAGCTGCGCCGCCTGGCCGCCCTGGAGCGACAGAAGATCGTCCAGGAGCACGACGAACTCCAGGCGAAGATCCGCGAGTACAACGCGATCCTGGCCTCTCAGATCCGCCAGCGCGGCATCGTCAGCGAGGAACTCGCCGCGATCGTCGAGAAGTACGGCGACGACCGTCACACCAAGCTCGTCCCGTACGACGGCGACATGTCCATCGAGGACCTGATCGCCGAGGAGGACATCGTCGTCACGGTCTCGCGCGGCGGCTACGTCAAGCGCACCAAGACCGACGACTACCGCGCCCAGAAGCGCGGCGGCAAGGGCGTCCGCGGCACGAAGCTCAAGGAAGACGACATCGTCGACCACTTCTTCGTGTCCACGACGCACCACTGGCTGCTGTTCTTCACCAACAAGGGCCGCGTGTACCGGGCCAAGGCGTACGAGCTGCCGGACGCCGGCCGGGACGCGCGCGGCCAGCACGTCGCGAACCTCCTCGCCTTCCAGCCGGACGAGGCGATCGCCGAGATCCTGGCCATCCGCGACTACGAGGCGGTGCCGTACCTGGTGCTCGCCACGAAGGGCGGTCTGGTCAAGAAGACGCCTCTGAAGGATTACGATTCACCGCGCTCGGGCGGTCTGATCGCGATCAACCTCCGCGCGCAGGAGGACGGTTCGGACGACGAACTGATCGGAGCCGAACTCGTTTCGTCCGAGGATGACATCCTTCTGATCAGCAAGAAGGCGCAGTCGATCCGGTTCACGGCCACCGACGAGGCGCTGCGGCCCATGGGCCGTGCCACCTCGGGTGTCAAGGGCATGAGCTTCCGTGAGGGAGACGAACTGCTCTCGATGAATGTTGTTCGAACCGGTACGTTCGTGTTCACTGCCACCGACGGTGGGTACGCGAAGCGGACCGCCGTCGACGAGTACCGCGTCCAGGGTCGCGGCGGCCTCGGCATCAAGGCTGCCAAGATCGTGGAGGACCGCGGTTCTCTCGTCGGCGCGCTGGTGGTCGAGGAGACCGACGAGATCCTCGCCATCACGCTGGGCGGCGGCGTGATTCGTACGCGAGTCAACGAGGTCAGGGAGACGGGCCGTGACACCATGGGCGTCCAACTGATCAACCTGGGCAAGCGCGATGCCGTCGTCGGTATCGCACGTAACGCCGAGGCGGGACGCGAGGCCGAGGAGGTCGACGGCGACGTAGCCGTGGACGAGCCCGAGGCCGAAGACGTCACGACCACAGGCACGGACGAGGGCGAGCCGTCCTCGGCTGAGTAGCGCGAGGAGAGAGTCATCGTGAGCGGAGCCACGGGCCCCGGATCGGCCGGTACCGATACCTCCACCGGTACGGAAACGGACGGCGGCGGCCGTGGCTCCGCCGAGAGTGTGACGGATCCGCACACGACGCAACTGAAGGCGATCAAGCCGCACGCGACCGACTCGGGCTCGTCCGACGCCTCCGGTTCCCAGGGGGGACCGGCGACGGACGCCCGAGGCCCGCAGAGCCAGCCGTACGAGGCCGGCGCGGGCTCGGCGGGCTCGGCGGCTCCGAACGCACAACCGCAGCCGCAGCCGCAGCCCGCGCCGCAGCCGCAACCGCAGGCTCAGCCCGCGCCGCAGCCGAGCGCCGCGCAGTCGAACCTCGGACCGGCGTCCGGCCCCGCGCCCTCCGGCCCCGCGTCGGCTGCCCCCGCACCGTCTGCCTCGCCGCTGCCGGGTGAGCGGCAGCCGCAGCAGGCGGCGGCCCCCTACCACCCCCCGCAGGCCTACCCGGCGCAGGCGCCCGACAGTGCCGTACGCCGGCCGCGTACGGGTGCGCGCACCATGCCCCGCACCCGTAAGGCACGTCTGCGGGTGGCCAAGGCCGACCCGTGGTCCGTGATGAAGGTCAGCTTCCTGCTCTCCATCGCGCTCGGCGTCTGCACGATCGTGGCGTCGGCGGTGCTGTGGATGGTCATGGACGCGATGGGCGTCTTCTCCACGGTCGGCGGCACCATCTCCGAGGCCACGGGCTCCAACGAGTCGAACGGCTTCGACCTGCAGGCGTTCCTGTCCCTGCCGAACGTCCTGATCTTCACGTCGGTGATCGCCGTCATCGACGTCGTCCTCGCGACGGCACTCGCGACGCTCGGCGCCTTCATCTACAACCTCTCCGCGGGCTTCGTGGGCGGCGTGGAGCTCACGTTGGCCGAGGACGAGTAAAGGGGACGAGTAACCGCGCGGGAGGCTGCCGTCGGGGTGTTGCCCGATTGCCCCGTCGGGTGCCATCGGGTCCCATCGCGTGCTCGCAGACCTGGTCGGCCCACCCCCGGTATCGATTTTGGGACTGCCCAGGTCGTGCGCTAACCTTCAGGAGTCAGCGCGCGGAACACACCGCACAGCGCGGCGGGGCTATAGCTCAGTTGGTTAGAGCGCATCCCTGATAAGGATGAGGCCACAGGTTCAAATCCTGTTAGCCCCACCAGCGAAAAGACCCCCAACCGATCACGGTTGGGGGTCTTCGTGTGTGGCGGTGTACGCAGGTTCGCCCGTGGGTCGGGTGGGGCTAGGG
>NZ_VJZC01000771.1 GCF_009377185.1 Streptomyces spongiae
ACCCCATGCTCCGTCCCCCCACGCCCGGAGGCGCCCCATGCTGCGCGGCATCGACGTCAGCTCGTACCAGTCGTCCTCGTACAACACGGACGGCCTCTCCTTCGTCTTCATCAAGGCGACGGAAGGCCGGACGTACACCAATCCCAAGCTGGCCGCACAGACGAAGACCGCGAGAGACGCGGGGCTCGTCGTCGGCTTCTATCACTTCCTCTGGCCCGGCAACCTGACCGCCCAGGCCGAGTACTTCGTGAGCAAGGCCCCCGAGAAGGCGGGCGACATCCTCGCCGTCGACTGGGAGACGACCAGCGACGGCACCCACGCGAGCAACGCCGAGAAGGACCGGTTCATACGCAAGGTGAAGGAACTCCGGTCGAACCACCGGGTCCTCCTCTACGCAAACCGCCACTTCTGGTTGAGTGTTGACACGACCTCCTACGCAGGTGACGGCCTGTGGATCGCGGACTATGTCACCGCGGGCAAGCCCCGCATCCAGGCGAAGTGGCGTTTTCACCAGCACACCGACAACCCGCTGGACAAGAACGTTGCCGACTTTGAGACCAAGGCCGCTCTGCGGAAGTGGGCCGCCGACGCCTGACCCTCTCTCATCGCCTACCAAAAGCTGCCGATTCCACCCGAAGCCGCTTCGCAGGCGGATCCGCCAGGCAGGTGTTCAACAAGGCGAAGGTACGAAGCTCGGGCGGCAGAGCTTCGTACCACCCCAGAGCATGGAAATTGCACGCCACATACAGCACATTTCCCTTGCTGGAAATGCTGATAGTGACCTGTACAGAGCCCGGCAACACGGGCCACTCTCGTACACCCGGCGAACTCGCACGTCTTGCGCTTTGAGCCGATGCCTGTCGGAAGAACGGTCGCAACACCAACCGTCGCCACTCGCTTCACAGGCCCTCAATCAATCCCCCAATAAATGTCCCCATTGACACAACATCCGATCAACGAGCACGTCGAACATGAGTTACGCGTACGCACAAAACAACGACGCACGAGGCGGCGGAGAAGCTCCCCCGTGCGGGTAAGCAGTCACCGCACCAGAGAAGGGAGCTTCTCGACTTTGGAGGACCCGCTCGCGGTGCCGTGGCCGGTGATCGAGCACCTGGCCGCACAGCAGATCCGTTCATTCCTGTACGGGCGGGCGTGGACACATGCCGAGGCTCGCATGCGCTGTTCAACCAGGCGGTGTGTCGGAGTCACGAAAGGTCGCGGAGAAGCGGCCACACACCACGGTCGCGGGGGCCGCCCGCCGGGCGGCTGCGGCGCTGCCCGGCGACCTGGTGGCGATGCTCGCGATCTGGAGCGGGTGAACGAGATCGGCGCGTCTCAGCTCGCTGGATAACCGATGTCCCCCGGGAGACCGTGCTGCGAAATCCCTGTGCGAAGTGGACGGCGGGACGGGGCGCCGGCGGGCAGGCCCGCTTCACGACCAGGATCATGGGTTGTCCTGACCGGCGGGCTGGTGCGGTCCGGGGATCGTATGGAGATCGAGCCGCCGGAGGGTGCCCACTGCGCAGTTCGCTGTGGGCACCCTCTCTTGCCGGGCCTACTTGTTCAGGTGGGCCCAGAACTCCTCGAACGAGAGCAGCTTGTCGCTGTTGAGGTCCCGGGAGGCGATGATGGCCTCGGCAACCGACTCGGTGACGTTCCAGTCGCCTCCCTGGGCCAGGGCGGTCTTGAACTCGGCGGCGCTGATGAACCCGTCACCGTCCGTGTCGATCCGCTGGAACTGCTTGCGTGCTTCCTCGATGTCCGCCACCGATCCGCCCCTTCATCGTGCATTCGTGCGATTCAGCCTTTGCTGGCGGGCTCAGATTAACCGGCCGCCCGAGCGCGCAGCGCGGCGACCACCCAGGCGAACTCCTCGGCGTGCGAGGGCAGCGGTTCGGTGCCCCGCACGAGCGCGGTGAGCTCCCGGAAACGCGCGAGTTCGGTGTGCGTGGCGGACTCCATCCGTTCCAGTACGTCGGCCCGGTCGGCGTTGCCCAGCAGTTGGCCCAGCACCTCCTCGGCGCCGGGGGACTCGGGGTCGATGCCCTGGTCCCGTGCCTCTCCCGCGAGTTGCACGAGGCGGCTCATGAACCACAGGGACGTGCCGGGCGGGACCTCCGGCCCGCGGTCCGCGGCGTTGAACTCGATCGTCCTCCGCATACGCGCGCGGAACCCGGGGTCCTGCAACAGCTCCGCGAGCTCCACCCAGGCGTCCACCTGCTCGGGCGTCGGGTCGTCGGGCAGATCGGTGATGGCGAACCGCATCCGGGTGCGGATGTCGGGGTCCGCCGTGTCGAGCCCTCCGAAGGTCTCCTCCATGAAGTCGTCGATGATGCGGGTGCGTTCGGCGGCCGAGAGCCGCGCCAGCTTGTGCATGAGTGTCATCTCCTGAGCGGTCGAACCGCGTCGCGCAACGGTCGACAGCACCGCCCGGGTCACCTTGAGGGACCGTATCTGCACGTCCAGGGCCGCCACGTGCGCGGCCGCGACCTCCGCGATCGTCGTCTCGCCCGCCACCACGCGGCGTACGGCGTCCAGGCCGAGGCCCAGCTCCCGTAGCGTGCGGATGAGTTCTAGACGGGCCACCGACTCCGCGTCGTACAGCCGGTAGCCGCCCTCACTGCGGGTCACCGGGGCGAGGACGCCCTCGTCGGACCAGTAGCGGATCGTGCGCACGGTGAGGCCCGTGGCCCGTGCCAGCCGGCCGATGGTGAAAAGTCCGGTGCCGTCGTCGATCATGTCTGCGAGTCTGGGCCTTCCAGTGGGTGGAGACTCAAGAGGCTTCGAGCGAGGGGGCGGGCGTCTTGGCGGGCACTCTGCGGGACATTCTGGACGCGGCGGCCCGCGGGAGCTTCCCTCCCCCCGACGGCGGCACGACCGTCGTCCGCCAGCATGCCCACCGCGACGCCGGGGTCCTCGCCTTCACCGCGCACTCGGTCGTCTTCACGGACGAGGACCCCGCGTGGGTGTACGAGACGCTGGGCTCCCTGGAGTGCGACGCGCTGGCCGCGACCATGAATCCGCGGTTCCTGGCGGCGTTCCTGGCGCGTACGGGGCGGTCGACGGACACCATCGACGTGATGAACGTCGGCACGCGGTTGGCCGGGGAACCGCCGGTGGCGTTGAAGGAGGTCTCCGATCCGGACCACCCGCGGGTCGTGAGCGCCCGGAAGCGACGGGACGACGTACGGGTGTGGGCGGCCGACGGAGGTGTCCTCGTCCTGGGGCGCGGGATCGGGGGACGTTGGGAGGCCGCGGTCGAGGTGGACGAGGCGGTACGGCACCGGGGGCTCGGCCGGGCGTTGGCCGCGGCGGCCCGGCATCTGGTGCCGGACGGGCATGTGTGGGCGCAGGTGGCCGCGGGGAACGCCCGCAGCGCGCGGGCGTTCCAGGCGGCGGGTTACCGGCCCGTGGGCGCGGAGGCACTGCTCGTCGCCCGCTGAGGCCGGGGAGAGCCGTGGCTCAGTGCCGTGACTCAGTGCCAGGGTTCAGTGCCAGGGCTGGTAGTGCGGGTTGCTCTCGCAGTCGCTCATGATCTCGGTCTTGGTCTTCTTGTCGACCGGACAGACGCCGATGACGTACTGCCGGGCGATCCCGCCGGGGAAGGCGACCTCGACCTGGTCGGCCCACTTGTGGGTGTCGCCGATGGTCTTGTTGACGTCGACGCCGCCGGGGGCGTCGATGTAGTAGTTGAAGCCGGACTTGTACCAGGTCTTGTACAGGTCGTGGTCGTACGACGTCGACACGTACGGCGAGGGCTGGTTGACCAGGACGTACTGCTCGATGTCGTACTGGCCGTCGACGACGTCCTTGGGGTAGAAGCCCTGCTCGAAGATCGTGGCCGGGGGGCGGCTGTCGCTGCGGTACAGCGTGCCGCAGGTCTTGCGCCAGACGGGCTCGGGCGTGATGCGGTCCACGTCCACGCGGCGGTCGGCGGCGGCGTGGGCCGGGTCGGCGAACCGGGGGCAGGTGGGGGCCTTTG
>NZ_VJZC01000772.1 GCF_009377185.1 Streptomyces spongiae
CTCATCCGCTGGGCGGTCTTCAGCTGTGTCCTCGTGCCCGTGGTCCTCGTCGGGTTCGGCACGTCGCTCGCCGGGGCGGCCGGCGCCGCCCTCGGTCTGGCGGCGGTGACAGGGGCCTGCCGGTTCCTGCTGCGCCAGTCGGAACGGGAGGCGGCGCGCACGCCGGAGCGGGAGGCGGCGCGCACGTCGGCCGGTCCGAGCGCGCCGCGGCGGGGCCGACGGGGCCGGGCCGCTTCGGGGGCGCACAGGGGCGGACGACACTCGGGGCGGAACACGCCGGTCGACTGACCGGTTTCCGCGCACGCCCCCGCATCTTTTCAGCCAACTTCGGGTTCCCGTGCATCTGTTGCCCGAACACCCCTACACCCCCCGTTCGACCTGCACTGAAAGGGGCTCGTGGGGCGCGCGCACCCTACGTGGATTGGCCACTGCGACGAGGCGCACTTCCCTGTACGGCCCACGAGTGCAACGCTTCGTGATCGAATGCTTCACGCCAAGTTGCCAAGTCGACAATGTGCCGGATGCAGAACTGGCCACGCCGGCACCTGGGGACACAGTAGATTCGATCTTGACTGTCTTACGGCGGGGGACTCGTGCAGGACCAAGGGGAAACGTGCAGGAGCGACACAACCGAGGAGCCGCGACCACCGAGGGGGGCTTAGCAGTATGAGCCACGACTCCGCTGCCGCGCCGGAAGCCGCGGCCCGGAAGCTTTCCGGGCGACGCCGCAAGGAGATCGTTGCGGTGCTGCTGTTCAGCGGCGGCCCCATCTTCGAGAGTTCCATACCACTTTCGGTGTTCGGGATCGACCGCCAGGACGCCGGAGTGCCGCGCTACCGGCTGCTGGTGAGCGCCGGTGAAGAGGGTCCGCTGCGGACCACGGGGGGCCTGGAACTCACCGCGCCGAACGGGCTGGAGGCGATCTCGCGGGCGGGCACCGTCGTCGTGCCGGCCTGGCGCTCGATCACCTCACCGCCGCCGGAGGAGGCGCTCGACGCGCTGCGCCGGGCGCACGAGGAGGGCGCCCGCATCGTCGGGCTGTGCACGGGTGCCTTCGTGCTGGCCGCCGCCGGGCTGCTGGACGGCCGCCCGGCCACCACCCACTGGATGTACGCACCGACGCTGGCCAAGCGCTACCCGTCGGTGCACGTCGACCCGCGCGAGCTGTTCGTGGACGACGGAGACGTCCTCACCAGCGCCGGCACCGCCGCGGGCATCGACCTGTGTCTGCACATCGTGCGCACGGACCACGGCAACGAGGCGGCGGGCGCACTGGCCCGGCGTCTGGTGGTCCCGCCGCGCCGCAGCGGCGGCCAGGAGCGCTATCTCGATCGGTCTTTACCGGAGGAGATCGGCGCCGACCCGCTCGCCGAGGTCGTCGCCTGGGCGCTGGAGCACCTCCACGAGCAGTTCGACGTGGAGACCCTCGCCGCGCGCGCGTACATGAGCCGCCGCACCTTCGACCGCCGGTTCCGCTCCCTCACTGGGAGCGCTCCACTGCAGTGGCTGATCACCCAGCGCGTGCTGCAGGCCCAGCGTCTGCTGGAGACGTCGGACTACTCGGTGGACGAGGTCGCCGGGCGCTGCGGCTTCCGCTCGCCCGTCGCCCTGCGCGGCCACTTCCGCCGTCAGCTGGGCTCGTCGCCGGCGGCGTACCGGGCGGCGTACCGGGCGCGGCGGCCCCAGAGCGAGAAGCCGGACAACACGGACGGCCACTCCGGTCCGGGCGGACCGCAGCCGGTACCGCAGGAGCCCCCGTCGCTCCCGCTCCAGACCCGCCGGACGGCGGCCGCGAGCGCTCTGGCCCCGGCGACCTCGCTCTCCACGGAGGGCGCCAAGCCGGAGCTGTACGCCACGGGACGCCTGCCGGGCCAGCGCAGCGCCCCGTAGCCGCGTAGCGGCCGCCCGAGACGTCGTCGGCCCGGTCCCGCCCTGATCATCCAGGCGCAGGGCCGGGCCGTTCGGTCGTCACGGGCCGTAAGGTGAGACACATGAACGATCGCATGGTGTGGATCGACTGCGAGATGACCGGGCTCTCGCTGTCCGACGACGCGCTCATCGAGGTGGCCGCGCTGGTCACCGACTCGGAGCTGAACGTGCTCGGCGAGGGCGTGGACATCGTCATCCGTCCCCCGGCCAGGGCACTGGAGACGATGCCGGAGGTGGTGCGTCAGATGCACACCGCGTCCGGGCTGCTGGACGAACTCGCCGGCGGCACGACGCTGGTGGAGGCGGAGGAACAGGTCCTCGCCTACGTCCGCGAGCATGTCAAGGAACCCGGCAAGGCCCCGCTGTGCGGCAACTCCGTCGGCACGGACCGCGGCTTCCTCGCCCGTGACATGGCCGCGCTGGAGGGCTACCTCCACTACCGCATCGTGGACGTCAGCTCCATCAAGGAGCTGGCCCGTCGCTGGTACCCGCGGGCGTACTTCAACAGCCCCGAGAAGAACGGCAACCACCGGGCGCTCGCCGACATCCGCGAGTCCATCGCGGAGCTCCGCTACTACCGGGAGGCGGTCTTCGTCCCCCAGCCCGGCCCGGACTCCGACACCGCGAGGACGATCGCCGCGAAACACGTCCTGCCCGCGGGGTGACGGCGAAACCCTGGCGCGAGCACCCCTCCCGACCCTGTACACTTTTTCTCGGCCGGTCGGTGAACCACTCGGAGAACCGCCGGTCATGGTGGGTGTAGCTCAGCTGGTAGAGCACCTGGTTGTGGTCCAGGATGTCGCGGGTTCAAGTCCCGTCACTCACCCTCGAAGGCGACAGGCGATGTGTGCCCGCGGACTGCGCGGGCCACATCGCCTTCGTTGTTGTTGCGCGGCTGCGCCGCGCGAGCGGGGGCTTCGCCACCCGCACCCCCTTGCGTGGGGTGGGCCGGAGACGCTGTGCGGGATCAGGGGCAGGTGAGGTCCCCGGACGGGAGTTCGCCGCCCCCGAGGTAGTCGTTCACCGCGTCGTCGGCGCACGGGACGGGGGTCAGGCCCTCCGCTCCGCGGCCGTAGACACCGTGGGCGCGGATGTCCGCCGTGATCAGGCGGGAGCCGGTGAGCCGGCGGTGGAGGGCCACGGCGCCGTCGTAGGGGACGTTGTTGTCGCGGCGGGCCTGGAGCATCAGGACGGGGACGGCGTTGTGGATCGCCGTGCCGGGCTCGCGCGGTGCGGTCGGCCAGAACGCGCAGGGGGCGATCATGCCGTTGACGACGGGTCCGAACACCGGCTCGGTGGCGCGGCTGCGCTGCATGTTGCGCCAGTACGTCTCCGGGTCCTTCGGCCAGCCTCCGGCGGGCCACCCGCCGTCGCCGCACATGAACAGCGCTCCGCCGGTCATGCTGTCCGCCAGATCGGGCGAGGCGAGGAGTTCGAGGAGGCCCGCGAGGTCCGGGCCGGGTTCCGTGAGGCGTCCGGCGGCCGCGGCGGTCAGGTCGCGCACGACGGACGCGAGCGGGGCGTCGTACTCCTGGTGCTGGACCAGCTGGCGCAGCAACAGGCGCACGAGCGGGGCGTCCAGGCGGGTTCCGGAGACGGGGACCGGCCGGTGTTCGGCCCCGTCGAGCAGACGCTGGACGGTGGCGCGCACGGCACGGGCCGTCCGGCCGAGGCCGTACTCGTCGTCGTGCCGGGCCGCCCATCGCGCCCATTCGTCGAGGCCCGCCTCCAGAGGTCCGGCGGCGCTCTGGAAGAGCTCGTACTGGGTCCGGGCCGGGTCGGTCGAGGAGTCGATGACCATGCGGTCGACGCGGCGGGGGAACAGCTGGGTGTAGACGGCGCCCAGGTCGGCGCCGTACGAGACGCCGTAGTACGACAGCTTCCGCTCGCCCAGTGCGGCGCGGATCAGGTCCATGTCGCGGGCGACGTCGCGGGTGGTGGCGTGAGGGAGGCGGTCGGCGGCGGAGCGGCAGCGGTCGGCGAGGTCACGGGCCGAGCGCACCGACGCCTCGAAGTCGCGGCGGGGTGTCGTCGAGACGGGCGGTGTGGGGGAC
>NZ_VJZC01000773.1 GCF_009377185.1 Streptomyces spongiae
AGGATGAGGTGGGCGTTGGTGCCGCTGATGCCGAAGGAGGAGACGGCGGCGCGGCGGGGGTGGTCCTCGGTGTCGGGCCAGGGCTGGGGTTGGGTGAGGAGTCGGAGGTGGCCGCTTGTCCAGTCGACGTGGGGTGTGGGCGTGTCGATGTGCAGGGTCTTGGGGAGCAGGCGGTGGTGGAGTGCCATGACGGACTTTATGACGCCCCCGACGCCCGCTGCGGCGAGGGTATGTCCCATGTTGGACTTGAGGGACCCGAGCCAGGCGGGCCGGTTCGCCGGGCGGTCCTGTCCGTATGTGGCGAGGAGGGCTTGGGCTTCGATGGGGTCGCCGAGGGGGGTGCCGGTGCCGTGGGCTTCGAGCAGGTCGATGTCGCTGGGGGCGAGGCGGGCGTCGGCCAGTGCCTGCCGGATGACGTGCTGTTGGGAGGGGCCGTTGGGAGCGCTGAGTCCGTTGGAGGCGCCGTCCTGGTTGGTGGCGGTGCCACGGATCAGCGCGAGGACGGGGTGCCCGTGGCGTTGTGCGTCTGAGAGGCGTTCGAGCAGGAGCAGACCCACGCCTTCCGACCAACCGGTGCCGTCCGCGGTGGCGGCGAAAGCCTTGCATCGCCCGTCTGGGGACAGGCCCCGCTGACGGCTGAACTCCAGGAACCAGCCCGGGGTGGCCATGACGGTGGCACCGCCGGCGAGTGCCATGGAGCACTCGCCTGAGCGCAGTGCCCGTACGGCGTAGTGCAGTGCTACGAGTGAGGAGGAACAGGCCGTGTCCAGGGTGACGGCGGGGCCCTGGAGTCCGAGGGTGTAGGAGATACGGCCGGAGGCGACGCCGGTGAGCGTGCCGGTGAGCGCGTGGCCTGCGGCGTCGTCGGTCTGTTCGTGAAGTCGTGGACCGTAGTCGTTGTTGAGGACTCCGGTGAACACGCCGGTGTGGCTGCCGCGTAGAGCGGCCGGGTCGATGCCGGCTCGCTCGATGGCCTCCCAGGACGTCTCCAGGAGCTGCCGTTGCTGGGGGTCCATCGCCAGGGCCTCACGCGGGCTGATCCCGAAGAATCCCGGGTCGAAGCCGGCGGCGTCGGCGAGGAAACCACCACCCCGCGCGTAGCAGGTGCCCGCCCGCCCGGGTTCGGGATCGTAGAGCGCGGCCATGTCCCAGCCCCGGTCGTCGGGGAACGGACCGATCAGATCGCGCTCCTCCGCGACCACCCGCCACAGCTCCTCCGGCGAATCCACCCCACCCGGAAACCGACAAGCCATCGACACAATCGCGATCGGATCCCGCTGTGCCTCCTGGACTTCCCGCAGATTCTCGCGGGTCTCGTGCAGTGCGGCGGTCACTTGTTTGAGCAGGTGACGAAGCTTGTCGTCGCTCATCTTTCGATCCTTTACGGGAAGAAGGATTAATCGATGCCGAATTCGTTGCCGATGAATTCGATGAGTTCTTGATCCGTCGCGGACGCAAGTTCGCTGACCACTCCGGCCGCGCTCGGCTCGTGCGCGCTGTCTCGCCACCGGGCCAGGAGTTCCTGGAGTCGGGATGCGGTCGCCGCGCGTTCCGACACGTTCAGTGACGCGGCCGAAAGAACCGATTCCAGCTTGTCGATCTCGCTCAGGACGGTGGTGACCGTTGTCTGTTGCTGCGGCAGCAGTTCCCGACGCAGCTGATCGGCGAGCGCGACGGGCGACGGGTAGTCGAATGCGATGGTCATCGGCGACAGCAGTCCGGTTTCGGTGTTCAGCCGGTTGCGGAACTCGACGGCGATGAGCGAGTCGAATCCTTGGTCGCGGAATCCCCGCTCCGGGTTGATCGAGTCGGGCGAGCGATGACCCTGCACCGCCGCGGCCAACTTTCTGACGATCCGCAGCAGCGTCCGTCGCTGTTCCGGTTCGGACATCCCGGCCAGTCGCTGAACCAGTTCCGAGGGGCGCTGGCCCGGTACTCCGCCGGGCCCGCCATCCGCGGCCGTGAAGAGGCGCTGTACGTCGGGGAGATCATCCAGCAGCGCGTAGCGCGGCCGGGCCTGGGAGACCGCCGCCCAGTCGGCCTCGGCTATCACCAGATGGGTTTCATCGTGCTCGAGGGCCTGGCCGAGGGCGGTGAGCGCCGGTTCAGGCGCCATGGCGGGGGTTGCGTGGCGGTGCGGCTGCCCGCCGACGTCGCTGACGTCCGGATCGGCGATGCCCGCACCGTCCCAGTGCCCCCACGCGATCGACGTGGCGGGCAGGCCGTCGGCTTTCCGGTGGCGGGCCAGCGCGTCGAGGAACGCGTTGCCCGGCGCGTAGTTGCCCTGCCCGGGCATCCCGCAGACACCGGTGATCGAGGAGAACAGCACGAACGCCGACAGATCCAGCTCTCGGGTCGCGTGGTGCAGGTTCCTGGCGCCACCGACCTTCACCCGGGACACTCGGCCCACCTGGTCGAGAGTCAGGGAGTCCACCGGCGCGTCGTCCAGTACCTCGGCCGTATGCACGACCGCGGTAAGAGGATGTCCGTCCGGCACCACGGCGAGGGCCTTCGCCAGTTGCGCTCGGTCAGCCACATCACACGCGACGAAGGTGACCTCGGCGCCCAGAGCGGTCAGCTCGCCCTCCAGTTCGGCCGCACCAGGAGCCTGACGGCCCAGCGGGCTCGTGAACAGCAGGTGCTCCGCACCGTTACCCGCGAGCCACCGTGCCACATGGCCGCCGATCGCCCCGGGGCTGCCGGTGATCAGGACAGTGCCTTTGGACCGCCACTCGCGAGCCGTCTCTGTCTCGCCCAGGGGCGCGTGGACCAGGCGGCGCACGAACAGACCGGAATCCCGTACAGCGAACTCACACTCGGCGTTCGCTCCGGCGAGCGCGCTGATCAGGCGGGGCAGCGCCTGATCACGTACATCCCCCGGCAGGTCGATCAGGCCGCCCCACCGCTCCGGGCACTCTGCGGCGACGACCCCGCCCATCCCCCAGATCAGAGCCTGGAGGGGGTTGGTCACCGGGTCCGAAGGCCCGATCGAAACCGCTCCGCAGGTCACACACCACAGCGGCGCGGAGATGCCCACGTCGCCCAGCGCCTGGACCAGGGCGAGGTTCGCGGCCATGCCCCACGCAACGGCCGTGTCGTCGGGATGAGAAGCCTCCTCCAAGGACAGGAAGGACAGCAGGCCCGCCACGGGCTCGTCATCCAGAGCCCCGGCTCGGTCCCGTACGTCCGTCAACCGCTCGGCCATGGACTTCCGATCGACCGCCGCGTACGGTACCTCGACCGGGAGCACGCGTACGCCGCAGCCGGTCAGGGCCCGTGTGACAGCCCGTACCCACGGGTGTTCGGCCCGGTCGGCGGGGGTCACGACCAGCCAGCGCCCCGAGGGTGGGCCGGAGGACGCCTCGGCCACCAGCCGCCAGGCGACGCGGTACCTCCCGGAATCCACGGTCGACCGCACGCCCTGCCTGGTCCGCCCCGCGCCGTCGGTCGTGTGCCGAGGGGTGTCCAGCCAGTAGCGCTGGTGCTGGAACGCGTAGGTGGGAAGTCGCACCTGTGTGGCGTTGGTGCCGGCGAACGCGGTGTGCCAGTCGACCTCGCCACCACGGACGTACGTCTCGGCCAGCGAGGCGAGCGACTGGGGCGGGTCGGAGGCAGCGTCGTCGGCCGGCGGCCGGGACGGCGCGGTCTGCCCGCCGGGTTCCGCCGTGCCACGCACCGTGTTCGCGGGCACTTCCCCATGAGCCAGCGCGTCGAGGCTGTCGAGGAACTCCTGCCGGTCGGCGGCGATGACGACCGCGCGCTCCTCGAACCCCGGCCGAGTGGTGATCAGGGAATATCCCACATCGACGATGTCCACAGCGGTGTCGCTCGCTACGAAGGCCCTCAGACGCGCCGCCTGGTCGCGCAAGGCGTCCGTGTTCCTGGCGGTCAGGACCCATGGCAGGGTGGGTGGTTGTGCGGCGGCGGGGGTGTCGGGTAGTGCGGTGGTGGCTGTCTCTTATA
>NZ_VJZC01000774.1 GCF_009377185.1 Streptomyces spongiae
CGCGTGGCGTGTGCCGCCCACCCCTCGTTCGTCCGGGAGGCCGGTCGGGGATCAGAGGGGAGTCAGGTGTCCGGGTGACGGAGGAGCCGGCCGACGGGACACCAGGGATGGCTCGGACGGTGCCTGTCCCGGCTCCAGGGCGAGCACCGCCGCCACCGGATGGTCGTCGTCCGGCGCGGGGAGGTCCGCCGGGTGCGGTTCGGGTGTCGCCCGGGACAACAGCACCACGCCCCAGGACGCCAGCGCCGCTCCCGCCAGGGCCAGCGGGACGCCCGCGAGGCCGGACCGCACCTGTTCGCCCAGCAGTGACAGGCCGATCACCGAGGCGGCGACCGGATTGGCCAGGGTCACCACGGCGAGCGGTGCGCCGAGGCCGCCCTTGTAGGCGGTCTGGGACAGCAGCAGTCCGCCGGTGGCGAAGGCCGCGACCAGCAGGGCGACCCCGATCACCTGGACGCTGAGCAGTGAGCCCGAGCGGTCCGTCGCGGCCACGGTCACGGTCTGCGTGAGCGCCGACGCCACGCCCGAGGCGAAGCCCGACGCGGACGCGTGCCGCAGCCCGGGCCGCGCGCCCGGCCGGGCCAGCATGCCGATCAGGGCGGCCGTCACTCCGGCGACCGCGAGGGCCTCCGGCACGCTCAATACGTCGTCGGGCGCGGGTCCGGAGGCGGCGACCAGGATCGCGGCGAGTCCGACGAGCGTGAACGCCGTGCCCCGCCACTCCACCGCGCTGACCCGCCGCCCCGCCACCCGCGCGCCCAGCGGCACGGCGGCCACCAGTGTGAGCGCGCCGAGCGGCTGCACCACGGTCAGCGGACCGTACTTGAGGGCCACGACGTGCAGCAGCGCGGCGGCTCCGTTGAGCAGGACGGAGCCCCACCAGGCGCCACTGGCCAGCAGCCGGCCCATGCCCGCGTCGCCGCTCCGGGACGCGAGCCGCTCCTGGGTGACGGCGGCCGAGGCGTAGGCGACGGCCGAGAACACGGAGAGGACGACGGCGACGAGGGTGGCGTTCATCGGCCCGCTCCGACCAGGACGGGCTCGTCGGCCTTGACGAGCTCCGGGGCGCGCCCGGCGGTGGTCGCCGTGCGGTGCGGCAGGTGGATCGCCGCGAGGGCGAGGCCGAGCAGTGCGGCGGCCCCGATCGCGTCGAGCCAGTAGTGGTTCGCCGTCCCGACGATCACCAGCAGGGTCACCAGCGGGTGCAGCAGCCACAGCCACCGCAGGCGGGACCGGGTGGCGGCGATCAGGCCGATCGCGACCATCAGTGCCCAGCCGAAGTGCAGCGACGGCATCGCCGCGAACTGGTTCGCCAGCGAGTCGGTCGCCGGGGTCGCCGCGTACACCGAGGGCCCGTACACCTGGGCGGTGTCGACGAGGCCCGTGCCGTCGAGCATGCGCGGCGGAGCCAGCGGGAACACCAGGTGCAGCAGCAGGGCGGCGGCGGTGACGGCCGCCAGCACCCGGCGGGCCCACACGTAGTGCGTCGGCCGTCGCAGATAGAGCCAGACCAGGAAGGCCGCGGTGGCCGGGAAGTGGACAACCGCGTAGTAGCTGTTCGCCAGCTGGGCGAGCCCGTCGCCGTGCAGGAGCACGGACTGCACGGTGGCCTCGTCGGGCAGGCGCAGGGCCCGCTCCCAGTCCCACACGCGGTGGGCGTTGCGGAGGGCCTCGCCGGTGTGGCCGTTCGCCAGCAGCCGGCCGAACTTGTAGACGAGGAAGAGCCCCACGACGAGCAGGAGCTCACGGACGAGGGGCGGCCGCGCGGCGCTGTCGGGCGCCGCCCGGCGCCGTATGGCCGCGTCGGACTCGGATGCTGCAGGCTCGGTTCGGGCTTTCATCCCCCGGCCCCTTTGCTGACGACGTACGGGATCACCGATACGCGAACGTACCGATACGGTGGTGTACCGATACGACACTGTACCGATACGAAGCCGTTTCGGTACAGTGGCGTATCGCTATACACTGTGTGAGACAGCCCACCGATCAAGACCGCGGATCACGGCCCCGAGTTGAGTGCCCCGAGTTGAGGGGCCGTGAAATGAGTGGCCCTGAGTGGAGAAGAGGGAGAGCCCATGACGTCGCAGGCGGCGGACGGACCGGAGACGGTCGCAGCCTCGCGCCGCTCCAAGATCACGCCCGAGCGTGAGCGGGAGTTCTTCGACGCCGTGCTCGACCAGATCCGCGACTGCGGTTACGACTCGGTGAGCATGGAGGGCGTGGCCGCGAGCACGCGGTGCAGCAAGTCCACGCTGTACCGGCAGTGGAAGACGAAGCCGCAGTTCGTGGCGGCCGCGCTGCGGGCCCGCGGCCGGCCACGGTTTTCCGACATCGACACCGGCTCGCTGGCCGGGGACCTGCGTGAGGTGGCGGCACGGGCCGGGGCCGACTGGTTCGGACGCGACGCCCAACTGCTCCATGGGCTCGCCCATGCCATCACGCAGGACGCGGACCTGCAGCAGGCGATGCGTGACGCGTTCGTCGAGCCCGAGGTCGCCGGCCTCCGGAAGATCCTCGACCGCGCGGTCGCCCGGGGTGAGATCGCCGCGGACAACCCCGCGAAGGAGTACGTGCCCGCGCAGATCCTCGGTGTGCTGCGGGCCCGCCCGCTTCTGGAGGGGCGGGACGCCGACGAGGCGTATCTGACCTGCTTCCTGGAGGCGGCCGTCCTCCCGGCGCTCGGGCTGGGCGACGGGCCGGCGGGCGGCACGACATTAGGACGCGGGCCGTCGTCCGAGCAGTGACCGGACGTCGGCCCGACCGCGCCGCACCGTGGGGACGGGGGCGGCGCGCACCCCGGCCGGGTGGGGTCCCTCTGGAGCGGAGGGGGACTCCATCCGGCTGAATCGATTTCTCGGGGTGGTCGCGCTCCGGCGCGGGGTGCGGAGGCTCTTTATTGGCAGGTCAGACGTTCTGTCCGTTGCCGCCGCCCGACATCTCCTTGATGCCCTTGGTGATGTCGTCGATGACGGACTGCTTGGGCGCTTTGGAGCCGACGTCGATGCCGAAGCGGATGACGACGAGCCGGTCGGGGTTGGCGGGGGCCGGGAACACGAGCGACTCCACGTAGCCGTCGGCACCCTTGCTCGTGACGGCCTTCCAGCGGACCATGTAGCCCTTTTCGCCGGCCACGGTCACCGCCTTGGAGGCCAGCTCGTCGTGCGAGGTGATCTTCCCGTACGTGGTCCCGCCGTACGACTCCTCGGCGTTCTTCTCGATGTCGGCCTTCGCGGCGGCCTCGGGCGTGGTGGCGTCCAGCCTCAGCGCCTCGGCGGGCGCCGAGTACGCGCCGCCGCGCGTGCAGGACTTCGAGGTGTCGCCGGGGCACTTGTAGGAGTCCTTGCTGGTGACCTGCACGCCCACCGAGAGCGACACGGCGGTCCAGTCGTCGGGTACCGGGATGCCGATGCCGTTGACCGGGTCGACGGCGTATCCGTCCACGATCTGCGGCTGTGCGGATTCGTCGGGCGCGGGGCTCTGGCCCTCCGAGCCGCCGGAACCTCCCGAGCCGCCGCCTGGTCCGCCCTGTCCGCCGTCGGGGCCGCCCTGGCCTCCGGGGCCGCCCTGGCCGTTCTGTCCGCCCGGGCCCTGGGAACTGGCCGCGGTTTCGTTCCCCCCGTCGTTGGTGAGGGCGTACACGCCCACGCCGATGCTCGCCAGGACGGCTGCGGCGACGGCGATGGCGATGCCCGTGCGCAGGCCGCGTCGGGGAGGCGCGGGTGGGTAGGCCGGGTACGGTCCCATGGCCGCCGGGTACGGCCCCGGCGGTGGCTGCGTGGGGGGACCCCATGTGGCGGCCGGTTCCGCGGGCCGGATCCGGTCCGTCCATGCCTTGCCGTCCCACCAGCGCTCGGTGGCGGGGCCGTCACTTGTGTGCCCGGGGTCGGGGTACCAGCCGGGGGGAGTCTCCTGGGTCATGGGGTCACGGTATGAGGTGAGCGTGAAAGATGGATGAGAGGGGGC
>NZ_VJZC01000775.1 GCF_009377185.1 Streptomyces spongiae
GGGCGCGGGGGCGCGGAGGCGCGGAGGCGCGGAGGCGCGGAGGCGCGGAGGCGCGGAGGCGCGGAGGCGCCTTCTTGGGCAATGCATCGCCCTCAAGGGTGGTGGTATGGAAAGCGTGCGCCGGGCTCCGCCAGGCCCATTAGGGTGAGGCCATGCCAGCCAGTTACGCGTACCTCGGTCCCGAGGGCACCTTCACCGAGGTCGCCCTGCGCACCCTGCCGGAGACGGCGACCCGAGAGCTCGTCCCCATGGTCTCCGTCCCGGCCGCGCTCGACGCCGTCCGCAACGGCGAGGCCGAGGCAGCGTTCGTACCGATCGAGAACTCCGTCGAGGGCGGCATCACGACCACCCTCGACGAGCTGGTCGCCGGCGCCCCGCTGATGATCTACCGCGAGGTGCTCCTCTCGATCACCTTCGCCCTGCTGGTCAGGCCCGGGACGAAGATGTCGGAGATCAAGACTGTCTCCGCGCATCCCGCCGCGCAGCCGCAGGTCCGCAACTGGATGAAGGCCAACCTGCCGCCCGACGTCGTCTGGGAGTCGGCCGCGTCGAACGCTGACGGCGCCCGGCTGGTCCAGGAAGGCCGGTACGACGCCGCCTTCGCCGGCGAGTTCGCGGCGGCCCGGTACGGCCTGGAGGCCCTGGAGACCGGTATCCACGACGCGGAGAACGCCCAGACGCGCTTCGTGCTCGTCGGCCGCCCCGCCCGCCCCGCGGCGCCGACCGGTGCGGACAAGACCTCGGTGGTCATCTGGCAGCGCGACGACCACCCCGGTGGGCTGCGCGACCTGCTGGGCGAGTTCGCCGTGCGGGGCGTCAACCTGATGCTGCTGCAGTCCCGCCCCACCGGTAAGGGCATCGGGAACTACTGCTTCGCCATCGACGCGGAAGGGCACATCTCCGACCGGCGTGTGGCGGAGGCCCTGATGGGGCTCAAGCGGATCTGCCTGGAGGTGCGGTACCTCGGGTCGTACCCGCGCGCGGACGCGACCGTGAAGGATGTCCGGGTCCCTCAGCCGGGGACGTCCGACGCCGAGTTCGTCGCTGCTGCGGACTGGGTGGCGCGCTGCCAGGACGGCAGGTTCTAGGCGCACCTCCGCCGACAGGTCCCCGGTCCGCCGACCGGCCCCCGGCCACCTCAAGGTCGACTGAACGCAGCTTTCAGGCCACCTCCAGGCCGCTTCCGAGAGAAGGCGATTCCGGTTGTGCACAGGCCCCCACAACCGGTCCTACCTGCTGATTTTCTCCGCATACAGAAGTTATCCACAGGCTGACCTCCCGACCTGGGGACAAGTCGACAAGGCAGTGCCACTCAGTCGACAAATCTCCCTATGGGCCCCAACTTCATCCACAGCCCGGTACATCACCCTTCGTCCACCTGTTTCCCTCGGGCAGCCCCTTGGAGCGACCCGTTTCCACTCGAAAGTAGCTATGGAGATGGTTTGAAGCGGGAATTCCCCACTTCGCCCGCCACTCTCGAAATGATCGCGCCCGAAGTCCACAGATCTTTCGCACAGCCTGTGGATAACTTTCCCCGGGTTGTGGATCCCTGTGGACAGCCGCCCCCCAAGTCCCGCTCCCCACAAGGGATTAGAGTCAACGCGCGACCTCGGAACCGCCCCCTTTCAGGGAATCGATCTTCTGCCGATTGACGCTCCGGCGCGACTCCCGCAGGACTCGAAATTCCGGGCAAAAGCCAACAAAGATCGCGTATTGCAATTTCAAGTCGTGGGCCGGATCCGTGCACCGGTAGCCTTGAGGGGTGATTGACCTTCGCCTGCTCCGTGAGGACCCCGACCGTGTGCGTGCGTCGCAGCGCGCCCGTGGAGAGGACGTCGCGCTCGTCGACGCCCTCCTGTCTGCCGACGAGCGGCGCAGGTCGTCCGGCGTCCGCTTCGACGAGCTCCGCGCCGAGCAGAAGGCGCTCGGCAAGCTGATCCCGAAGGCCTCCGGCGACGAGAAGGCCGAGCTGCTGAAGAAGGCGGGCCAGCTTGCCGCCGACGTCAAGGCGGCCGACGCCGAGCGCGACGAGGCAGCGGCCGAGACCCAGGAACTCCTGGTCCAGCTCGGCAACCTCGTCCACCCCGACGTGCCCGTCGGCGGCGAGGAGGACTTCGTCACGCTGGAGACGCACGGCGAGATCCGCGACTTCGAGGCCGAGGGCTTCGCACCCAAGGATCACCTGGAGCTGGGCCAGATCCTCGGCGCGATCGACGTCGAGCGCGGCGCGAAGGTCTCGGGCTCGCGCTTCTACTTCCTCACCGGCGTGGGCGCCCTGCTGGAGCTGGCCCTGGTGAACGCCGCGATCGCGCAGGCCACGGCCGCCGGTTTCACACCCATGCTCACCCCGGCGCTGGTCCGCCCGCAGTCGATGGCCGGCACCGGCTTCCTCGGCCAGGCCGCCCAGGACGTCTACCACCTGGACAAGGACGACCTCTACCTGGTCGGCACGTCCGAGGTGCCGCTGGCCGCGTACCACATGGACGAGATCATCGACGCCGACCGCCTCCCGCTGCGCTACGCCGGCTTCTCGCCGTGCTTCCGCCGCGAGGCCGGTTCGCACGGCAAGGACACCCGCGGCATCTTCCGCGTCCACCAGTTCGACAAGGTCGAGATGTTCTCGTACGTCGCTCCGGAGGACTCGCAGGCCGAGCACCAGCGCCTGCTGGAGTGGGAGAGGCAGTGGCTGACGTCGCTGGAGCTGCCGTTCCGCGTGATCGACGTAGCGAGCGGTGACCTGGGCTCCTCGGCTTCGCGCAAGTTCGACTGCGAGGCATGGATCCCGACCCAGGGGAAGTACCGCGAGCTGACGTCGACCTCGGACTGCACCGAGTACCAGTCGCGACGGCTGTCGGTCCGTGTCCGCGACGGCAAGACGGTCCGCCCGCTGGCGACGCTGAACGGCACGCTGTGCGCCGTCCCGCGCACGATCGTCGCCATCCTGGAGAACCACCAGCAGGCCGACGGCTCCGTGCGGGTGCCCGAGGTGCTGCGCCCCTACCTCGGCGGCCGCGAGGTCCTGGAACCGGTAGCCAAGTGAGCGAGGCCGCCGCCCAGGACCTTCCGTACAAGCTGATCGCGACCGACCTCGACGGAACGCTGCTGCGCTCCGACCACACGGTCTCGGAGCGCACGCGCGCGGCACTCGCCGCCGCCACCACGGCGGCGGGCGCCGCGCACATCGTCGTCACGGGACGCTCCGTGCCGTGGACGAAGCACATCCTGGACGACCTCGGCTACCGCGGCCTCGCGGTCTGCGGCCAGGGCGCGCAGGTGTACGACGCGGGGGAGCACCGGCTGCTCACCTCGGTGACCCTGGACCGGCAGCTCGCGACACTGGCCCTGGCCAAGATCGAAGCGGAGGTCGGGCGCCTGCTGCTCGCCGCGAGCCGTGACGGCCTGGACGGCGAGGTGCTCGTCGGGCCCGGCTACCGGGTCCACGACGGCCCGCTGCCCTACGAGCCGATCCGGGACCCGGCGGACCTCTGGGCCGCTCCCCTGAACAAGGTGTACCTCCAACACCCGACCCTCTCCGACGACGAACTCGCCGACGCGGCCCGCCGGGTGGCGGGTGGCCTGGTCGGCGTCGTCATGGCGGGCGAGGGCATAGTGGAGATCCTCCCCCTGGGCCTGACCAAGGCCACCGGTCTCTCCCTGGCCGCCCGCCGCCTCGGCTTCCGCGCCACCGACACCCTCGCCTTCGGCGACATGCCCAACGACATCCCCATGTTCGCCTGGGCGGCCCACGGCATCGCCATGGCCAACGCCCACGAGGAACTCAAGGCCGTCGCCGACGAGGTGACCACCTCCAACGAGGAGGACGGCATAGCCGTGGTCCTGGAGCGGATGCTGGGCTAGGGCCTGTCGTTTGGATCACGCCTGGGCCGCGGGGCTTGGCACGCACATCTGCGGTCACAAGGAGCCCTGGGCCGAAGCCGGCGTGATC
>NZ_VJZC01000776.1 GCF_009377185.1 Streptomyces spongiae
CGGCAGCATCATCGACGGCGCCACCTACGAGGTGACCCACCCGGCACCGGTCGCGTCCCTGCCCGACTGGCTGTTGCAGCACCTCACCAGCCCGCCCACGCCCGACCGGGCGCCCGCCCCGCTGCTCATCCCCGGACAGGCCACCCGGCGCGCCGAAGCCGCCCTGACACGGGAGACAGACGCCGTGGCCAAGACGACCGAGGGCGGGCGCAACAACCGGCTGTTGGTGGGCGCCCGCGCCCTGGGCCGGTTCGTCGCATGGGGCGAGATCCCCCGAGACGTGGTCGAGGAGGCTTTTCAGGGGGCGGGCGAGGCGGCCGGACTGCCGGCGGCCGAGTGCCGCACGACGATCCGCAGTGCTCTGGACTGGTCGATCCGCACCTGCCGGCCGAGGGAGGCCGCGTGAGCCCCCGCCCCGCCCCTGAAAAGCCCACGTCCGTCACGCCTGGCCGTACGCGCCCGTCTGAGGGTGGCCCCGGATCGGGCCGTGGCACGAAGGACGACGGCCGCCAGGCCGTCCTTTCCGCCCTTCCCACCGGTCGGCAGGCAACCGCCCCGCCCCGCGGTGACGGCCGCTTCCCCGTGGCGTGGCTGCACATCCGCGCCCCCCGAGGCGCTACTCCCACGGCCACTTCGAAGTGCCTGTGTGGCCGGGACCGCAGCGCGGTTGGCCACCGCAAGGTTCTGGCCCTGGTCACCGACCACGAAGCCCACCGCGACACCTGCCCGCTCCGCACCACCCAGGAAAGGAGGAACGCCGCATGACCAGCACCACCGCGCCCACGCCGTCCATCGACGGAGCGGCCCTGCTCGACGAGGTCGAAGCGTTCCACCGCCGCTTCAACGTCTTCCCCACCGAGCACGCGTACACCGCCGTCGCCCTGTGGGACGCACACGCCCACCTGATCGACGCACTCGACGGCACTGCCCGCATCGCCTTCCTCAGCCCCGAACCGGGATCGGGGAAGTCCCGCGCGCTGGAGATCATCGAGACGCTCACCCCGCGCGCGGCGACCACCGTCAACGCATCCGCCAACGCCCTGTTCCGGCTGGTAGCGGCCGATGCGGGAACACCGACGCTCCTGTTCGACGAGATCGACACCGTGTTCGGACCCAAGGCCGGCGGGAACGAAGAGGTCCGCGGGTTCCTCAACTCCGGCTACCGGCGCGGCGCCAAGTCCCTGCGCTGCGTCGGAGAGGGCTCCGACCAGAAAGCAGGCTGGTTCGACTCGTTCTGCGCGGTCGCCATGGCGGGACTCGGATCGCTGCCCGACACGATCCTGACCAGGTCCGTCATCATCCGCATGCGGAAGAAGGCGCCCAACGAGAAGTGTGAGCCCTACCGGCGGCGCGTCCACGAGAAGCAGGGCCACATCCTGCGTGACCGGCTCGCGGAGTGGACCGCCACCATCCACGACCAGATCGCGGACGCATGGCCGGAGATGCCCGAGGGCGTCACCGACCGGCCGGCCGACGTGTGGGAACCCTTGCTCGCGGTCGCAGACGCGGCCGGCGGGCACTGGCCCAAGCGGGCCCGCGCCGCCTGCACCGCGCTCATCAAGGCCGCTTCGCAGGGCGATGAGGCATCCCTGGGGGTACGCCTGCTGACGGACCTACGCGACAAGGTGTTCTGCGGCTCCGACCGCATGCCCACCGCCGCCATCCTCGAAGTCCTCCTGAACCTCGATGACGCCCCATGGGCCGACCTGAGCGACGACGGACAGAGCATCAAGCCACTCACCGCACGCGCCCTGTCCAAGCTCCTGAGCCAGTACGTGCGTCCCGACAACAGCCCCATCAAGCCCCGTGGCATTCGGGTGGGCAGCGGCACCCCGAAGGGCTACTACGCGGAAGACCTAGCGGACGCCTGGAACCGCTACTGCCCCCCTCACCCTGAGAAATCCGCAACATCCGCCACAGCCGCAACATCGCAGGTCAACGAGGGTGAATCTGTGGCGGAAGCCCCCTCCGAGAGCCGCCACATGTCCGCGGAAACCGACACACGCCAACTCCGCATCGCTGGCTGACCAGCCATGCCCGAAGGTCCCGCCGCGCCGCCCCGCGCGGCGGGATCTATCCGCAACAGAAACGGCATCCGCCACAGATTCAAGCCGCTGACCAGCAATGTTGCGGCGTGGCGGATGTTGCGGATTCCCGGAAGGGGCTTGCCCCCACAGTCGTACGACGAAGGAGAGTCCTCCGCATGGACACGGCCCAACTCGCCGATTCCATAGACACCACCCTCGTTCTGCTGACCGTCGAGGAAGCCGCCCGTCGCCTCCGGATCGGCCGCACCACGTGCTACGGGCTCATCCGCTCTGGAGAGCTGGAGTCCATCGACATCGGCCGTCTCCGCCGCGTCCCCGCCGACGCGCCGGCCGCGTATCTCGCCCGCCGTCTCGGTTTCCGTCCTGACAGGGAGAAAACAGGAGCCTGCCTGTGGCAGAGAAGAAGAAGGGCACCCGCCGCGCCAACGGCGAATCCGCGATCTACTTCGGGGCGGACGGCCGTTGGCACGCCCGTGTGCCAATGGGCTACAAGGACAACGGGGAGCCCTACCGTCGACACCTGACGCGCAAGACGCGCGATGACCTGGTTGAAGAAGTCAAAAAGCTGGAGAAGCAGCGCGACGGGGGGTCGGCCCAACAGCCGGGCAAGGCATGGACGGTTGAAAAGTGGCTCTGGCACTGGGTTGAGAACATCGCCAAGCCGACCGTCAGCGAGAACACGTACGACGGCTACGAGGTAGCCGTTCGCGTCCACCTTGCGCCCGGTGTCGGCAAGCACCGCCTTGACCGCTTGCAGCCTGAGCACCTGGAAAGCCTGTACCGCCGGATGCAGGCGAACGGGGAGCGCAAGGCCGGTACGGCTCACCAGGCTCACCGCACCGCCCGCACGGCGCTGGGGGAGGCGGTACGGCGCGGCTACGCGGCCAAGAACGCCGCCGCGTTGGCGAAGCCACCCCGGATGGAAGAGGACGAATCCGAGGTTGAGCCCTACTCGGTGGAAGAGGTTCAGTGCCTGTTGCTGGAAGCCAACAAGCGCAGGAACAGCGCTCGCTGGATGCTGGCGCTGGCGCTCGGACTGAGACAGGGCGAGACGCTCGGACTGCGCTGGTCTGACGTCGACCTGGGCAATGAGTACCTCAAGCTGCGCCGGAACCGTCTGCGTCCCAGGTACGAGCACGGGTGCCCGGAAGCCTCACCGTGCGGCCGGAAGGCGGGGTACTGCCCGGACAAGGTGCAGGTCCGGCGTGAGACCAAGAACACCAAGTCCCGGGCGGGCCGTCGCGCTGTGCCCCTGCCGGGACCGCTGGTCGCCATGCTCCGGGCCCACGCCGAGACACAAGAGCGCGAGCGCAAGGCGGCCGGCAACCTGTGGGTCGAGTCGGACTACGTGTTCACCAAGCCGCTGGGTGGCCCGCTGAGCCCGAACACGGACTATCACGACTGGAAGCGACTGCTGGAAGACGCGGGGGTTCGGAACGCTCGGCTTCACGACGCCCGGCACACGGCCGCCACCGTGCTCATGCTGCTCGGTGTCCCGGATCGCGTCATTGATCAGATCATGGGGTGGGAGCCGGGCACCTCCGCGAGCATGCGGGCGCGGTACCTGCATGTGCCGGACGCCATGCTCAAGGACGTGGCCCGGAAGATCGCGGATGCGATCTGGGGACCCCCGGAAACGTCCCCTGTGGACAAAAACCAGGACAACGAGCGCTGAGGACAACAACGAAGGGGCCCGCTGAAGATCAGCGGGCCCCTTCGTTTCGCCTGTTCAGGCAAGGTGCGGAGGATACGAGATTCGAACTCGTGAGGGGTTGCCCCCAACACGCTTTCCAAGCGTGCGCCCTAGGCCTCTAGGCGAATCCTCCGCCGGAAACATTACATGACGGCGGGGAGTGCTTGCGAACTCGTTC
>NZ_VJZC01000777.1 GCF_009377185.1 Streptomyces spongiae
GGGTCGGAATCCCGCCAAGGGGCGGCGACTGGATTCTCAGTCCCAGCGACACGCCGTGAATGCCGCGTGTCGCTGGGACTGAGAATCCAATGGACCGTCATCCCGGGGAGGCGCCAACGGCATCCCCGGGTCGCCCCGGGCTCGCTCGCGGGCGGGGCCCCCGGCTTCGCGGGCCCGCCCCGTCAAAGCAGCGTCGGTGCGTGGAACTTTCCGAGGCCCGAGGTCAGGTCGCGGTCCAGCCAGTAGCGGCGCGGTTCGGCGAGCATGACGTCGACGCTGACGGTGAGGAGGCCGGGGACCTGGGCCAGTTCGTGGTCGATGAACGCGGCCAGTGCGGAGCGGTCGGTGACCAGGCCGGTGCACAGGACGGACATGTCGCTGGCGACGTGGGCGGCGAGCCGGGTCTGGGGGAGCTGGTCGATGCGGCGCATGACGTCGGGGGTCTTGCCGGGGGCGACGCGCAGGCGCAGGAGGAACGGCGTCTGGAAGCCCAGCCATTCCGACACGATCTCCAGGCGCGGTTTGACCCATTGTTCGTCGAGGACCCGGCGGACGACGCGGTGCGCGGTGGAGGTGGCCAGGCCGGCGGCCCGGCCGATGCCCGCGGCGGAGGCCCGGCCGTCCTGGATCAGCTGGGCGACGACCGTGCGCTCTGCCTCGCTGAGGGGCTTGGCGGGGGGTGTCGCGGTCGCGGTGGGTGTCGGCGTCGCGGTGCCCTCGGGGCGGGGGCCGGTCAGGGTCAGCAGGTCGGCCCGCTCGCCGGCGGTCAGGAACTGGGGGTCCCAGGTGATGCCCCGGCGCAGGGTGCTGAGCGCGGGCAGCGCGTTGACGCGGCGGACTCCGGGGATGGAGAACATCCGGTCGATCGCCTCGCTGGTGGCCGTGTCCGAAGGGGCGTGCACGACGGCGTAAAGGGGGTAGTCGCCGGAGATCTGCCCCAGGAGCTGGAGGTGGGGCAGGGTGCGGAGCCGGTCGAGTACGGCGAGCGGGGTCTCGCCGGTGATGTCCAGGAACACGTGGACCGGCATCGCGGTGGAGTGCATGCCCCAGTCGGCCTGTCCGATCACGCGGAGCATCCGGGCCTCGTGCAGCCGGTCGTAACGGCGTTTGAGGGTGCTGGCGTCGGCGGACAGGATCGCGCCGAAGTCGTCCCAGGTGGCGCGGGGCGCGAGATGGAGGGCCCCGATGAGGCGCCGGTCGAGCTCGTCGAGGAGAGGACGGGTCATGAGACCTCACCTTAGACTGCCGGTTAATCCCACTGTTACAACCAGAGACTAGAGAATCTCTCATCGGAGTGTCATTGTTCGCAGGAACATCCCTCAGATGCACGAAGAGGTACCCATGAGTGCCACCGCGACCGAGCCCCAGCCGACCGAGCCCCCGTCGAGAGTCCTGCGCGCCGCGTTCCGGGGGTTCGCGGCCATCGAGAAGGTCGGCAACAAACTGCCCAACCCCTTCTGGCTGTTCTGGATCCTCGCGGGGGTCGTGATCGTCCTCAGCGCGGTACTGGCGGCGGCCGGTGTCAGCACCGTGCACCCCGGGACGCACGAGACCATCAAGGTGCAGAGCCTGATCAGCAAGGCCGGGCTCACGACGATGGTCGAGGGGGCCGTCGAGAACTTCGCGACCTTCCCGCCGCTGGCCACGATCCTCGTCGTCGGGTTCGGCATCGCCGTCGCCGAGGCGAGCGGGCTGTTCACGACCCTGCTGCGCCGCATGGTCGCGCGGGTGCCGGGCAGGTACCTGACCTTCGCGCTGTCGATGACGGCGATGGTCGCCCATGTCGCCGGCGACGCCGCGTACGTCACCCTCATCCCGCTCGGGGCGCTGATCTACCGTGCCGCCGGCCGCAGCCCGGTGCTCGGCTGCATCGTCGCGTACGTCTCCATCTCCGCCGGCTACGACGCCTCCCCGGCGATCACCACGACCGACGTGCTGCTGTCGTCGATCTCCACCGCCGCGGCCCACACCATCGACGCCGACTACGTCGTCACCCCGGTCGCGAACTACTTCTTCGGGCTCGCCTCGTCGGTCCTGGTGGCCCTGGTCATCACGCTCGTCGTCGACAAGGTCATCGCCAGGCGCTCGGACCTGGACCCCGACGAGCCGGTCGCCGCGCTGAGCGCCGCCGAGCTGAAGGCGATCGAGGTCACCCCGGAGCAGCGCCGAGCGCTGCGGGTGACCGGACTGGCCGCGCTCGGCTTCCTCGCGCTCCTCGCGGCGGCGCTCATACCGGCGTCCTCACCGCTGCGCGGCGAGGGCGGTTCGATCGTCGAGTCCCTGGTGATCACGGGTATGCCGCTCGTCCTGTTCGCGTTCTTCTCCCTGCTCGGCTGGGTCTACGGCCGTATGACCGGGACCTTCCGTGCCGCCCGCGACATCGTCGACGCGCTGGCCGAGGGCACCCGCACCTACGCACCGATCCTCGTCCTGTTCTTCGCGATCTCCCAGTTCCTCGCGTACTTCAAGTGGACGAACATCGGCAACGTCATCGCCATCGAGGGCGCCGAGACCCTGAAGGACCTGCACCTGAACGGCTGGACGGTGCTGGTCGGCATCGCCGTGCTGATCACCTTCATGAACCTCGTCATCACCAGCGGCTCCGCCCTGTGGGCCCTGGCCGCCCCCGTCCTCGTGCCCATGCTGATGCTCATCGGCATCGAGCCCGAGACCACCCAGGCCGTCTACCGCGTAGCCGACTCGGTCACCAACTGCGTCACCCCGATGAGCCCGTACTTCGCGATGGCGCTGGGCTTCATCCAGCAGCACAAGAAGTCCGCCGGCATCGGCACGCTGGCTTCCTTCACGATCCCGATCGCCGCCGTCGTCTGGGTCGCCTGGGTCGCGTTCTTCGTGGCCTGGTACCTGCTCGGCATCCCCTTCGGCGTCAGCTGACGCCAGCCACCTCTCCGCCCCACGAGAAATCCGCCCCCACGAGAAAGCAGATCATGACCGCATCGCCCGCACCCGCACCCGCCGCCCTCACCGCCCGCGCCCAGGACGTCTCGTCGGAGATCGTCACCGACATCCTGACGCTCGTCCGTCACGAGACCAGCAGTTACGACCTGCCCGGCCTCGCGGCGGGCCTGGACCTCCTGCGTGAGCTGGCCGTCCACCGGCTCGGGCAGCCCGACCACGAGCACCGCCACCCCGGCGGCGAGTGTGGGGACACCCTCACCCTGACCTACACCGGCACCGCCCCCGGCCATGTCGCGCTCGTCGGCCACTACGACACCGTGTGGCCGGCCGGCACGCTCGCCGCATGGGAGCAGCCCCAGCCGGACGGCGACGGCCGGGAGAAGCTCAGCGGGCCGGGCATCTTCGACATGAAGACCGGCCTGGCGCAAGGGATCTGGGCCCTGAAGCTCGCCCGGGAGAGCGGTGTTCCCGTGCCCACCGTCACCTTCCTCTTCAACGGCGACGAGGAGATCGGCTCCCTCTCCTCCCGCCCGGTGATCGAGGAGGTCGCGCAGAAGGTCGACGTGACGCTGGTGCTGGAGCCGACCGCGCACGGGGCGGTCAAGACGGGCCGCAAGGGCACCGGGATCTTCGAGGTCACCGTCACGGGCGTCGAGGCGCACGCCGGGCTCGCGCCCGAGGACGGGGCGAGCGCGATCACCGCGCTGTCCGAGTTCGTGGTCGCCGCCGCGGCCGTCGCCGCCCCCGACAAGGGCACCACGATCAACACCGGCCTCATCAAGGGCGGTTCCGGGACCAACGTCGTCGCCGGGCACGCCACCGCGAGCATCGACATCCGGGTCAGCAGCCAGGCCGAACAGGACCGCGTCGACGCCGAACTGGACGCCATCGAGGTCAGCGACCCGCGGGTCCGCGTCGAGATCGCACACGACTGGAACAGGCCCCCGATGACCCTCAACGCCGCCTC
>NZ_VJZC01000778.1 GCF_009377185.1 Streptomyces spongiae
GAGGTGGGGGCAGTCGGAGCTGATCGCGTTGATGGCGGACAGGTGTGGGGTCTCGGGCGATGCGAGGGTCACTTCCGGGCTGGATGTCATCGATCCGGAACGCACTCTGGCGGGCCTGGACGCCTTTGCGGAACGTCTCGCGGAGGTCGCGCGGCGTAGGGTTCCGGTGCTTCTCGGGACCGGGCATCCGCATCGGCTGCTCGGGTTCTACGGCGGCCTGGCAGACGCCTTGTCGGCGGCGGGGTGTGAGATCCTCACCCCCGCGATGGGTAGACGTGTCGACATAACGACCCGGTTCGGTCTACGCACGCACAACCTCGACTACGCGCGAGGAGTCGCGCTGGTACGCGAACCCGGCGCTCGAAGCTCCGGTTGTGAGACCGGCGCACACACACATTCACCGCTCCCGGTTCGTACCGTTCTGGCTGCCGCCGCCGAGGGTGGAGGGCCGCTCCCGGGGCTCGTCATCGGGGACCACGGCTGGGTCTGCGGAGCAGGTCAGCTGGGGTTTGAGACGATGGGGCTGGCGGATACGGACGATCCCGCGCTCTTCGTCGGGGAGGCAGAGGGGCGGGTGTCCGTCGTCGTTCCACTTGATGACGCTGTGCGGTCTGATTACTACCGACCGCTTACCCGCTACGTACTCAATCGAGCGTGTCTGTCACAGTAAGGCGCCGATGCCATCCCCTCTTCCCCACTCGCATCACCCGCCCCTACATTGGGGAGTGAGCACGCAGCGACGAAGAGTCACCGGAAGGGGAAGCCGGCGGCCGTCGAGTGCGGAAGGTTCAGGTGTGTCATGGCTGCAGCTGGCGAGAGGCCTCTGAACGAGGTTCAGTTCCTTACCGTGGCGGAAGTCGCCTCGGTGATGCGAGTGTCGAAGATGACCGTGTACCGGTTGGTGCACAGCGGTCATCTGCCGGCGATCCGGGTGGGGAGGTCCTTCCGGGTGCCGGAGCAAGCTGTCCACGAGTACCTCCGCGAGAGTTACGTGGGGGTGGAGACAGCCTGACGGCGTACGGGTGTTGAGGGGTCGCGGGCTTCCTGCGGGACGCCCGGGGCTCCTCGGCTCCCACCTCGATTACGAGCTCAGCGCTCGGGCGGGTAGGCTAGCCCCTCGTAGGTCGTGTGGGCCCATGGCCCTCAGCACCGAGTGATGAGAAGTGAGCGAGGGTAGTCGTGGGCTCTGTTATCAAGAAGCGGCGCAAGCGGATGGCCAAGAAGAAGCACCGCAAGCTGCTCAAGCGCACCCGCGTTCAGCGTCGCAACAAGAAGTAAGGTCGGCCCCACGGGTGGTTCTTCCGCCCGGAGGCTGACCGCTCTGCGCGAGCGCTTCGACAGTGCGCTCTGTGGCCCCCCACCAGCCGGTGGGGGGCCACAGTCATACCGCCGTGTCGTACGACTGCCGGAACCTGCCGTCCTGCCGTACGACAGCCGGAACTCGTCACTTCATGCAGTGGGCGGTCATCACAGCGCAACATCGACCCGCTAACGTGGCCGAACACACGGGAAACACGGCAGAGTACGAGCAGCACTCCACACGTAGGTGCCGACGTCTGAAAGGAAGGCGTTGATCTTGGGCAAGGTCGTACTCGTGACCGGGGTGGCCCGTCAGCTGGGAGGTCGGTTCGTACGACGGATCCAGCGTGACCCGGAGGTCGACCGTGTGGTCGCGGTGGACGCGGTGCCGCCCGAGCACCATCTCGGTGGCGCGGACTTCGTACAGGCCGACATCCGGCAGCCGACGATAGGGCGCGTGCTGGCCGAGCACGGCGTGGACACCGTGGTGCACATGGACGTCACGGGCACCCCGCTGGGCAGCGGCAGCCGGACCACGGTCAAGGAGACCAACGTCATCGGCACCATGCAGCTGTTGGGCGCCTGCCAGAAGTCCCCGGCCGTCAAGCGGCTCGTGGTGAAGTCCAGTACGAACGTGTACGGGTCGGCGCCGCGAGATCCGGCCGTTTTCACCGAGACGACCCCGCCCAAGTCGCTGCCGAGCGGCGGCTTCGCGAAGGACACGGTCGAGGTCGAGGGGTATGTGCGCGGGTTCGCGCGTCGGCGGCCCGATGTGGCCGTGTGCGTGCTGAGGTTCGCGAACATCCTGGGGCCGAGCGCCGACTCCCCGCTCGCCTCGTACTTCTCGCTGCCGGTGCTGCCGACCGTGCTCGGCTACGACCCGCGGCTGCAGTTCGTGCACGAGGACGACGTGATCGAGGTGCTGCGGATCGCCTCGCACGAGCCGCGGCGCGGCACGCTCAACAGCGGCACGTTCAACGTCGCCGGCGACGGGGTCCTGCTGCTGTCGCAGTGCGCGCGCAGGCTCGGGCGGCCCACGGTGCCGCTGCTGATGCCCGCACTGACCTGGGTGGGTTCCGCGGTGCGTACCCTGGGGGTCACGGACTTCTCGCCGGAGCAGCTGAGGCTGCTGACCCACGGGCGGGTCGTGTCGACGGCCCAGATGCGCGAGACGCTGGGCTACAAACCCAAGTACACGACGACGGAGACGTTCGCGGACTTCGCTCGCAGCCGTGGTCCGGGACTGCTGCCGCCGGAGGCCCTTTCGAGGGCCGTCGACCGGATCGCCGCACTGCCCGCCCTGGGCGGTGGCCGGCCCCCGACGCAGAGCGCCAACTGAGGAGCGCATCAACGATGGCGGATGCCAAGGTCATTCCCTTCGACGACGACCGGTCGCGCGCCGGTGCCCCGCAGCGCCCGCCGCGCCGCCGGAGTGGCGCGGGGAACCGGCGCAAGGGTGAGTCCGCGCTGGTCCGTGAGGTCCAGGCACTGCCGGAACGGCCGCTCGGGCAGGATGATGTTCCTGTGACGGGTGAGCAGCCGGAGGCGCCGGAAGGGCCTCAGAAGTCCCAGGACGGTGGTCTGGAGCGCCGTATCGCCGGAGGGCTGGCCTTCCTGCGGAAGCGGCTGACGGGCGACTACGAGGTCGACGACTTCGGGTACGACGCCGAGCTGACCGACCAGGTCCTGATGTCGCTGCTGCGGCCGGTGTACGAGAAGTACTTCCGGGTCGAGGTGAAGGGCGTCGAGAACATCCCGTCCGAGGGCGGGGCGCTGATCGTCGCCAACCACTCCGGCACGTTGCCGCTGGACGGCCTGATGATGCAGGTCGCGGTGCACGACAACCACCCGGCGGGGCGCCACCTGCGGCTCCTGGCGGCCGATTTGGTGTTCATGCTGCCGGTGGTGAACGAGCTGGCCCGCAAGGCCGGTCACACGCTGGCGTGCGCGGAGGACGCCGAGCGACTCCTGGCGCGGGGTGAGCTGGTCGGGGTGATGCCCGAGGGGTTCAAGGGCATCGGCAAGCCCTTCAACGAGCGCTACAAGCTCCAGCGCTTCGGTCGTGGCGGCTTCGTGTCGACCGCGCTGCGGCAGGGCACGCCGATCATCCCGTGCTCGATCGTGGGCGCGGAGGAGATCTACCCGATGATCGGCAACGCGAAGACGTTGGCGAGGCTGCTGGGCTTCCCGTACTTCCCGATCACGCCGACGTTCCCGTGGCTCGGTCCGCTGGGTGCGATTCCGCTGCCGACGAAGTGGACGATCCAGTTCGGCGAGCCCATCCCGACGGACGGCTATCCGCCGGAGGCCGCCGAGGACCCGATGCTGATGTTCAACCTGACGGACCAGGTCAGGGAACAGATCCAGCACACGCTGTACAAGTTGCTGGTGCAGCGGCGGTCGGTGTTCTTCTGAAGGTCGTCTCGTAGGTGGTACGGCGGTGGGAGCGCCCCTTCTGTCTGGGGCACCCCCACCGCCGTACCGCTGGGAGCTAGTTCGCGTCCTTGTTGTCGATGCCCAGGCCGGGCAGGAGGCCCGGGAGGAGCGGGGGCAGCGTGACGT
>NZ_VJZC01000779.1 GCF_009377185.1 Streptomyces spongiae
CGCCGGGGGTGGCTTCGGGGCTCGGGCCCTTGGCGGCCTCGGCCTCGCTGTAGATGTCGGGCTCGAGGTAGATGACGCGGGCGATCGGGACGGTCTCGCGGACGCGGGCCTCGGCGGCGTTGATGGCGGAGGCGACCTCGGCGGCGGTGTCGTCGTGCTGGACGGCGACCTTGGCGGCGACCAGGAGTTCCTCGGGGCCGAGGTGGAGCGTGCGCATGTGGATGACGCCCGTGACGGTATCGCCGTCGACGAGGGCCTTCTCGATCTTCGCGACCTGGTCCGCGCCCGCGGCCTCGCCGAGGAGCAGCGACTTGGTCTCCACGGCCAGGACGACCGCGATCAGGATGAGGAGGACGCCGATGCAGAGGGTGCCGATGGCGTCCCAGACGCTGTCGCCGGTGGCGAGGGCGAGGCCCACGCCTCCGAGTGCCAGGATCAGACCGACCAGGGCGCCGAGGTCCTCCAGGAGGACGACCGGCAGTTCGGGGGCCTTGGCGTGGCGGATGAAGTCCTTCCAGGACTTGTTGCCGCGCAGGACGTTGGACTCCTTGATGGCGGTGCGGAAGGAGAAGCTCTCCGCGACGATCGCGAAGACCAGGACGCCCACCGGCCAGTACCAGTGCTTCAGTTCGTGCGGGTGCTGGATCTTCTCGTAGCCCTCGTAGAGGGCGAACATGCCGCCGACCGAGAACAGGATGATGGAGACGAGGAAGGCGTAGATGTACCGCTCGCGGCCGTAGCCGAAGGGGTGTTGCGGCGTCGCCTCGCGCTGGGCCCGCTTGCCGCCGATCAGCAGCAGGAACTGGTTGCCGGAGTCGGCGAGCGAGTGGACGCCTTCCGCGAGCATCGACGACGAGCCACTGAAGGCGAACGCCACGAACTTCGCTGCCGCGATCGCGAGGTTGGCGCCCAGTGCCGCCACGATTGCCTTGGTGCCGCCTGACGCACTCATGTGTCCGGGGTGTCCCTTCGCCTGCTCTTCTGCGCTTCTGTCCGTCGCCGGACGGGCTTTGCCCGCCTTTTGCAGTGGGCATTGTTGCAGCCCGCTCCGGCGTCGGTGCGCCAGGTATCCGTTCAGGCGTCACTCAGGCGTTGATTCATGCCTGATTCCGGCGTCCGTCGGCGCCTTCCGGCTGTTCGCTCAGGCGATCACCGTGGCGCGGAAGACCGTTCCGGCTCCGGACACTTCGGTGTCTTCGCCGGCCGCTACGAAGACGGACTCGCCGGGTCCCAGCCGGTGTTCGCCGGCCCGTACGGAACCGGCCGTGCACAGCAGGATCTGCGGGGTGGCGCTGGTGAGGTCGTGGGTGGCGGAGCCCTCGGGGAGGACGTGGCGGGAGAGGCGGAACTCGTCGATGGGGGTCTCGTAGACCTCCTCGCCGTCGGGGGACGCCTCGGGGCGCAGGACGCCGGGGTCGCTCGCCTCGAAGCGGACGATGCGCAGGAGTTCGGGGACGTCGACGTGCTTGGGGGTCAGGCCGCAGCGCAGGACGTTGTCGGAGTTGGCCATGATCTCGACGCCGAGGCCGTTCAGGTACGCGTGCGGGACGCCCGCGCCGAGGAACAGGGCCTCGCCGGGCTGGAGCCGGACGTGGTTGAGCAGCATGGCGGCGATGACGCCGGGGTCGCCCGGGTAGTGGTGGGCGATGTCGGCGTACGGGGCGTAGGCGCCGCCGAGGCGTTCGCAGGCGGCCGCGGCCTCGGTGACCGTGCGGGACATCTCCTCGGGGTCGGCCGACAGCACCGCGGTCAACACCTCGCGCAGCGCGGCCTCTTCGGGGTGGGCGTGCAGCAGATCGACGTACGGCTTCAGGGAGTCGACGTCGAGGCTCGCGAGCAGGTCGGCGGCCTGCGCGGGGTCCCGGAAGCCGCACAGGCCGTCGAACTCCGTGAGGGCGCAGATCAGTTCGGGCTTGTGGTTGGCGTCCTTGTAGTTGCGGTGGCCGGCGTCCACGGGGATGCCGCGGCGCTCCTCGTCCTCGTAACCCTCCTTCGCCTGCTGGAGGTTGGGGTGCACCTGGAGGGAGAGGGGGGCGCCGGCGGCGAGGATCTTCAGCAGGAAGGGGAGGCGGGGGCCGAACTTGGCGACCGCCTCGGCTCCCAGCTCCCGCTCCGGGGCCGCGTCGATCACCTCGGTGAGGGGGCCGCGTGCGGTGCGCGAGGGTGCGCCGGGGTGGGCGCCCATCCACATCTCCGCCTGCGGTTCGCCGGTCGGTTCCACGCCCAGGAGGTGCGGGATGGCGGTGGTGGAGCCCCAGGCGTAGGGGCGGACGGTGTTCTCGAGGCGGTCCATGGGTCCTTCGTCTCCGGTACTGCGGTACGTACGCTGCTCGGCCCGTGGTTGGTCACGGGGTGCGGGCCCACCTCACGTCGCTGAAGCGAGCGCGAGGTAAACGGCGGCGAAATCCGTGACGGCGATCAGCTCCGCGAGGGTTTCCAGGTCGCCGCCGGGCTCGGGTTCCAGTTCGCTGATCGCGGTCTCGTGGGTGAGGGCGAGTTCGCGGGCGGCCGGGACGGCGCTGAGGGCGCTGTTGGTCCCGTCGCGCAACAGCAGTACGCGCGCGTGGAGGGCGGCCTGCTCCTCGACACGGTCGCGGAAGAAGTCGTCGGGGTCGGCGCCCGCGGCCAGGGCGCCGGAGAGCAGGACCGTGTGCGAGGCGAGCGCCTCCGGCAGCTGGGCGGCCAGTGCGGGGCGGCCCGCGAGCTCGGCCAGCGCGGCGGCGAAGCGGCGCCCGACGGGTCCCGAGGAAAGGCCCTCGGTCCAGATCAGGGGGAGCGACTCGGCGAGTTCGGAGGCGAGGGTCTTGGCGGGGTTGCTGTACGTGGCGATGGCCGGTCCGCAGCGCTCGGCGATGTGGTCGAGGCGGTCGGCGACCTTCTCCAGGCCGTCGGGGGGCGCGGTGATCAGGCCCGTGCGGTCGAGGAGCGCGAGCATCGGGGTGAGCAGCGCCCACAGGAGGCCGGGCTCGGTGGCCGCCAGGGGTTTGTCCTGTTCGTACGGGGCGGTCGCCATCGGGACGAAGAGGCCGCGGGCGCCTTCCACCGCCTCGGTGATCGGGGTGCGGGCGGGGGCCACGGCGACGACGGTGCAGCCACGGCGGTAGGCCTGGTCGACGAGGAGCGAGAGGCCGGGTTCGGTGCCGTCGGGGGTGGCGACCAGGAGGAGGTCGAGGGAGCCCACCCAGCCGGGGAGCTCCCAGCGGAGGGCGCCCGCGGCGGGGACCACGCCGGTGGGCTGCAGTCGGGTGACGGGGCAGCCGGAGCCGGCGAGGGCTCCGAGGAGGTCGGCGACGCCCGCGGACGCGGTGCCGGGGCCCGCGATCAGGACGGCGCGGGGGCGGCCGTCGGGCTTGAGGTTGGGGATGCCGGCCTCGGTGGCGAGACGGACGGCGGTGCGGACCCGGGCGCCGGCTTCGGCGGCGCCGCGGAGCAGGCCGCGGTGGTCCGCCTCCGCGAGGGCGTCGGGGGTGTCGAGCAACGATTCGTCGAGCATGGGCGGCAGCCTCCGATCGCCGGGTTGCCCTTGTGTTCCCTGTGGTCCCTGGTCGCCTAGGTTTCTTTCGCGTACCCGCTTTCGCCCGGTCGCTTCCGCCCGGTCGCTTCCGCGGGGTGCGCGTGCTACGCGGGGCGGCGGGCCTCGTCGACGAGGAGTACGGGGATGCCGTCGCGGACGGGGTAGGCGAGGCCGCAGTCCTGGCCCGTGCAGATCAGCTCGGTGTCCTCCTCCTTGAGAGGGGCGTGGCATGCCGGGCAGGCGAGGATCTCCAGGAGGCCGGCTTCGAGCGGCATGTGTGTGTCCTTCCGAGCGTGGATGCGGCCTGGTCAGGGTACCGCTGTGGGGCGGGTGGCGCC
>NZ_VJZC01000780.1 GCF_009377185.1 Streptomyces spongiae
GCTGGTGGGGGCGGGTGCGCTGGTCGTGGAGCACCTGTACGCGCCGGAGCGCGTGGAGGAGCGGCTGGCGGCGCTGGGTGTGTGACGGCGGTGTTTCCGTCTCTCGCGCGGTCCGCATGCTGATATCGGGGTACTCCGAACGGCGTGATTCTCGCCACCCCTGATCGGGGTTGCGCTCAGATGAGCGGATCATGAGCTACTCCGGTTCTTCAAGGGGTGGCACTCAGTGCCACGCTTTGATCGTTCATCGAGTAAACTCAGACGTATGGATAGCCGCTCACCTGAGCAGCCCGCGAGGGGTGAGGAGGATCTCCCGTTCAAGAAGTGAACACACGCCACCGTCTGTCCTTGCCAAGCCTTGACTTTCGATCTAGTGGCGGACGGGTGGTTACAAGCGCATGACGCGCAAGTAGACGTACCCAGGCGCCTTCGATCTGGGTATGTTCCTCGCCGTCAGGGCAGCCACCGCGTCCTCGAGGAGTTGGGACCCGTGTCGGAAAACAAAGATCCCCACGTAGGCCACCGCGCTCAGAGCGTTGAGGGCGTGAAGTTCGTTTACAACTTCACCGAGGGCAACAAGGACCTCAAGGACCTCCTCGGTGGAAAGGGCGCGAACCTCGCCGAGATGACCAACCTCGGCCTCCCCGTTCCTCCCGGCTTCACCATCACCACCGAGGCATGCAAGGTCTACCTCGACAGTGGCGAGGAACCGGTGGCACTGCGTGACGAGGTCAGCGCGCACCTCGTGGCCCTCGAGGAGACGATGGGCAAGAAGCTCGGCCAGGCCGACAACCCGCTCCTCGTGTCGGTCCGCTCCGGGGCCAAGTTCTCCATGCCCGGCATGATGGACACCGTCCTCAACATCGGCCTCTCCGACAAGTCCGTCCAGGGCCTGGCCAAGCAGGCAGGCGACGACCGCTTCGCGTGGGACTCGTACCGCCGCCTCATCCAGATGTTCGGCAAAACGGTCCTCGGCGTCGACGGCGACCTCTTCGAGGACGCGCTGGAGAAGGCCAAGGAGGCCAAGAAGGTCGCGGTCGACACGGAGCTGGAGGCCGCTGACCTCAAGAAGCTGGTCACCAAGTTCAAGAAGATCGTCAAGACCGAGGCCGGCCGGGACTTCCCGCAGGACCCGCGCGAGCAGATGGACCTCGCCATCAAGGCCGTCTTCGACTCCTGGAACGGCGACCGGGCCAAGCTCTACCGCCGTCAGGAGCGCATCCCGCACGACCTCGGCACGGCCGTCAACGTCTGCTCGATGGTCTTCGGCAACCTGGGCCCGGACTCGGGCACGGGCGTGGCGTTCACGCGCGACCCGGCCTCCGGCCACCAGGGCGTGTACGGCGACTACCTGCAGAACGCGCAGGGCGAGGACGTGGTCGCGGGCATCCGCAACACCGTCCCGCTCGCCGAGCTGGAGCAGATCGACAAGAAGTCGTACGACCAGCTCATGCAGATCATGGAGACCCTGGAGAACCACTACAAGGATCTCTGCGACATCGAGTTCACCATCGAGCGCGGCCAGCTCTGGATGCTCCAGACGCGTGTCGGCAAGCGCACGGCGGGCGCGGCCTTCCGTATCGCCACCCAGCTGGTCGACCAGGGCCTGATCGACGAGGCGGAGGCGCTCCAGCGCGTCAACGGCGCCCAGCTCGCGCAGCTGATGTTCCCGCGCTTCGACGAGCACGCGAAGGTCGAGCAGGTCGGGCGCGGCATCGCGGCCTCTCCGGGCGCGGCCGTCGGCAAGGCGGTCTTCGACTCGTACACGGCGGTGAAGTGGTCGCGTTCGGGCGAGAAGGTCATTCTCATCCGCCGTGAGACGAACCCCGACGACCTCGACGGCATGATCGCGGCCGAGGGCATCCTGACCTCGCGCGGCGGCAAGACCTCCCACGCGGCCGTCGTGGCGCGCGGCATGGGCAAGACGTGCGTGTGCGGCGCCGAGGAGCTGGAGGTCGACACCAAGCGCCGCAGGATGACGGTGCCGGGCGGGCATGTCGTCGAGGAAGGCGACCTGATCTCGATCGACGGCTCGTCGGGCAAGGTCTACCTGGGCGAGGTCCCGGTCGTGCCGTCCCCCGTCGTCGAGTACTTCGAGGGCCGGATGCACGCGGGCGCCCAGGACGCCGACGAACTCGTCGAGGCTGTGCACCGGATCATGGCCTTCGCCGACCGCAAGCGCCGGCTGCGGGTGCGCGCCAACGCGGACAACGCCGAGGACGCGAACCGCGCCCGTCGCTTCGGCGCACAGGGCATCGGCCTGTGCCGTACGGAGCACATGTTCCTCGGCGACCGCCGCGAACTCGTCGAGCGCCTGATCCTGGCGGACACGGAGGCCGAGCGCGAGGAGTCCCTGAAGGAGCTTCTCCCGCTGCAGAAGCAGGACTTCGTGGAACTGTTCTCGGCGATGGACGGCCTGCCGGTGACGGTTCGCCTCCTCGACCCGCCGCTGCACGAGTTCCTGCCGGACATCACCGAGCTGTCGGTGCGTGTCGCCCTCGCCGAGTCCCGCAAGGACCCGCACGAGAACGAGCTGCGGCTGCTGCAGGCCGTGCACCGTCTGCACGAGCAGAACCCGATGCTGGGCCTGCGCGGCGTGCGTCTGGGTCTGGTCATCCCCGGCCTGTTCACCATGCAGGTACGGGCGATCGCCGAGGCGGCGGCCGCCCGCAAGGCCGCCAAGGGCGACCCGCGCGCCGAGATCATGATCCCGCTGGTGGGCACGGTCCAGGAGCTGGAGATCGTCCGCGAGGAGGCCGACCAGGTCGTCGCGGAGGTCGAGGCGGCGACGGGCACGAGCCTGAAGCTCGCGATCGGCACGATGATCGAGCTGCCGCGCGCCGCGCTGACGGCGGGCCAGATCGCCGAGGCCGCGGAGTTCTTCAGCTTCGGCACGAACGACCTGACCCAGACGGTGTGGGGCTTCAGCCGGGACGACGTCGAGGCCTCGTTCTTCACGGCCTACCTGGAAAAGGGCATCTTCGGTGTCAGCCCCTTCGAGACGATCGACAAGGACGGCGTGGGCTCCCTGGTGAAGGCCGCCGTCAAGGCCGGCCGCGAGACCCGCCCCGACCTGAAGCTCGGCGTCTGCGGCGAACACGGCGGCGACCCCGAGTCGGTCCACTTCTTCCACGAGGTGGGACTGGACTACGTCTCCTGCTCACCGTTCCGAATCCCGGTGGCACGCCTGGAGGCGGGCCGCGCGGCTTCACAGTCGGCGGGCAGCGACCACCGCTGACGTTCTCTGACACCAGGGGGCGGCCCGTCCGCCGCCCCCACCAGAACCCGGAGCCGCCGTCGGTCCCCGACCCTCACCGATCGGCGGCGGCTCCGGAGCACCAAGAGAGGGCGGCACCCGTGCGGGGGTGCCGCCCTTTCGCGTCGGCTGGTGGTCCGAGACGTCTCGCCGGAAGCATCGAGATAGGGTGACGCGCATGCAAAACACACGTTCGACGGGGCCAACGGGATTCAGGTAGCCCGCCAGGAGATACCTGGCGGTCGCTGCGAACGGAGTCCCGTGACACGCACCGCCCACCACCGTCCCCCTTCACACAGCCAGAGCGCACACGACTGCTCATCAGGAAACCCCTGGCGCTCCGTGGTTCTCTACGACCTCAGGTACAGCGCACGCACTTTCACCGATGCCACACGAGAGTCCAGAAGGCCTCAACCTCGCATGGTCCGCCGCACGGTGGATGTCTACTCGTGGGCTACACCAGGTTGCGTCCTGAGAAGTGGTGTACGGGCTCCCACCTGATCCGGGCGTTTGTCCCGGCGTCGGAGTGAGTGTCCGGATACAAGAACGGCCACCGGCTGATCTTCGAGTTGTCGAAGCTCGAAGGAGA
>NZ_VJZC01000078.1 GCF_009377185.1 Streptomyces spongiae
CCTCCGCTCTCCCCGCAGCACCACTCCCCCGCAGACTCCCTCCGGAAGGACGACCCCCGATGCCCACTCGCTGGTACCCGGTCGAAGAGGCCGGCGACTCGCTCTTCACCACCGCGTCCGTCTACCTGACCCGCACCGTCGACGTTCCCTACCCGGCCGAGGAGACCTGGGCGGCCCTGACCGACGACTCCGGTCCGGCGCACTGGACGAAGGGCGTGAAGCGGCTGACCTGGACCACTCCCCGGCCGTTCGGGGTCGGCACGACCCGGGAGGTCGAGACCTACGGAGGCTTCGTCCTGCGCGAGCGCTTCTACCGCTGGGACGAGGGACACCGCAAGACGTTCACCGTCGTCGAGAGCACCCGCAACGTCTTCCGAAGCCTCGTGGAGGACTACGTCGTGGAGTCCACCCCGGACGGCTCCCGGCTCACCTGGCAGTGGGCCGGCGAACTGCACCGCCCGTGGTCGCACATGAAGGGCGTGGTGAAGCGGCTCGTCCTGGAGCCGACGGCCGAATCCCACATCGGCGGACTGCCGGCCCACATGGCGGCCACCCGCTGACACCCGCTGGCACCCGCTGGCACCCGCTGGCACCCGCAAGAGCCGGACCACCACCGAACCGAACATCAGCAGGAAAGGACGCACATGTGTGGGATCGTCGGCTGGATCGCCTTCCAGCGTGACCTGACGAGGGAACGCTCCACCCTGGACGCGATGACCGCCACCATGGTCTGCCGCGGCCCGGACGCCGGGGGCACCTGGGTGTCGCCGCACGCCGTCCTGGGGCACCGTCGGCTGTCGGTCATCGACCTGGAGGGCGGTGTCCAGCCCATGACGGTGGACACCCCGGACGGCCCGGTGGTGATGACGTACAGCGGTGAGGCGTACAACTTCCGGGAGCTGCGCGACGAACTGCGGCGCCGTGGGCACGAGTTCCGTACCTCCAGTGACACCGAGGTCGTCCTGCGCGGCTACCTGGAGTGGGGCGAGGCGGTCGCCGACCATCTCCTCGGCATGTTCGCGCTGGGTATCTGGGACGGCCGTACGGACCGCCTGATCCTGCTGCGCGACCAGCTCGGCATCAAGCCGCTGTACGTGTACGAGACCGAGGACGGTGTCCTGTTCGGTTCGGAGACCAAGGCCATCCTGGCCCATCCGGCCGTGGAGGCCGTGGTGGACCGGGACGGCTTCCGGGAACTGATGGGGTACGTCAAGGAACCGGGCCAGGCCACGTGGAAGGGCATGCGGGAGGTCAAGCCGGGCACGATGCTGATCGTCGACCGGGGCGGGGTCCGCGAGCGGGTCTACTGGCGGCTGGAGGTCGACGAGCACCACGACGACACGGAGACCACGGTACGCCGGATCCGTGAGCTGCTGGAGGACAGCGTCAGCCGGCAGCTGGTCGCGGACGTGCCGCTGTGCCTGCTGCTCTCCGGTGGTCTGGACTCCAGCGCCCTGACGGCCCTGGCCGCGCGGAAGCTGACCGAAGAGGGCCGGCAGGCCAGGACGTTCACGGTCGACTTCGAGCAGCCGGACGACTTCCGCGCGGACGAGCTCCGCGGTTCGCCGGACGCCCCGTTCGCCCGCGAGGTCGTGGACCACGTCGGCACACTGCACAGCGACATCAAGCTGGACCACCGGGAGCTGGCCGACCCCGAGGTACGCCGGACCGTGGTCGCGGCCCGCGATCTTCCGTTCGGCTTCGGCGAGGGCGACAACTCCCTCTATCTGCTGTTCAAGGCGATCCGCGAGCATTCGACGGTGGCTCTGTCCGGCGAGGGCGCCGACGAGACGTTCGGCGGCTACCCGTGGTTCCACTCCCCCGCGGTGCAGCAGACCGCGACGTTCCCCTGGGTGAAGCGCCTGGCGCCCACCAGGCTGTACGAGCCGGAGCTGGCGCTCGGTGCCCTGGACCTGCCCGGCTACCTGGCGCAGCGCTGGTCCGACACGGTCGCGCAACTGCCGTCCCTGCCCGGCGAGGACGCGCACGAGCGCCGTATGCGCGAGTTCTGCTTCGTCCATGTGACCAGCGCGCTCCCCACGTTGCTGGACCGCAAGGACCGGATGAGCATGGCGGTCGGCCTGGAGGTGCGGGTTCCGATCTGCGACCACCGGCTGGTGCAGTACGTCTTCAACACGCCGTGGTCGATGAAGGCGTTCGACGGCCGGGAGAAGAGCCTGCTGCGCGCCGCCGTGCGCGACATGCTGCCGGCTTCGGTGGCGGAGCGGCCCAAGGCGGGTTACCCGCTGACCCAGGAGCTGGACTACGTCGGGGAGGTACAGCGCCAGGTCGGCGAGCTCCTGTCCGACGACCACCGCGCGGTGGAGTTCTTCGATCGGGCGGCACTCACCGAGGCCGTGCGCGAGAAACCGGAGGCGCTGGAGCGTGACACGCGTGATGCGTTCGAGCAGGTCCTCGACCTGTCCGTCTGGCTCGACCTCTACCGCCCGACCATCAAACTGTCCTGACCCCGCGTCACCGAGCCTGTAGAGGGGCACGGCCTCGGCCGTGCCCCTCGCCCACCCCAGGACGGGCGGAGTGCCGCTCCTCAGTCGGACTTGGCGAGAGCGAGCAGGCTCGCCTGGACCTCGTCACCCAGTTCGCGCATGAACGGCCGACTGAAACAGGCGGTGTGGTGCGGGAACTCGATGGCGAGGCGGCCGTCGAACGTCGTGACGCAGGCCATGATCGGGCTGCGGCCCGTCTGCGGGAAGTAGTGCTCGCGAGCGGGCGTGAGCCGCACATCGGTGAGGCGCAGGCCCTCCGGCAGGCGCGGGCCGGACACGGCGCCCATGTTGGTGACGATGACCGTGCCGAGGTGGAGTGTCGGATGCCGCGGGACCGACGGCATGATCCGCATCTCCCGGAAGTGGTCGCCGCGGTCGAGGAAGTCCCGCATGCCGTCGCCGACTTCACGCGCCAGCTCCAGTACGTCGGTGTCCTCGCCGACGGGCAGGGTCTGAAGGCGCATGGTGACCGCCGCGACCATGAGAGTGGCGGGCACCGGCGGCGACAGACGCGAGCGCAGATCGACCGGTGACACGCAGCCCAGGACGCGCGGGTCCGTGCCGTCCATGCGCCGGCGGGCCGCGAGCAACAGGGCGGCGCTGATCAGGGCGTGCACGGACACACCTTCCGCGCGGGCCCGTTCGCGCAGCCCCGCGGTCGGTTCGGTGTCGAGCAGCAGCCGCCGGACCTCGATGCGGTGAGGCTCCTCGGGCGCGTCCTCCGTCGCCTTCACGTCGTACGCGACGAGTTCGACCGGGTGGCAGCCGACGTTCTCCACACGCTGTTCCAGGTACTTCGCCGTCTCGGCCGCGTCCGACTGGGGCAGCAGTGTGCTGATGGGCTCGGGGAGTTCGGCCACGGGCGTTCGCGGGGCCAAGGTGTCGCCCATGAGCTCCCGGTAGCGGTCCCAGAGGGTGTTGAGCAGGGCGATCCCGCTGTGTCCGTCGGTGATCACGTGGTCGATGCTCAGGACCACGATGTGCCGCTCCTTGTCGGGGTCGCTCACGAGGACCGCCCGGGTCAGCGGACCACCCACCGTCAGCGGGGTGTTGAACTCCTCCCCATACGCCTCCTCGCCCCCGGTGCGCGTCCGCAGCCGGGGCCGCTGGGCCTCCGGGAGGAGTTCGAGGGCGTGGCCGTCACCGTCCGGGACGATGCGCGTCAGGAGCTGCGGCTGCTCCGCCGTCACCGCCTCGAACGCCGCGGACAGGGCCGCCGAGTCGACGGGACCGTCCAGGGCGCAGGAAAGGACCGCCCTGCTTCGCTGGGCTACGTAAAGGTTTTCCACGGGGCACAGCACGCGTCGCATGCGCATCACCTTTCCAGCACTGCGGCGATAGCTCTCGGGGTGGGATTCCGGTAGAGGTCGCGGGTTTGCAAGGGCGGCAGGCCCTTTTCCCGGAAGACGGCCGACAACCGAGTGGCGAGCAGGGAGTTCCCGCCGATTCCGAAGAAGTCGTGGTCGGGTCCGACGGTGAATCCGAACACCTCGCTCCAGGTCGAGCACACCTGTGCGAGTAGCCCGGACTGTTCGCCTGTCGCCGACTCCTCTTCGGCGGGGCGGGCGTTCCCGGGCATGGCGGGCCGCGGTGCCGGGAGTTCGCCGACGTCCAGCTTTCCGTTGATCGTGCGGGGCATCTCCGACAACGGTGTCCAGGTACTGGGCAGCATGTACGGCGGCAGGACCTTGGCGGCGCGTTCCCGCACCTCCGCCGTCCCGTACGCGGTCGCCGCGTCTTCACGGAAGATCAGATAGGCGTCGAGCCGGAGGCCGCCCGCCTGGTCACGGCCGGGGATCACCACGGCGTCGGACAGTGCCGGGTCCTCCAACAGGACGGCCCGCACCTCGTCCGTCTCGATGCGGTAGCCGCGTATCTTGACCTGGTTGTCCAGTCGGCCCATGTGCTCGATACGGCCGTCGGGAAGGAGCCTGCCGCCGTCGCCGCTGCGATACGTGCGGCCGCCGGTGACCGGGTCGTCGAGGAACCGCTCGCCGGTGAGCTCCGGGCGATCGAGATAGCCGAGCGCCACTCCGGCCCCGCCGACGTGGATCTCGCCCCGTACGCCCTGCGGGAGCAGCCGGCCCCGGCTGTCCCGGACCGAGACGCTCCAGCCCGGTACGGGACGGCCCACCGACCGGTCACCGTGCAGTATCTCCGTCCGTGTCACGGTCTGGGCCGTGACGTGCACCGTGGTCTCGGTGATGCCGAACATGTTGACGAAGCGGCACTGTGACCAGCCGTCCGCGTCCAGGCAGGGCCTGAGGACACGGGGGTCCAGCGCCTCTCCGCCGAAGATGAGCAGCCGCACCGACACCGTCCCGTGAGCCGGAGCCGTGTCCGCACCGCCTGCCGCGCCGGGCCGGCAGAGCCGGGCGAGTTCGCTGAACGCCGAAGGTGTCTGGTTCAGGACGGTCACCTTCTCCGACACCAGCAGTTCGAGGAACGACTCCGGTGACCTGGCCGAGAAGTACGGGACGAGCACCAGCCGTCCGCCGGTGAGCAGACAGCCCCAGATCTCCCACACGGAGAAGTCGAACGCTACCGAATGGAACTGCGACCACACGTCGCGGGCCGAGAAGGCGAAGTCGGAGCGGGTGGCTTCGATGAGCGCGGTGACGTTCCGGTGCGGAACGACCACTCCCTTGGGGTGTCCGGTCGTACCGGAGGTGTAGATGACGTAGGCCGGCTGTCCGGGGTCGGTCCGGTCGATCACGGGGATGTCCGGTTCGGGCTCGGCGCGCAGGGCCAGGTCGGCGACGGATACCGTGCGCACCGAGGGGATACCCGGATCCGACGCCTTCTCCGGGCCGATCACGAGCCGCAGGGCGGCGTCCTTCGCCGTGTACGCGAGCCGCTCCACGGGATAGCCGACATCCATGGGGACGTATGCCGCGCCGCTCTTCAGAACGGCCAGGAGCACGACCACCAGATCGGTGGAGCGTTCCATGCAGACCCCGACCCGGTCCCCGTGCTCCACCCCGAGGGACCTCAGCGCGTGTGCGAAGCGGTTGGCCCGCGCATCCAGCTGCCGGTAGGTGAGGGTCTCCCGCTTGTGGCTGACCGCCACCGCGTCCGGCTGAGCGGCGGCGACCTCCTCGAAGGAACGGTGGACACAGCGGGGTTCGGCGTCGAGCGGACCGCCGTCCGCCAGTTCGCGGATCGCGGCCTCCTCGTCGTCGTCCAGGAGCCGGAGACGGTCCACGGGCGTCGCGGGAGGCTGTTCGAGAAGTTGTCCGAGGACCGCGGTCAGGTGCCGGCAGTACTGTTCGACCAACTCCCTGCCGTGGCGGCTCTCGTCGAAGAGACACACGGCCTCGTCGCCGAACCAGTGGACGACGAGGGGCGCACCGGGCCAGGTTCCGGGGAAGTACGACACCTCATGACCGGAGCCGGGGCTCTCCTCGTCGAATGCCACGGTGATCCGTGGCGTCCCGGGCTCCTGGCCGCCCCAGGCCTCCTGCCGGTCGTCGGCGGGCCGGGCGAGGCCGTCGAGGGCGGTCCGCGCCCGCGCGAGCAACTCCCCTGTCGTGTCCGCCCCCGTCACCGTCAGCGTCAGCGGCACGGCTTCTTCCGCCGCGCCCAGCACAGCGGCGCTGCGATGGCGGCGCCGCACCACGCCCACGGTCACGTCGGTACGGTCCAGGTAACGCATCGCCGTGTACGCGACCGCGGCCAGCCGGGCGGCACGGGACGGTGGCGTGTCCGGCGTCGTGGGCACCGTGAACCGGTGCGCCGCACGGCAGTCGGGACCACCGCCATCCGCTCCGGCGTCGGCCGCCTCACCCTCCCCGTCGCCCGGTCCGGCAACCGGCAGATCCCACCACAGCCGTCGCGGGGAGCTGTCGGGACCGCCCGCCACGGCTCGGGCGACCGAGGTGAGGGACGCCCGGTCGAGACACCCGCGGGCCGCGGTGAAGACGAGCTGGTCACCGTCCTCGCACCGCAGGACCACCAGGCGCACCGGCGCTGGGCCGTACAGGGGTACCGGCCGCAGCAGTTCCCGGTGCAGTGTCCGCACCGCCCGCGGGTCGTCCGACCGGTGCGGCACCTGCTCCAGCCACACCTTCCCGGGTTCCTCGGCGCCTTGCCGTACCACAGGGCACCCGGCGACGACGTCCCGCAGGCGCTCGGCGAGGACCTCCGGGTCCGCTCGCGGACCACCGCTCAGGACGATCGCGTGATGGTCGAGGGGCTTGGAACGCTCGGTGGGCGAGAGGGCGTCGTACGACTCGTAGGCGGTCAGGACCGCTGGCATCTGGGCTCCCTGTCTGATGTGCGGGCTCGGGGCTGCCGCGCCTACTTGGCCGTGAATCCGCCGTCCACGGTGACCACGCTGCCGGTGACCCCGCGTGAGCCGTCACCGACCAGCCACAGCACCGCTTCGGCGACGTCACCCGCCTCGACGAGCTCGTTGGTCGGCTGGGCTTGGACGAAGATCTCCTCATGCTCGGAGACGGGCACGTCCAGGGACTTGGCTATCTCGGAGAGCATGCGTCCTTCGAGCACCGGGTCGTCCCGTACCGATCCCGGGCACACGGCGTTCACGCGTACCTTGAACGGCGCGTAGTCCAGGGCGGCGGCACGGGTCAGGCCGATCAGTCCGTGCTTGGCCGTGACGTAGGCGGCGAAGTTGCGGTAGCCGACCAACCCCGCGGTGGAGGAGATGTTGACGATGCTGCCGGAGCGCTGCCGCGCCATCGTCCCGCCGACCGCCCGCGTCATGCGCCAGGCGCCGAAGAGGTCGACGTCCAGCATGACGCTCCACTCGTCCTCGCCGATCTCGTGGACCGCCTTGCCCGAGGGAGCGGCGATGCCGGCGTTGTTCACCACGGCGTCGACGCGTCCGAAGCGCTGGACGGCCGTGGCGACCACGTCCTCGACCGCACGGAGATCACGGACGTCGGCCGGGCAGGAGAGAACGGCGACGTCGTGCGCACGGCACAGCTTCTCCGTGTGGGCCAGCTGGCCCTCGGTGCCGAGGGCGTACGGGACGAGGGGGAGATCGTCGGCGACATCGACCAGCACCAGGTCGGCGCCGGCGGAGGCGAGCAGTTCGGCGCTGGCGCGGCCGATACCGCGGGCGGCGCCCGTCACGATGATCGTCTTTCCGCGCAGGCTCATGCCCATGCCTTGAGTTCGTCATCGATGAGCTTCAGCAGCGGCCCCGGGTACTCGGTCAGGTACATATGGCCGCCGGGGAGTTCCTCGAAGCGGAACCCGGACCGGGTGACCGGTTCCCACTGCCGTGCCTGATCGGCCGAGACCAGTGTGTCGTCCAGGCCGCGCAAGGACGTGATGGGCGCGTCGAGCGGATCGTGCGCGGTCGAGACGTACGCCTCGTGCGCCTCCACGTCGGCGCGGAGTGCCGGCAGCAGAAGTTCCAGCAGCTCCGGGTCCTGCATGGTCGGGTGGTCGTATCCGGCGAACTCACTCACCCTGGCGAGGAACTCCTCGTCCGGGAGCCCGGTGGCGCCGGCCTCGCGCCTGGTCATGGGGCCCGCCGAACCGCTGACGAAGAGGTGGGCCACCGGTATCCCCTTCCTCTCGCGCAGGTGACGCGCCATTTCGTAGGCGAGTACGGCTCCGAAACTGTGGCCGAAGAGGGCCACCGGTCCCTGCGACAGGCCCGGCTCCGCGGTGAGTTCGCCGGCCAGCGACTCGACCGCCGTGAGGACGTCCGGGAAGGGCGGATCGTCGAGACGCCTCTCCCGTCCGGGGAGCTGGACGGGACGAATCCGGGTGGCTTTCAGGTCGTATCGCTGCCAAGGGGTGAAGAAACTCGCGCCTGCTCCTGCGAACGGGAAGCACAACAGCGGGACAGTCATGGTGGGCGTGGCTCCTGTCAGTCGCCTGTACAGGCTGTCGGTCGGGGTGGGATGTCAGCGGGCGGCACCGGAGCGCCCGTGCGCGGGGCGCGGTGGAGCGGCGGGGGCGTGAGGGAGGTCGGGCGCTCCCGCGAGGCAGGGCGCAACGGGCCGCGCGTACGGCGGCCATGGCAGGTGGCTGCCGGCCGGCGGCCTGTCCATGACGTAGCCCACGATGCCTTCCGCTCTCTTCGATGCGCAGCGACGTGCCTGCGGCGCGTGCGAGGCGAACCGACTGTGCCACGGGCCTCCTTGAGCCGCCCTGGAGGCAGCCTGGAGGTGTCCCCGGGCGTCCGCCGCGCTCGGACAGCCGGTCCGGGCGGACGCGTACCTGCCTCGCCCGTGATCGCCGCGTACGTCCAACGAGCCCTACACCGCTTCTTGAGCAGCGTTCGAGCCGGGGTGCCCAAGCTGGCTGCTCGCGTATGGCTATCCCGGCCGTCGCCCGCCCCAGCCCCGTACGACCGGACCAGGGCCCCGTGCCATCGCTCCACGGCGTGCGAGTCCGCGCAGGCCGTTGTCCATTTGTCTGACGAGGAAGATGACCGTGCTCCAAGACGCAGACGGATCCAACGCTTCCGCGCCGCCGCGGAGTGCTCCCGAGCCGACCGTGACCTCAGACCCTGCGGCGCGGGCCGCCGAGGACCAAGCGCTGCCGGGCCTGACCGGAGCGCAGGCGGGCATCTGGTACGCGCAGCAACTCGACCCGCGGAGCCCGGCCTACAACACGGGCGAGTACCTGGAGATCCACGGACCGGTCGACAGGGACCTGTTCGAGGCCGCGCTGCGTCGCACCGTCGCCGAGACGGAGGCGCTCGGGCTCCGCTTCATCGACACAGCCGAGGGGCCGCGCTGCACACCTGTGCCCATCGACGACCGGGTTCTGCACGTGCGGGACGTGAGTGCCGCGCCGGATCCCACGGCGGCGGCCGAGGAATGGATGCGCTCCGACCGCGCCACCGCCGTGCCGCTGAGCGAGGGCCCGCTGTTCACGCATGCCCTCTTCAAGGCGGCCGACGACCGCTACCTGTGGTACATGAGGGCCCATCACATCCTCTTGGACGGCTACGGCTACCTGCTCGTCTTCCGCAGGGCCGCCGAGATCTACACCGCGCTCGCGTACGGGCAGGAGGTGCCCGACTCGTCGTTCGCCCCTGTCCGGTCACTCCTGGACGAGGAAGCGGCCTACCGGATCTCGGACCGGTACAAGCGTGACCGCGCCTATTGGACCGAGCGCTTCGCCGACCACGCCGGGGCCGTCAGCCTCGCCGAGGGCACCGCGCCGCCGTCGCCCACCTTCCTGCGCCGGGCCGGGGCCTTGTCCGCGTCCGCCGCCGAACGGCTCTCGGCCGCCGCCTCCGCGGTGGGCGCGAACAGGGCCGAACTGCTGCTCGCGGCCGTCGCCGCGTACACCCACCGGGTGACGGGCCGTGAGGACGTGATCCTCGGCGTGACCACCATGAGCCGGCTCGGATCCGCCGCCCTGCGGACCCCGGGCACGGTGTCGAACAACCTTCCGTTGCGGCTGTCGGTGCGACCGGAGGTCACCACGGGAGAGCTGGTCGCGGCGGCGGCCGCCGAACTGCGCGCGGTCCGCAAGCACCAGCAGTACCGCGGTGAGGACCTGCGCCGGGACGTGAAACTCCTCGGCGGTGACCGGCGGCTGTTCGGTCCGCTCGTCAACCTGGTCCCCTTCTCCCACCGGCTGCGGTTCGGCGACCATCCCGCGACGCCGCACCACCTGTCGGGCGGCGCGGTCGACGACCTGCTGATCACCGTGCGGCCGGGCGCCGACGGCACCGGCCTGGGCTTCACCTTCGACGCCAACCCCGCGCTGTACACCGAGGACGTGCTCGCCGGTCATCTGGAGCGGTTCCTGGCCCTGCTGGACCGGCTGGCCGACGCAGAACCGGGGCTCACGGTCGCTCAGCCGGACCTGCTGCTGCCGGGTGAGGACCCGGCCTACGCGTCCCCCGAGCCGGTGCCCGCCGCGGCGGACGCGACCGTGCACGCGCGCTTCGAGGCCCAGGCCGCCCGCGTTCCCGAGGCGACGGCCATCACCCACGACGGCCATGCGCTGAGCTACGCGGAACTCAACGCCCGCGCCAACCGACTGGCCCGGCTGCTGGTCGCGCGCGGGGCGGGCCCCGGCCGGACCGTGGCCGTGGCGCTGCCCCGCTCAGCGGACCTGGTCACCGGGCAGCTGGCGGTGCTGAAGTCCGGCGCCGCCTGCCTGCCGCTGGACACGTCACACTCCGCCGAACGCCTGCGCGCGCGGACCGACGACGCCGCGCCCGCACTGGTGCTGACCGACGTGAGCACGGCCGGCGCGCTGTCCGGCCCCGACGTTCCCGCCGTCGTGCTGGGCGACTCCGCCACCGACAGCGAGTCGGCCGCACACTCCGCCGCGGACCTCTCCGACGCCGACCGCGGTGCGCCGCTCACGCCGGACGCCGTGGCCTACGTCCTCCACGCCCCGGACGCCACGGGAAGCCCGCGGGGCGTGCTCGTCCCGCACGCCAACCTCATCGGACTCTTCGAGGCGGCCGCGGCCCACGTGCCCAGCGGTCCGGAGGACTCGTGGGCGCAGTTCCACTCGTGCGCCTCCCACCTCGGCGTCTGGGAAGTCTGGGGGGCGCTGCTACACGGCGGCCGACTGGTCGTCGTGGAGCACGACACCACCCGGTCGCCCGACGAACTGCTCGACCTGCTGCGTCGCGAGCGCGTCACCGTCCTCAACCAGCCGTCCTCCGCCCTGCCCGCGCTGGTGAGGGCGGAGAGGCCAGGCATTCCCCCGCTCGCGCTGCGTCACCTCGTCCTCGCGTGCGAGGCACCTGAACCGGCCGACCTGCGCCCCTGGATCGAGCGGTACGGCGACGAGGCCCCGGTCCTGGTCACCATGTACGGCGACGCCGAGACCACCGGGCCGGTCGCCTTCCAGCGGGTGACGCGTGAGCTGATCGGCCAGGCGCGCCGCACCCTGGGCACCCCGCTGCCGTATGCGCGGTTCTACGTGCTCGACCACTGCCTGCGGCCGGTGCCGCTGGGCTGGGTGGGCGAACTGTACGTGACCGGGGCCTGCCTGACGCGCGCGGAGCCGGGCGCCGAGCAGTTCGTCGCCGATCCCTTCGGACGGGCGGGCGGGCGGATGTACCGCACCGGCGACCTCGTCCGGCGGTGTGCCGACGGCACCCTGGAGTACGTCGGCCGGACCGGCGATCAGGTGCGGACCGGAGGGTTCCGGGTCGACCGCGGTGAGATCGGGACCGCTCTCGTCGGCCATCCGGCCGTCGCGGAGAGCGCCCTGGCCACCGGATCCGAGGCCGTGGTCTGCCGCCTCTTCGAGGAACTGCTGGAGCTGCCCGCGGGCACGGTCGGTCCGGACGACGACTTCTTCGACCTCGGCGGGCAGTCCCTGCTCGCTTCCAGGCTGCGGACCAGGCTGCGTTCCGTCACCGGCGCCGAGGTGGCCCTGAGGACGATCTTCACCGAGCCGACGCCCTCCGGCATCGCCGCGCGAATGTCGGTCCCGTCCGCCGCGGCGGCACCCGAACGGCCGGCTCTCGAACCCGCCGAGCGGGGGGACCGGATCGCTCTGTCCTCCGCCCAGCAGGGCATGTGGTTCCTCAACCAGGTCGACACCACGGCCGCGACCTACGACATGCCGCTGGTCGTGCGGCTGGAACGACCGGTCGTCGACGAAGCCCTGCGGGCTGCCCTGTCGGACGTCGTCGACCGGCACGAGAGCTTGCGCACCCTCCTGCCGCAGGCCGACGGCAGCCCGTACCAGGACATCCGCGCACCGGGAACCGTGCACCCGGACCTGGACGTGGTGGACTGCCCCGCTCAGGAGGTGGAGGCGTATGTCGCGGGCGCACTGCGCCGCCCCTTCGACCTGACGCGGGACATCCCCCTGTGGGCAGGGCTGTACGGACCCCGGGACGGGACCCGCGCGCTGGTCCTCGTACTGCATCACAGCGCGGCCGACGGGTGGTCGCTGGTGCCGTTCGCCAAGGACCTCTCGACGGCGTACGCGGCCCGCCTGGAGGACCGGGCGCCCGACTGGGCAGCGCCCGTGGTCCAGTACGCCGACTACACGCTGTGGCAGGAGCGGCTGCTCGACGGGCTCCGCGATCCCGCCACCCTGATGGGCGGGCAACTGGCGTTCTGGAAGGAAGCCCTCGCCGGTCTGCCCCAGGAACTGCCGCTGCCGGCCGACCGGGGCCGTCCGGCCGTGCCCAGCCGCCGTGGCCGAAGCCTGACGATCGGCATCGACTCCGATCTCCACCGTGCGCTGCTGCGGCTGGCCGACGCGGGCGGGGCCAGCCTGTTCATGGTCCTGCAGAGCGCACTCGCCGCCCTGCTCACCCGCTGCGGCGCCGGTACCGACATCCCCGTCGGCACCCCGGTCGCGGGACGCACCGAAGCGGCCCTGGACGACATGGTCGGTCTCGTCACCAACACCCTCGTCACGCGCACCGACACCTCGGGGGACCCCGCGTTCCGCGACCTGTTGGCCCGGGTGCGGGCCTTCGACCTGGCCGCCTACGACCACCAGGACCTGCCGTTCGACCGGCTGGTGGAGGAGCTGAACCCGGCCCGCACGGCCGCCCGGCACCCGCTGTTCCAGGTGATGCTGGCCCTGCAGAACAACACCGAGGCCGTCGTGCGGCTCGGCGGCAACGAGGCGCCGCTGCATCCCACGGCGACCGGCACCGCGAAGTTCGACCTGTTCTTCGAGGTCCAGGAGCGCCACGGCGCCGACGCGGCACCCGACGGGCTGACCTGTCATGTCGAGTACAGCACCGACCTCTTCGACGAGGCGACGGTGCGCCGGCTGGCCGACGGCCTGCACCGGACGCTCGCCGCCGTGGCCGTGGACCCGGACCTGCGGATCACCGGGCTGCCCGACCCCGGCCCGCGGCCGTCGCAGGCCACGGCGGCGGACGAGGAGTTCGACCCGCAGGCACTGGAACGGTCGGTGCTCGGGGTGGGCGGCATCCGGGAGTGCCTGGTGCTGCCGCCGCAGGAGGGCGACGCCGGCGGGCCGACCGTTCTGGCCGTACCCACCCGGGCGAACGCGGCCGAGCAGGCGGAGCGGGCGCTGCGGCACGCGGCCCCGGACGGCCGGGCACCACGGGTCGTGGCCGTCTCCGCCCTCCCCCGTACCGCGGACGGGGACCTGGACACCGCCGCGCTGCGGAACCTGCCGAGGATCGGCACGGAGCAGGCCGAGCGGTGGCAGCGGGCGCTGGCCGAGGTGCCCGGTGTGGACGCCGTCACCGTGGAATTGGAGGAGGACGCCGAGCCCCTGGGCCGACTGCACGCGGGCCCGGCAGCCTCCGGCCCCACCGAACGCCCCGGCCCGGCGGCCGAGGAGTCCGGGGCGGCGGCGTCCGGTTCCACCGTGCGGGAGCCGGTTCCCTCGGTCAGCGAAGGGCCCACACTGACCGAACCGTCCGTGCGGACCTGGGCGGAGGCCCTGCGCCGGGCGGCGGCCGGCGGACCGCACGCCGAGGTGGTGCACGTGCGGGCCGACGGCAGCACCCTGCGTCGCAGCTACGCGAGCCTCGCCGAGGAGGCGTCCCGGGTGCTGGGCGGGCTGCGCGGGCTGGGACTGCGCCCCGGCGACCAGGTGATCCTGCAGTGCGACGACACCGAGGACTTCCTGGCGGCCCTGTGGGGCTGCATCCTCGGCGGGTTCGTCACCGTGCCGCTGACCCTCCCGTCCTCCTACGGGGAGGACTCCGCGGCGGTGAACAAGCTGGAAGGCGTCTGGCGGATGCTGGGCCGCCCGTGGATCGTCACCTCAAGCAGTCACGAGGACGGGCTGCGCGCCCTCGCCGACCGGCGTGCCTGGACAGAGTCGCGACTGACCACGGTGGACGCGCTGCGCTCCGGGCCCGCCGACACCGAGTGGCATCCCGCGCGGCCCGACGACCTGATCCTCATGCTGCTCACGTCCGGCAGCACCGGCCTGCCCAAGGCGGTCCGGATCGATCACCGAGGCGTCCTCACCCGGTCCGCGGCCACCGCTCAGGTGAACGGCCTGACGGAACACGACGTGTCGCTGAACTGGATACCGCTCGACCACGTCACCGGCGTCGTGATGTTCCATCTCAGGGACGTGTATCTGGGCTGCCGGCAGGTCCACGCGCCCACGTCCTGGGTGCTCCAGGACCCGCTGCGCTGGATGGACCTGGCGGACCGTCACCGGGTCACCGTCACCTGGGCCCCCAACTTCGCCTTCGGTCTGCCCGCCGAGCACGCGCACCGGATGGGCGACCGTCGGTGGGACCTGTCGCCGATGCGCATGGTGATGAACTGCGGAGAGGTCGTGGTGGCCGCCACCGCCCGCCGATTCCTGGAGGTGCTCGCGCCGTTCGGGATGCCGCCGACGGTCGTGCACCCCGGCTGGGGGATGTCCGAGACCTGCTCGGTGGTGACGGATGCCGAGCTGACGGCCGAACCGGCGGTGGGTGAGGGCAACTTCGTCAGCTGCGGCCTGCCGTACCCCGGGTTCGCCATGCGGGTCGTGGACGACGAGGGCCAGGTCGTGCCGGAAGGCACCGTCGGGCACTTCCAGGTCCGCGGTACCTCGGTGACCTCCGGATACCACGACAACCCGGCCAAGAACGCCGAGTCGTTCACCGCCGACGGCTGGTTCGACACCGGTGACCTGGCCTTCCTGCGCTCCGGAGAGCTGTACATCACCGGCCGGGCCAAGGACGTCATCATCATCAACGGCGTCAACCACTACAGCCACGAGATCGAGGCCTGTGTGGAGGAACTACCGTTCGTGGAGCGGTCGTTCACGGCCGCGTGCGCGGTGCGACCGGACCCGGCGGCGGACACCGACGAACTGGCCCTGTTCCTCCACGTGCTCCCCGGCACCGAGTTGGCCGACGCACTGCGCGCGGTGCGCGGCAAAGTGACCCGGGAGATCGGGATCACACCCGCCTACCTGGTGCCGGTGGAGCCGCAGACCGTACCCAAGACCGAGATCGGCAAGATCCAGCGGACGCAACTGCGGGGTCGTTTCGAGGCGGGCGAGTTCGACGAGAACGTACGGCGCACCGAGGTGCTCCTGGGCACCGCGGCCACCGTGCCGGACTGGTTCCTGCGCCCGGTGTGGCAGCGCGCGGAACGCCTGCACCGCACGGAGCCCCCGCGGCACACCCTGGTGCTCGCCGGGCGCGACACCCTTGGCGCCCGGGTCGCCGAGGCGGTGGCCGCGGAGGTGTGGCGGGGCGGTGCCCTGTGCACGGTCGTCACCGCGGCCGACGAGTTCCGCCGCGTCGACGTCGCCCGCTACCGCGTCCGCGTCGACCGGCCCGGGGACTACGAGGCGCTGTTCGCGGGCCTGGCCGCGGACGGCCGCCCGGTGGACGCGGTGATCCACCTGGGGGCCCTGACCGCCGGCAGCGGCGAGCCCGAGTGCGTGGAGGACCTACAGGAGGCCCAGCGGGACGGCGTCGACAGCCTGGTGTGCCTGGCCAAGGCACTGTCCTCGAGCGGCACCCCGGACCGCTCCGTCAACCTCCACCTGGTGACCGGCGGGACCCAGGACGTACTGCCCGACGACCGTCCCTCCTGCCTCCATGCCGCTGCGGGCGGCATGCTGAAGAGTCTGCGGGAGGAGATGCCCTGGCTGGAGGCCTGCCGGCTGGACCTCCCGGTCGCCGACCACGCGGACGCCGCCCGGCTGATCCTCACCGAGGTGGGTGGCCCGGTGTCCGATGCCGAGGTGGCCTACCGCAGCGGACAGCGCTGGGTACGTCGCCTGGCACAACTGCCCGACCCGCTGCCCCGCAAGCGGCCGGCCGCGGCCGACGGCTTCCTCCTGGTGAGCGGCGGGCTCGGCGGAGTGGCCGCCCTGGTCGCCGAGCACCTGCTCAAGGCACCGGGTACCCGGTTGTTGCTGGTCGGCCGCACGGAACTCCCGCCCGAGCATGCCTGGGACGCCCTGGCCGCGGAAGGAGGCGAGACGGCCCGCCGGGTGGAGACGTTCCGCAGGCTGCGCGAATGCGGTGAGGTGCGTTACGAGTGCGCCGACATCACCGATCCCACGCAGGTGCGTGCCGTGGTGGACAAGGCCGCCGCCGCGTGGTCGGCCCCCCTGGCAGGGGTGGTGCACCTCGCGGGCGTGTTCGACCAGCGGCCCGTCTCCGAGTACGACCTTCAGGGGTGGCGTGCCGCGCTCGCCGCGAAGGTCACCGGCGGCTGGGTGCTGCACCGGCTGGCTGTGGAGCGCTCGGCGTCGTCGTTCCTGTCCTTCTCGTCGGTCAACGGCTTCTTCGGCGGCTCCATGACGGGCGCGTACGCCGCCGGCAACGCCTTCCTCGACGCGCTGGCGGTGTGCCAGCACCGCCAGGGCCGGATGACCGCCCACAGCCTCGCCTGGAGCATGTGGGACGACATCGGCATGAGCCGGGGCTACGGGCTGCGGGCGCTGACCGAGGCACGCGGCTACCGAGTCCTGGAGCACACCGCCGGTCTGCGCTCCCTCGGGCTCGCCCGATGCCTGGACGAGCCGCACATCCTGATCGGCGTCGATCGCGGCGCTCCCTGGGTGCGCGGCCACCTCCAGGGCCCGGCGCGCCCGGTGCACCGGCTGGTGGCCCGCGTGGCACTGCGCGACGGCACCGACATCGGGGCGCTCCACAGGGCCGCCGCGGACAGCACCCGGCTGTCGGGGGCGGCTGACCGGTGGGTCCTGAGGGCGGCCGGGACGTCCGCCGGCGTATCGCCCGGCGGTTCCGCCGTCCGGACCACCGCCCCGGACACCGACCGGCGCCGGGCGCTGGAGGACACACTGTGCGGCATCTGGCGCAGGGTCCTGGACCGTGACCAGGTGGGTGTCACCGACAGCTTCTTCGACCTCGGGGGCACGTCCCTGCTGCTGGTCCGTGCGATGACCGAGGTCAACCAGGAACTGGACTGCGACCTCACTGTCGTGGACCTGTTCGGCCATCCCACGGTCGAGGCGCTGGCCCGGCACCTCGCCGACCGGGTGACGGTCCCCGCGACCGCGGACGGCGGGCCCACCGGTGACGCTCCCTCAGCGGGCGACGCGGCCGGGAGCAGGAGCGCCACGCCGGGCGGGGCCCTGGCACGCGCCCGGCAGCAGGCGCAGCGGCAGCGCGCCGCAAGGAACAGGACCATTCGGCAGAACAAGGGGAATGACGGCGATGACTGACACGCCGGAGCACGAGAACGGACACTCGGACAACGACATCGCCGTCATCGGTATCGCGGCGCGCTTCCCCGGAGCCGACACGGTGGAGGAGTTCTGGGAGAACGTCGCCGCCGGCAAGGAGTCGGTGCGCCCGGTCGGCGACGAGGAGTTCCTGGCCGCCGGCGGCGACCCGGCGGACCTGGCGGACCCCTCCTTGGTGCGCAGGGCATCGGTCGTCGAGGGCATCGACCTGTTCGACGCGGCCTTCTTCGGCTACAGCCCCGCCGAGGCCGCGATCGTGGACCCGCAGCAGCGGCTGCTGCTGGAGTGCGCCTACCACGCACTGGAGGCCTCGGGGTACGCGGCCGACCGGGAGGGGCGGACGATCGGTGTCTACGCGGGCGCCGGGGACAGCCGTTACTACGCGTCCCACGTGTACCCGAGGTTCGCAGGCCGGCCCGGCTCGGTGGAACTGGTTCATACCACTACCGCCAACTCGCTCGGCACCCTGGCCACCAGGATCTCGTACGAACTCGGGCTGACGGGCCCGAGCCTGTCGCTGCAGACGGCGTGCTCCACCGGGCTGGTGGCGATCCACACCGCCTGCCAGGACCTGCTGAACCTCGCCTGCGACGTCGCACTCGCGGGGGCGGTCTCGGTCAACCCCTCGGCGAAGCTCGGCTATCGCCATGTCCCGGGCGGCATGTTCTCCCCGGACGGCAGCTGCCGGGCCTTCGACGCGGAAGCCGCGGGCACCGTGCCGGGCGACGGGGTGGGCGTGGTGGTCCTCAAGCGCCTGGGGGACGCCCTGGCGGACGGGGACCGGATCAGAGCCGTGATCAAGGGGTCGGCGGTCAACAACGACGGCCGTCGGAAGGTGGGTTTCAGCGCGCCCAGCACCGAGGGGCAGTGCGAGGCGATTCTCATGGCCCAGACGCTGGCCGGCGTCGACGCGGATTCCATCGGTTACCTGGAAGCCCACGGCACGGGCACGAACCTCGGCGACCCCATCGAGGTGGAGGCGCTGACGCGGGTGTTCCGGGAGACCACCGACCGCAGGCAGTACTGCGCCCTCGGGTCGGTCAAGCCCAACATCGGCCACCTCGGGGCCGCGGCCGGTCTGGCGGGATTCATCAAGGCCGTGCTGGTCCTGGAGCACCGGCTGATCCCACCGGTCCCGCACTTCCACCGCCCGAACCCGCTGATCGACCTGGCCGGGAGCCCGTTTCGGGTGCCGACGGGCCTGGAGGAGTGGCAGCCCGGGAGCGATCCGCGTCGCGCAGGCGTCAGCGCTTTCGGCATCGGCGGTACGAACGCGCACGTCATCCTGGAAGAAGCGCCGACGGCACCGGAGCGGGAACGGCCCGTCTCCCAGGACGACGGCCCCGGGGCACGGTGGCAGGTACTGCCTCTGTCCGCCCGGACCCCCGGGGCGCTGCGCGGTCAGTGCGACAGTCTCGCCCGGCACCTGTCGGACCACCCCGGCCCGGACCTGGCCGAGGTGTCCCACACCCTGCGTACCCGCCGCGCGGAGATGCCCCACCGGGCCGCGGTCGTCGCCGAGAGCGGCCGGGACGCCGTCGAACTGCTGAACTCTCCGCTGTCCGACACTCCCGCGAAGGGCGCGGATCGGTCCCCGCGCGTGGCCTTCCTGCTGCCCGGTGGCGGCGCCCAGTACACCGGCATGGGCGCGGAGCTGTACCGCGGCTGCGCCCCGTACCGCGATGTCGTCGACCACTGCGCCGGGGTCCTGTTGCCCGTGCTGGGCCAGGACCTGCGGGACACGTTGTTCGGCTCGGGCACCACCGACCCCGGCGTGCTGGGGCTGCTGTCGGTGGTCGTCACCGAGTACGCCCTGGCCACCGTGCTGATGGAGCGCGGGGCCCGTCCGGACGCCCTGATCGGCCACTCCCTCGGCGAGTACACCGCGGCCTGTCTCGCCGGGGTCATGGACCTTCAGGACATGCTGCCGCTGGTGGCGGAGCGCGCGCGGCTGATGGTCGCGGCCGGTGGCGCGACCGTCAGCGTGGCCCTCGGGGAGGAGGAGTTGCGCCGCCGACTGACCAGCGGCCTCTCGCTCAGCGTGGTGAACGGACCGGACGCGTGCACGGTCGGCGGCAGCGAGGAGGCAGTGGAGGCGTTGGAGCGGCAGCTGACGGCTGAGGAGATCCCGCACCGCCGGCTGACGCTGTCTCTCGCGGCCCACTCGCACATGCTCGATCCGATCCTCGGAGACTTCGCCGAGGCCGTGCGCCGCGTCACCCTGCGGCCGCCTCGGATCCCCTACGTCACCAACACCACCGGCACCTGGGTCACCGACGACCAGGCGACCAGCGTCCAGCACTGGGTCGACCAGCTACGCGAGACCGTGCGCTTCGCCGACGGTGTCGCGGCCCTGTGGCGACGTGGCGAGTCACTGATGGTGGAGGTCGGCCCCGGAGACACGCTGTCGAAGGCGACCCGGGCGTGTCTGCCGGAGGCGGGGCCGACCACGGTCGTCACCATGCGTCACCCCAAGTCCGCGCGGTCCGACGTCCAGGTGCTCGCCGAGGCGGTCGCCCGGTTGTGGACGGCTGGCGTGCCGGTCGACCTCGCGCCGCTGAGCGGAGCCCGGGACCACGGGCCGGGGGCGACGTTGCCGGGCTACGCCTTCGACCGCCGGAGCCACTGGATCGACCCGCCGCGGGTCTCCGCCAGCCCCGCAGCCGACGGCGCCCTTCCGTACGCCGTGGACACCGCGGACGCTCCGGAGACCGTGGCCACGTCGGCTGCCGGGCAGTCGGCCCGCTCCCTGGCTCCCCGGCCGTACCTGCAGACCTCATATGTCGCCCCCCGCAGCGACCTCGAACGCGCGGTTGCCGAGCAGTGGCAGGAGGCACTGGGGGTGGAGCCGATCGGTGTCCACGACAACTTCTTCGACCTGGGCGGCGACTCCATGCGCGGGGTGATTCTGGCCGGCCGGCTTCGCAAGGCGGGAGTGCTCGACGTGCCGGGCTCGGCGGTGCTGGCCTCCCCGACCGTCGCGGGGCTGCTGGACCGCGCGGGCCGCCGTGGCGGCGGCCGGGACGCCTTCGCCCCGGTTCTCCCGCTGCGCACCGGAGGCGATCAGCGTCCGCTGTTCTGCCTGCCCCCCGGAAGCGGCATCGGCTGGCGGTACGCCGGGCTGCTCGCCCACCTGGGGGAGCAGCAGCCGGTCTACGCCGTCCAGTCACGCGGGCTGGACGGTCTCGCACCACCCGTCACCAACGCGAAGGACATGGTCGAGTCCTACCTGGGGCTGCTGCGCGAGATCCAGCCGGAGGGACCCTACCGGCTCCTCGGCTGGTCCTACGGCGGAATGGTGGCCCACGCCATGGCCACCGCGCTGCAGGGCGAGGGCGAGCGGGTGGAGCTGCTGGCCATGCTGGATTCCCCGCTGCTGCATCTTCATCCCCCGTCCCCGGAGGTGGCCGAGCGGCAGGTGGTGGCCCTGCTCTCCAGGCTGACCGGTGTCCACTTGCCGGACGGTGCGCCGCCCGTCGTCGCCGACCTGCTGCGGCTGCTCGACTCGTCCGGCCCGGGAGCGGGCGCGGAGGTGACGGCCGAGGAGGCGGCCGAAATCGCCCGTGTCATGCGCAACAACCTGCGCGTCGCGCCCGAGTTCAGCCCCGAGGTGTTCCGCGGTGACGTCCTGTTCTTCAGCGCGGTCGGCGGTGCGGCCGACGCCGACGGATGGGACGATCCGTCGGACGCTCCGGGCAAGGCCGAGGAGTGGCGCACGTACGTCGACGGCGTGGTCGAGGACCACGAGGTGCCCTGCGGCCACTACGCGATGACAGAGCCGGAGCCGATCGCACAGATCGGTGAGGCGGTGGCGGCCGCCCTGCGCGCGGCGGACAGCTGAAGGAGACCCGTGCCGGTATGGCCTGCCTCACACGAGTGCCGGGCGGGGCGGGGGATTGCGAGGGCCGTGCCGGTACTCCTCGTTCAGTGAAGCCGTCATCTGAGTACCGATCGCGTGCCGCCGGTGCTGCCGGCGGGCGCAGGAGACAAGGAGAACACCGTGGGCAAGCTTTCCGGCAGGACGGCGCTGGTGACGGGCGGCAGCCGGGGTATCGGCAGGGCCGTCTCGATGCGGCTGGCGGCTGAGGGCGCACTGGTCGCGGTGCACTACGGCCACGACGCGGTGGCCGCCGAGGAGACGGTCGAGCAGATCGCCTCGGCGGGCGGGCGGGCCTTCGCCGTGCGCGCGGAACTCGGTGTGCCGGGCGACGCCGACGCGCTCTGGGCGGCCTTCGACGAGGGGCTGGCCGGTCACGGCTCCGCGGACGGGCTGGACATCCTGGTCAACAACGCGGGCATCACGCTCCCCGTGGAGATCTCGAAGGTGACCGAAGCCGAGTACGACCAGGTCTTCGCGGTCAACACCAAGGCCCCCTTCTTCGTCGTACAGCGGGCTCTCGGCCGGATGAGGGACGGCGGCCGGATCGTCAACATCTCCTCGCTGGCCACCCGCGTCGCCTTCTCCTGGATCGTCGCCTACTCGATGTCGAAGGGCGCGATAGACGTACTCACCCGCACTCTGGCCGCGGAACTCGGCCCGCGCGGGATCACCGTGAACGCGGTCTCCCCCGGTGTCACGGAGACCGGGATCAACCCGACCCTGAAGCAGCCCGAGGTGCGGGCGCGCTATGAGTCCGCCTCCGTGTTCAACCGGCTGGGCAATCCCGAGGACATCGCGGACGTGGTCGCCTTCCTGGCGAGCGACGACGCCCGCTGGGTGACGGGCCAGTGCCTGGACGCGAGCGGTGGCCTGCTGCTGGGAATCTGAGGAGCATTTCCATGAACCACGTCCCCTGCCACGTCGTGAACGCCGAGCACCCGTGCGAAGCGGCTCCGCTTCCCCGAGCAGTGGGCGGTGGACGGTGACATCCAGGGAGATCTCGGCCTTCGCCGCCGAGGAGGAGCAACGCGTCCTGAGCCTGAAACCGGTCCTCGCGCCGGTGCACGGGAAGTACGGTGACCATCCCCACCAGGTCTACGACGCCTGGCCCGCCGAGGACCCGGAAGCACCGCTGGTGCTGTTGCTGCACGGCGGATACTGGCGCTACGACCGGATGCATCTGACGCCGTTCGCCTCCTGGCTGGCGAAACAGGGCTTCTCCGTGCTGCTGCCGGGCTTTCGCCGGTCCGGGGGTGCGGGAGGTTATCCGGAGACCTTCGACGACGTCGCCCGGATCGTCGACACACTGCCCGAAGGCCGACCGTACGTCCTGGCCGGCCACTGCTCCGGCGGCCATCTCGCCCTGTGGTGCGCGGCCCGCGCTCTCCTGCCCGCCGACTCGCCCTGGCACACGGCGTCCCTCCCGCCCGCCGTACTCGCTCTCGGCCCGCTGACCGACCTCGAGGCCACCCGCCGGGACCGGCTCAGCAACGACGCGGCGCTGCAACTCCTGGGCGGATCCGACCTGTTCGAGTCGCGGTTGCCGTACGTCGATCCGCTGACGCTGCTGAAGGGGCCGGGAACGACGGGCGTACGGACCGTGCTGCTGCACGGCGCGGTCGACGAGGAGGTGCCTCTGTCGCAGTTCACGGACTACGCGGCGGTGCACGAGGACCTGGAGACGGTCGTCCTGCCCGACATCGGCCACTACACGCTCATCGAGCCCGACGCGCCCGGGGCGATCGCGGTCGCCGACACCATGCGCCGCCTGGCCGCGGGCGTAGCCGTCGATGGACACGGCCACCCCTGACACTCCCCTGGCCGCCACGCGCCGGGCGACGCCGTAGGCGCGCCGCCCGGCGCGGGCCTCTGCCCGGCCGGGCCCCGCGGTCGGTGACCCGGCGGCTGTCCACGACTCGAACTCGCGGCCGTTCCGGCTCCGGCTCCGGCTCCGGCTCCGGCAGAACCCGCGGCCGCTCCGCGGGTTCTGCCGCATGATGAGGGGGCGGGCCCTACCGTCCGGCTTCGGACCCGAGCTCCGCGAGGCGGGTCAGGGCGGGGAGAGCCGCCGCGATCGCCTGGCGTTCCGCGGGCGTCAGCCGGGCGACCAGCGGGCGCAGGTGACGGCCCCGGTCCTCGTGCCGGGCCTGGCCGATCATCCGGCCGCTCTCGGTGATGTGGATGAGGGCGGCGCGTCCATCCGCCGGGTCGGGGCGGCGTTCCACGAGCCCGTCGCGCTCGAGCCGGGTGATCATCTGAGTGAGCCCCGGCTGGCTGATCTGCTCGGTCCTGGCGAGTTCGGTCAGCCGCTTCGGGCCGCTGACAGCCAGTGTGTCCAGCACGGACAGTGTCGTGAACGACAGCTTCTGCACCACGGGAAGCCGGATGTAGTAGCGGTTGAAGTTCTCGATCACCCTCGTGAAGTCACCGACGTCCAAGTCTGTGTCGAGGTCGGCTCGATGAGTAGGAGTCACCGTGGAAATGTACCGCAGACTTATATAAGCTGCTTATCGCTTGCGTACCGGCGCCTCACCCAGGCGCGTGGTTTCGCATGCCCTCTCGGCGCAACGGCGCGTCAATCGACACCAACAGCGCTAGGCGGCCGCGACCGCCGCGCGGGGCAGGCTGGCCACCCCGGCGGATTTGTAGGTGATGAGACAGGTGACAGCTAGGGCAACCCATGCCGGCACAGCGATCCCGCTGCGCCACCGCGACAACGACACGGACCACCGGGGCGCCACGATCCCTCGTGGCCGGCCGTGGCATCGGCACCGGGGCATCACGGGAGTCAGCGGTCCGGGCCTTACGCGGTGACCCGGCAGTCGTGGCCCGTCCAGGTCGCCCAGGACGTGATCAGCCGGTGCCATCCGTGGGTACTCGATGCCCCGCTGGGGCAGCGCCTGCCGCATCCCCGTCGCCGTGAGCGGCGATGACCTCTCGCGTGAGGAGTACATCGCCGCTCACGAAGCACGACACCCCGCGCAGCCAGTGCTGCGAGACTCCCAACAATCAGGACAGGAATCATGACAATCACTGTGGGAATCAACGGCTTCGGCCGCATCGGCCGTAGCTACTTCCGTGCCCTGCTCACGTCCGGCGCCGACATCCGCGTGGCCGCGGTCAACGACCTGGCCAGCCCGCAGGCCCTGGCGAACCTGCTGAAGTACGACAGCGTGTACGGGCCGCTGCCCCAGCAGGTCGTGGCGGAAGGCTCCTCGATCAGGATCGGGGACACCGTGGTCGAGGTCCTCAGCGAACGCGACCCGGCGCAGTTGCCCTGGGGCCGCCTCGGAGTCGACGTTGTCATCGAGTCGACAGGCGTGTTCAACGACGCCGCCAAGGCCCGGGCGCACATCGACGCCGGGGCCTCGAAGGTGGTCGTCTCCGCTGCGGCGAAGAACGCGGACCTCACCCTCGTCATGGGCGTCAACGACCACCTGTACGACCCCGAGCAGCACACGATCGTCTCCAACGCCTCGTGTACGACGAACTGCCTGGCCCCCATGGCCAAGGTGCTCGATGACGCGCTCGGCATCGAGGTCGGCACCATGACCACGATCCACGCCTACACGCAGGACCAGAACCTCCAGGACGGCCCGCACCCCGACCCCCGGCGCGCCCGCGCGGCCAACCTCAGCACCATCCCGACCACCACCAATGCCGCCAGTGCGATCGGCCTCGTGCTCCCCAGCCTGCAGGGCAAGCTCGACGGGTACTCGGTGCGGGTTCCCGTCCCCGTCGGCTCGCTGACCGACCTGACCGTCCGGGTGGCCCGCGAGACGACGGCGGAGGAGGTCAACTCGCTGTTCCGCAAGGCGGCGGACGGCGAACTCGCGCGGATCCTGCGCTACACAGCGGACCCGGTCGTCTCGGCGGACATCGTCAGGGACCCGGCGTCGTGCATCTTCGACTCCCTGCTCACGCAGGTCATCGAGGGGCGCCACGTACACATCTTCGGCTGGTACGACAACGAGTGGGGATTCTCCAACCGCCTCGTCGACACGACCCAGTTGGTCGGGGGCGCGGCTGCCTGACGGACTCCACCGGGGGCCGGTCCTCGCCATGTCAGGCCATGTGGGGGCGGGCTCCCGGCGCTCTCGCGCTCAGCGGTAGAAGCAAAGCTGTCCCATTTCCTCGGAGGCCGAGTTGGCATAATTATCCAACATAAGACGCGCGGAGATTCAATTGATTACCGACGGCGTCGAAATTCTCCCTGACATCGAGCACACACGTGTCAGTCGCATACAGTCAATCCACATTTCCACCACTGAAATACCTGACTCGAACTCATTGACATAAAAAGCTTGAACATGTGAACGTGACTACATGATGGAACTTCCGACGTTACCGTTCGATAACCCATCCATAATCGGCATCGCGCCCCAGATGCGCGCACTGCAGCAGGAGGGGCCGGTCACCAAGGTGCGGATCGGCGGTGAAGAGGCCTGGCTGGTCACCCGCTACACCGAGGTGAGGAAACTACTCGCCGACCGCCGACTCGGTCTCAGCAATCCCTACCCGGAGCGGTCGACCAAGAGCACGGCCAGGAGCACCATGATGGCGCTGATGGCCGGGGACGACTACGACACCGAGGCCACCGAACATCCGCAGCTGCGCGAGCTGCTTGTACCCCGGTTCTCCACGCGCCGGATGCGCCTGATGAAGGCCCGGATCGAGCACCACGTGGACGAGCTGCTCGACCAGTTGGCCGACAGCACTCAACCGGCCGACCTGCACCGCGCGCTGTCGTTTCCGTTGCCGACCATGGTGGTCTGCGATCTGCTCGGTGTGCCGTTGGCCGACCGGGAGCGGTTCGGGCAGTGGGCGAGAGGGACATTCGACCAGAGCGACAGCCAGCACTCGGTGAACACCTTTCAACAGGTTGTCGACTACACAACGGAACTGGTGGCGCGCAAGCGAATCGAGCCGGGCGACGACATCCTGTCCGAGCTGATCGCCGTGAAAGACGGCGCACTGTCCGATGCGTACATTGCCCAATTGGGTAACGCCGTGCTCTTGTTCGGCTACGAGACCACCATTGTGCGCATCGACCTGGGCACCCTGCTCCTGCTGCGCAATCCGGCCCAGCGTGCCCAGCTGGCCGAGAATCCCGAACTCGCGCCGGCCGCGGTCGAGGAGATCCTGCGCCTGGCCGTTGGCGGCAAGGGATCCAACGCGCTCATACCCCGCTACGCGCACAGCGACATCACCGTCGCCGGGACAGTGATCCGGACCGGGGACGCGGTGATGCTGGCCATCGGCGCGGCCAACATCGACGGCCGGGCGTACCCCGACAGCGACCTGTTCGACCTGGCCCGGGTCAAGCCCAAGTCGCACCTGGCATTCGGGCACGGCACCCGGCACTGCATCGGCCGCGTGCTGGCCCGGATCGAGCTGACCGCGGTGTTCGAGCGGCTGTTCCGCAGACTGCCCAACCTGCAGCTCGCGGTACCCGAGGAGTCACTGCGCTGGCAGGAGCACCGGATCACCGGCGGGTTCGATGAAATCCCCGTGACCTTCTAGTGGCGTAGCAGACATGCGAGCACGGCCCGAACCGCGAGGCCGGGCCGAAGCTGCCGCAAGGCCTTGCCAGACGATCTGACAAGGCCTTTGCGCTGTGTGCGTCACCGCTGTGCGGCCTGGTTGTTTCCGAGTTCCGCCAGCCGGGCCAGGGCCGGGAGGGCCGCCGCGATCACCTGGCGTTCCTCGGGCGTCAACTGGGCGACGAGGTGGTGCAGATGGCGGCCGCGGTCCTCCTGCCGGGCCTCGCCGATCTCGCGGCCGGCCTCGGTGATGTGGATGAGGGCGGCCCGGCCGTCCGCCGGGTCGGGGCGGCGTTCCACGAGCCCGTCGCGTTCGAGGCGGGTGACCAGCTGGGTGAGCCCCGGCTGGCTTATCTGTTCGGTTCTGACCAGTTCGGTCAGCCGTCTCGGGCCGCCGACGGCCAGGGTGTCCAGCACGGAGAGCGTCGTGAACGACAGCTTCTGCACCACGGGAAGCCGGATGTAGTAGCGGTTGAAGGTCTCGATCACCCTCGTGAAGTCACCGACATTCAAGTCGGTGTCGAGGTCGACTCGATGAGTGGAGGTCACCCTAGAAATGTATCGCAAGCTTATATAAGCTCTTAGTTGATCGTTTTGCCGGAACATCGTCTGGCTCACCGGATCGTCCCTCGTCACCTCCGCCTCACCCGGCGCCATCGAAGCCGCCGGCCCACCCGGAAGTTGACGCTCCTCCCC
>NZ_VJZC01000781.1 GCF_009377185.1 Streptomyces spongiae
GTTCGGGCGCGGGTTCCGCCAGGGGGTCTGGGAGCGGTTCCGCAGCCGGGCACGGTGGCTGGCTGGACGCGCGGATCCGGCTCGGTGATCCGCGTGACCTCACCACCGCCGTGCAGCGGCTGCGGCGGCTCTTCGACCTCGACGCCGATCCGTACGCCGTGGACGGGCGGCTCGGCCGCGACCCCCGGCTCGCCCCGCTGGTCACCGCGCGGCCCGGCCTGCGGTCGCCCGGTGCCGCCGACCCGGAGGAACTGGCCGTACGTGCCGTCGTGGGCGTGGCCGAGGCCGCGGAACTGGTGCGGACGTACGGGAAGGCGCTGGACGCCCCCTGCGGGACGCTCACCCATGTCTTCCCCGAGCCCGCCGCGCTCGCACAGGCGCAGGACGGCCGGGGCACCCTCGGTGCGCTCGCCGCCGCGCTGGCCGACGGGACGCTGCGGCTCGACGCGGGCGCCGACCGGGACGACGCGCAGGACGCGCTGCTGGCGCTGCCGGGCATGGACGCCCGTACTGTCGCCGTGATCCGGACCCGCGCCCTCGGGGACCCGGACGTCGCGCCGCCTGGCGTGGACGTTCCCGAGACGTGGCGTCCCTGGCGCTCGTACGCCCTTCAACACCTCAGGACCGCACGCCGGTCGGAGCGAGAGGAAACCGGAGTCTGACATGTCCGAACTCATCCACTACACGCAGGCCGACAGTCCCCTCGGTCGGCTCCTCCTCACCGCCGACGACTCGGGAGCCCTGACCTCCCTGTCCGTACCCGGCCAGAAGGGCGGGCGGGTTGTCCTGCCCGAGTGGCGGCATACGCCGGGGCTCTTCCGGGCGGCGGAGGAGCAGCTCGGTGCGTACTTCGCCGGTGAACTCAAGGAGTTCCGGCTGGAGTTGCGGGGGCGTGGGACCGCGTTTCGTGAGCGGGTGTGGGGCGCGCTGGACGATGTCCCGTACGGGGCGACCGTGACCTATGGGGAGATCGCCGCGCGCATCGGGGCGTCCCGCGCGGCGGTGCGGGCGGTCGGTGGGGCGATCGGGGCCAACCCCCTGCTCGTCGTACGGCCGTGCCACCGGATCATCGGAGCGGACGGCTCCCTGACGGGGTACGCGGGCGGCCTGGACCGCAAGCGGCGGCTGCTTGGGTTGGAGGGCGCGGTCCGGGTCCACTAGGGCGTACCCGTCCCTTCCCCGGGGCTCCGCCCCGGACCCCGCTCCTCAAACGCCGGAGGGGCTGAAATCAGCCCCTCCGGCGCCCTTACATCCAGCGCCCCCTCTTCGCCTCCATCGCGGCCTTACCGGCGGCGCCCTTCCGCTTCCAGTCGCGGCGGATCTCCGCCCTCACCCGCGCATCCGTCTTGGCGACGATCCGCTGGTTCTCGCGGAGCAGCTTCCGGTAGCTGTCGAGGCGACGTTCCGGCAGCTCGCCGGAGTCGACCGCGGCGAGGACCGCGCACCCCGGCTCCGCGATGTGCGCGCAGTCGTGGAAACGGCACTCGGCGGCGAGCTCCTCGATCTCGGAGAACACCTGGCCGACCCCGGTCCCGGCGTCGAAGAGACCCACGCCGCGCAGTCCCGGCGTGTCGATGAGCACGCCTCCGCCGGGCAGCGCGAGGAGGTTACGCGTCGTGGTGGTGTGGCGGCCCTTGCCGTCGACGTCACGCGTGGCCTGGACCTCCATGACGTCCTCACCGGCCAGCGCGTTCGCGAGCGTCGACTTGCCCGCGCCGGACTGCCCGAGCAGCACGGACGTCCCCCCGGAGATCACCGCGGCGAGGACGTCCAGGCCCTCCCCGAGCTCGGCGCTGACGGGCAGCACCGGCACTCCCGGCGCGGTCGTCTCCACATCCTGCACGAGGTGGGCGAGCGTCACCCCGTCCGGCACGAGGTCGGCCTTGCTCAGCACCACGACGGGCTGCGCGCCGGACTCCCAGGCGAGTGCCAGGAAGCGTTCGACGCGACCGAGGTCGAGTTCCGCCGCGAGGGACACGGCGACGACCGCGTGGTCGACGTTGGCCGCGAGGATCTGCCCCTCGGACCGCTTGGAGGAGGTGGAGCGCACGAAGGCGGTACGGCGCGGCAGATACGTCCGTACGTAGCGGGGACTGCCCGCGGGTTCGACGGCGACCCAGTCGCCGGTGCACACGACGCGCAGGGGGTCGTGCGGGGTCACGAACGCGGTGTCCGCGCGCATGACGCCGTCGGCGGTGATCACGTCGCACTGCCCCCGGTCGACGCGGATCACCCGCCCGGCGACGAGCCCTTCGGCGTCGTACGGGGCGAACTCATCCGCCCACGCCTGGTCCCAGCCGTACGGAGCCAGAGCCGACAAGGCGGCGGAAGAGGAAGAAGAAGCAGAGGAGGACGAAGTCAAGGGAGACCCTTCACAGGGTGGTCCCGGCGGGCGCGCGCACGCGCGGACTGCAGGTGGATGTGTCAGCCGGTGACCACAGAGGTGGACTTGATGGATTCCTGGATGCGGGCAGCGCCCATCTCAATGACAGCCATCGGTCAACACCTCCCGTTCCTCGTCCCGTTCGAGGGCGGCGGCCACCGGCCACCTCCCGAAGTGCCCTCACCCTAGCGTCGCCGCACGGACCCGCGTCAATCGATTTTCCGCGGCACCCCGCGCCGGTGCTCCGTGGCGTGCCGGTCGAGTTCGTACGCCACCCGGATGAGGGGAACGTGGGTGAACGCCTGGGGGAAGTTGCCGAGCTGGCGCCGGGCCACGGGGTCGTACTCCTCGGCGAGGAGGCCGACGTCGTTGCGCAGGGACAGGAGCCGCTCGAACAGTTCGCGGGCCTCGTCCTCGCGGCCGATCAGGAACAGCGCGTCCGCGAGCCAGAACGAGCAGGCCAGGAAGGCGCCCTCGGGTCCGGCGAGGCCGTCCGGGGAGGGGCCGCGGCCGGCCGAGTAGCGCAGTACCAGTCCGTCCGCGGCGAGTTCGCGCCGTACCGCATCGATGGTGCCGACGACCCGGGGGTCGTCGGGAGGCAGGAAGCCGGTCTGGGGGATGAGCAGCAGCGCGGCGTCGAGTTCGGGCGATCCGTAGGCCTGGGTGAAGGTGGAGCGGACGGGGTCGAAGCCCTGCTCGCACACGTCGTCGCGGATACGGTCCCGTACCTGCCGCCAGTGGTCGACCGGCCCGGGGCGGGCGTGCCCCTCCGCGAGGCGTACCGCACGGTCGAAGGCGACCCAGCACATCACCTTGGAGTGGACGTGGTGGCGCGGGGCGCTGCGCGTTTCCCACAGCCCCTGGTCGGGCTCGGACCAGGCCCGCTCCAGGTGGTCGAGCAGGAGTCCCTGGAGGGAGACCAGATGGTGCCGCGGGCGCAGTCCGGAGCGGATGGTGAGATGGACGGTCTCCATCAACTCGCCGGGTACGTCGAGCTGTCGCTGTCCGGCGGCGGCGTTTCCGATGCGTACGGGCCGTGAGCCCTCGTACCCGGGCAGCCAGTCGGCCTCCCACTCGGTGAGCCGGCGTTCGCCCGCGATGCCGTACATGATCTGGACGTCCTGGGGCCGTCCGGCCACGGCCCGTTCCAGCCAGCCCCGCCAGGCGTCGGCCTCGGCGGTGAAGCCGCTGCGCAGCAGTGCTTCCAGGGCGAGGCCGGCGTCGCGGAGCCAGCAGTAGCGGTAGTCCCAGTTGCGGGGGCCGCCGATCTCCTCGGGGAGGGAGGTGGTGGGGGCGGCGACGATCCCGCCGGTGGGCTCGTAGGTGAGGGCCTTGAGGGTGATCAGGGAGCGGGCCACGGCGTCGCGGTAGGGACCCTCGTACGTCAGGGGCCGCAGCCACTGCCTCCAGTACGTCTCCGTGGCCCGCAGCGCGTCGAAGGCGTCCACGGGGTCGGGGGC
>NZ_VJZC01000782.1 GCF_009377185.1 Streptomyces spongiae
CGGAAGCGGCGGGGGAGAGCCCGAGGCGTCCGACAGTCTGCGGACGTTCGGGGCGGTGGTACAGGCGCTGCGGGAGCACGCGGGCTTCGGGCGGGAGGAGTTCGGGTCGCTGGTGCGGTACTCCAAGTACACCGTCGCCTCGGTCGAGTTGGGGCGGAGAATGCCCGACCCCGCCTTCGTGGAGCGGGCCGACGAACTCCTGGGCGGTACCGGCGCGCTGCTGAAGTCGGCGCCGTATCTCTCGCGGCAGCCGGGGATCGCGGCCTGGTTCCGGCAGTGGGCCAGGCTGGAGGCGGGGGAGTCACGGCTTCCGAGAGCCGGATCACCGTGGAGCGCGTCGTGGAATCGGTCGCCCTCGACGCTGCGACGTACCGGATCAAGAAGCACATCTTCCGGTTCGCCTTCCTCGTCCCCTACGGCGGTCAGAACATCCGTTACGCCCAGGACGTCACGGAGTCGACCAAGGGGACCTTCACGGGAACCATCACGTTGCCCGCGAGGGTGACGCGGTCGTGAAGGCGCGGATCCACGGGCGGGACGCCGAGTCCGGAGAGGACTGGGTCGATGACCTCGTCTCCCTCACCGGTTGGTCGTCCCAGCGCCGGAAGGTGGCCTCGAGCGATCACGGCTGCTCCTTGAGGTGTCGCGCTCTGCGACGTTGAGACCTTCGTGTGAGAAAGGTGTGACGTTTGCGTTCGGCGGTGCGCTTGGTCGAGGGGAGAGCGGACAACCGCTTGCACACAGCGACCTAGGGGGCGGGGGACATGCCCGGAGACATGCCTGGAGCAAGGGCGCAGCAGCCGACCGCACGCGTGATGCGGCAGCACGCCGACCGGTTCGTCACACGGGTGACCGCGAGGAACCGGCTGCCGCTGGACTACTCGGTCGCCAGCCTGCGGGTCGTCGACTTCCTTGTCGACGGTCTGCGCAAGGGCAAGGCGGACCGGGAGCGGGTCGCCGGAACGCTGTTCGGGCTCGGGGCGTACGTCGGTGAGGTGCTGGTGCGCCGGGCCGGGGCGGTCTGGGTGGACTTCGACGCCGAGCAGCGGACGTACTTTGGGCAGCCCGTCGGGGTGCGGATGCCGGACGGGCGGGTGTGGAATCCGCTCGGCAAGGTGGTGAATCGTTTCGAGGCCGGGCGCGAGGAGTCGCTGCAGACCTTCTATCTGCTGCTGCACGGGAGGGCCCGGCAGGAAGCCTCGTGAGGCCCGGCCCCGCCCGGCCCCCGTCTCGGCCCCGGCCATGGCCTCAGCCAATCGCGATCCTCGGGTGTGCGGACGGCCTGATCCACCCCATGATCCGGTCCATGGTCGCCCGGGGAACCGAGACACAGCCCGCGGTGGCGCCGCTCCCGTTGACGTGGAGGAAGATGCCCGCTCCCCGGCCGGGGGTGGCGGGCCGGCGGTTGAAGTTGATGACGAGCGCCTTGGCGTACTGCGTGGGGTAGTTGACGAGGTGCTCACTGCCGCGGTCGCCGGCCTCCGTGAGCGGGAAGTCCGCGCCGGCCTCCCCGTGCATCTGGTTGTAGAACTTCGACTCGGGATCCTCCACCCACCAGTCGTCCTGGGTAACCACGTGGTACGGCATCGCGGTGCCACCGGACTCCACGCCGAACCCCTCGGTGATCGTGTAGGTACCCCTGGGATCACCTGGGTGGCGTCGCCCACCTGCACCGGCACGGGGAAGTCCGGGGCGGCGGGCGCCGGAGCGGCGGTCGCGTCACCGGAACCGGAGCCCGAGCCGGCCTTCGAACCGCTCCCGGACCCGCTCGTGCCCTTCGGGAGGCGTGACGCCGAAGCGGAGGCGGAAGCAGAGGCGGACGGCGAGCCGGACCCGGAGGGGCTCGCGGGCGCCGAGCCGGAGGCGCTCGGGGATGCGGAAGCAGCGGACCCCGAGGAGCCCGTGCCGGGCGTGCGGGACAGCCCGACCGTGTCCGAAGCCGAGTCGTTGCCGTCGTCCTGCCCGCCACAGGCGGACGTCACCGCCAGGACGCCGACGACGGCAGTGGTGACCAGGACCTGCCGGGGGAAGAACGGCACGCTGTGCTCCTCGCTGAGAAACCGGGAAACGGGGCCGCGATCCGCGCGGCGGCACAACGGCATGGCCGCACGGCGAACAGCACCGGCAGCCACGAGACGTCGTGCGGAGAATCCGAGGCGCGTTCTGGTCACCCGGCGGAAGTGGCGTCAAGCAGCCCGGCAATTGGCGCAAAAGGGAAGGTCGGTCGCGTTGCCCGCCCGCAACCCAGGCGTCACCGGACCATTGCCCGGTCGGGCCCTTGTGGCTAGCCTGTGTTCGTCATGCCGATCGACTGTTGAAATCTCGAACGCAGTCACCAAAGACGCAAGGGAGGGGGCCGGTCGTGGGACGCCTCGTACCCGCCGTGACCAGGGCTCTCGACATACTGGAGCTCTTCCTGGACGGGGACGGCACGCTGTCCGCCCCCGACATCGTGCGCAAGCTGCAGCTGCCGCGCACCACCGTGCACGAGCTGGTCACCACGCTCGCCGCCCGGTCGTACATCGTCCCGGTACCGGGACAACCGGGACGTTACCGGCTCGGTGTGCGTCCGTACCAGCTCGGGAGCCGTTACGCCGAGCAGCTCGATCTCGCCGCCGAGGGCCAGCAGGTCGCCCGGACCGTCGCCGAGACCTGCGACGAGACGGTGCACGTGGCGATCCTGGAGGGCACGGACGTCATCTACATCGCCAAGGTCGACTCCACGCACGCCGTCCGCATGGTGTCCGCCGCCGGGCGCCGGCTGCCCGCGCACTGCACCTCGGTCGGCAAGATGCTCCTCGCCTCCCTCCCCGAGCACGAGCTCACCGCCCGCATCCCCGACGACGCGGACCTGGTCCGGATGACGCCGAACAGCATCACCGACCCGGCCGCCCTGCGCGAGACCCTGACCGAGATCCGCCGGCGCGGCATCGCGGTGGAGAGCCGCGAGTCCAACCCGGACGTGTCCTGCGTGGCCGCCCCGGTCCGCGACCGCACCGGCAGGGTGGTCGCCGCGCTCTCCATCTCCGTGCCCATGATCCGCTGGAGCGACGAGCGCCGGGCCGAGCTGGAGGAGCTCGTCGCCAAGGGCGCGGCGGAGCTGTCGGAGAACCTCGGACACCGGAGCGTGGCATGACGACGCCCACGGGCTACGAGATCGCGGTACGGGAGCACGCGACCCTCGGCGAGGGCCCCACCTGGGACACCGCCGCCCAGCGGCTGATCTGGATCGACATCCTCGGTTCCCGCGTCCACACCTACGACCCCGTTTCCGGCCGCCGCACGGTCACTGTCACCGAACAGCACGTGGGCGCCGCGAAGCCGCGCGAGGGCGGCGGGCTGGTGCTCAACCTCCGCGACGGCGTCGGCCTGCGCGACGCCGACGGCGGCTTCCGCTGGCTGCACCACGAGCCGGTCCCGGGCCGCCGCGCCAACGACGCGGCCGTGGCACCCGACGGTTCCCTCTGGGCGGGCACCATGCGCTACGACGAGGCCCCCGGCGGCGGCACCCTGTCCCACCTCACCGCCGACGGCACGGTCAGCACGGTCCTCGACGACGTCGCCGTCAGCAACGGCATCGGCTGGAGCCCGGACGGCCGCCTGATGTACTACATCGACTCCCCGACCCGCCGCGTCGACGTCTTCGACGTGGGCGAGGGCCGGCAGATCTCCAACCGTCGCCCGCTGACGGTCATCGAGGAAGGCGCGGGCTTCCCCGACGGCCTCACGGTCGACGCCGACGGCTGCGTCTGGGTCGCCCTCTGGGACGGCGGAGCGGTCCGCCGCTACACCCCCGACGGCACCCTCGACCGCGTCGTCCCCCTCCCCGTCC
>NZ_VJZC01000783.1 GCF_009377185.1 Streptomyces spongiae
GCGTGGGGCGACGGACGGGGGGAGGTCGTGGCCGGTGTGCGTGGTGATGCGGTCGATCATCTCGCGGACCGAAACGCCCTCACCGCGGCCGATGTTGAGGGTCAGGTCCGTACCTGGGGCGGCATGCAGGCGCCGGGCCGCAGCCACATGGGCCTCGGCCAGGTCCACCACGTGGATGTAGTCCCGGACGCAGGTGCCGTCGGGGGTGGCGTAGTCGTCCCCGAAGATCCGCGGCGCCGCACCCTCGGTCAGCTTCTCGAAGACCATCGGGACGAGGTTGAAGACGCCGGCGTCCGCGAGGTCGGGCGAGGCCGCCCCCGCAACGTTGAAGTAGCGGAGTGAGGCCGTGGACAGGCCGGTTGCCCGGCCCGTGGCCCGCACCAGCCACTCGCCCGCGAGCTTGGTCTCGCCGTACGGGCTCATCGGCACGCACGGAGTCTCCTCCGTCACCAGGTTCACGTCCGGCATGCCGTACACCGCCGCCGAGGAGGAGAAGACGAAGGACGTGACCTGGGCGTCCGTGACGGCGGAGAGCAGGACGCGCAGTCCCTCCACGTTCTCCTGGTAGTAGTGCAGCGGCTGTTCGACCGACTCGCCGACCTGCTTCTTCGCCGCCAGGTGGACCACGCCGGTGACGCTGTGCCGGGCCAGGGTGCGGGAGAGCAGTTCGCCGTCCAGGGTGGAGCCCACGACCAGCGGCACCCCCTCGGGTACGCGCTCGGAGATTCCCGTCGACAGGTCGTCGTAGACCACCGCCCGTTCGCCCGCCTCGCGCATCGCGCGGACGACGTGCGCCCCGATGTAGCCGGCGCCGCCGGTGATCAGCCAGGTCATGGACTGCCGTCCCCTCAGGAGTTCGCGTACAGGTCGTGCACTACAGGCGTGAACCAGTGAAGCAGGCGTTCAGGCGTGCACCAGTGAAGCAGGCGTTCAGCGGTGGAGGAGGCGTTTGACGCGTCGGGTCACGACATCTGTCAATCCTCGCCAACCGGGCGCGAGCCGCACCGCGAGCGCCCCCGCGTGGGTAGCGTACGGCTGCACGAGGAGGAGCCCGTGGCGTGTGCTCGGTACGGCGCTCCGCCGCAGCAGCCCGGGACCGGTGACCGCGTGGGCGGTGGTCTCGCGGCTGGTGCCGTCACGGAAGCACAGCCGCAGCCGCAGGTCCCAGGTGCCCGAGCCCAGCTCGTCGAGGTTCAGGGGCACGTCGGCCACCCAGCTGTCGAACTCCGGCTCGGCCGCCAGGGAGGCCGTGCGGGTGAGTCCCACCCGGCCGTTGTCCCGGTGCGTGAACTCCACGTCCACTGCGTTGGGACCCGCCTCCTCCAGCCGTCCGTACAGCTCGTGCAGACGCAGCCGGAGCACGGTCTCGCGCGCGTGGGGGCGCAGTTCGGCGTCGACGGCCGCGGGCAGCAGGTGCAGGGGGCGTTCGAGGAGGTGGTCCAGCGGTACCTCGGGCAGGTCCGCGGACCACACCGGGGTGCCGTCGGCCGCGCGCGCGTACGGCGGGGCCAGCCGGGCCGGGCGGGCCGCGAGTTCCTTGAGGCGGGGCACGTCGCGGGGCTCGGCGGAGGCCAGTATCACGCGCGCCACGACGCGCCCCGGCGCGGGCGCCAGCGCGAAGTCGGCCGCGTCGAAGGTCTCCAGGTACGCGCGGGTGAGGGTCCACCACTCGCGCCGGTACTCGGCCCCGCGCTGGTCCAGTTCGCGCGCGTACATCCGCAGCGAGTGATCGAGGAACCTCGCGCGCGCGGCCCGCGCCAGCTGCTTCTCGCCGGCGCCGAGCAGGATGTCGTACGACAGCTGGTGGGCCTGTGTCCGCGCCCGCCAGTTGCCGATGTCCGCGCGGTCCAGGGAGATGGACAGCCGGGCGGCGGAGCGGCGCACGTGCCAGACGTACACCGTGTCCGGGATGAGTGCCATGCGCGGGGCGGCGGCCAGGGTGCGCGCGGTGAACACGAAGTCCTCGTACGGGAAGCGCCCGTCGGGGAAGCGGATCCCGTGCTCGCGCAGGAAGTCGGTGCGGTAGAGCTTGTTGACGCACAGCGTGTCGTGGACCAGACGGGTGAGCCGGGACGGACGGGCGAGCACGGCGGGCTTCGTGTAGAGCTCGGGCTGCCACGGGGTCTCGCGCCCGGACGGAAGCTCCCGGCGTACGCACAGGCCCGCCGTGACCTGCGCGTCGTGCTCCATCGCGGCGCCGAGTAACCGGTCCACCGCATCGGGCGGCAGCACGTCGTCGCTGTCCAGGAACATCACGTACGGGGCCGCCGCTGCCTCGATGCCGTCGTTGCGCGGGGTGCCGCAGCCGCCGCTGTTGACCTGGCGGCGGATCACTCGCAGACGCGGTTCGTCGGCGGCCATCCTCTCCAGCAGGTCCGCGCTGCCGTCCGTCGAGCAGTCGTCGACCGCGAGCACCTCACGGACGGCGGGGCCCTGCGCGAGCGCCGAGCGGACCGCGTCCGCCACGTGGGCGGCGTCGTCGTAACCGATGACGACGACGCTGACCTGCGAGTGGTGAGGATGCATGGCTCCCACGAGTCGGAATAGTAGGTTTTTATATGAGTTTCCCTTTTAGAGGCACTTAGCCTCCCGCGTGGAAGATGACAGGAATGGGGTTCGGGTTCCGTTCGGAGTTGTTGGATTCGGAGGTGCTCTAGCCGCAGCCCGGCGTCTCCTCCAGCGCCGCCTCGTCCAGCGCGGTCGTCAGGCGGTCCAGGCGGGTGCGCAGGGCGCGCAGCTCGTCCAGGTCGAAACCCGTCGCGGTCGCGATCCGGCGCGGTACCTCCAGGGCCCGCTCGCGCAGCGCCCGGCCCTCCTCGGTCAGTCGCACCTCCACCGACCGCTCGTCACGCGCGCTGCGCTCGCGCCGTACCAGGCCGGCCGCCTCCAGGCGCTTCAGCAGCGGCGACAGTGTGCCGGAGTCGAGGCGCAGGTGCTCACCCAGCTTCTTCACGGGCAGCTCGCCCCGCTCCCACAGCACCAGCATCACCAGGTACTGCGGGTAGGTGAGGCCGAGGTCCTTCAGGAGCACCCGGTAGACGCCGTTGAAGGCGCGCGAGGCCGCGTGCAGCGAGAAGCAGATCTGCTTGTCGAGGCTCAGCAGGTCTCCGTCGAGGACGTTGTCGAGGGTGCCGTCGGGGGTGGTCGAGGTCGAGTCGGTGGCTGGGGTCGGGGTCATGGGTCCAGGATACCTCCAGCGCGTCATTTAGTTGTGCGCAATTGAATTGTGTGCTCTAATCATGGTGTGCGGGCGGCCGGACCGGGCCGCCCACCGTGAACTTCGAGAGGGATGGTTTCCCATGGACGCGCTCTACACCGCTGTCGCCACCGCCACCCACGGCCGCGAGGGTCGCGCCGTCACCTCCGACGGCAAGATCGACCTCGCGCTGGGCCTGCCCGTGGAGATGGGCGGCAACGGCCAGGGCACGAACCCGGAGCAGCTGTTCGCCGCCGGTTACGCCGCCTGCTTCGGCAGCGCCCTGGGTCTCGTCGGCCGGGCGGCGAAGGTCGATGTCGCCGACGCCGCGGTGACCGCCGAGGTCGGCATAGGCAAGCAGGGCGAGGGCTTCGCCCTGAAGGTCACCCTGCGCGTGGAGCTGCCGGACTCCGTGGACGAGGCGACCGGCCGCAAGCTGGTCGAGCAGGCCCACCAGGTCTGCCCCTACTCCAACGCCACCCGCGGCAACGTTCCGGTCGAGCTCGTCGTCGAGTAGCGCTCCGCGGTAGGGCGGTTTTGTAGCTTTCGGCCCGGCCGTGGCTGGTCGCGCCCACGCGGCGGAGCCGCATATTGATACAGCCCCGCGCCCCTGACGGGGCG
>NZ_VJZC01000784.1 GCF_009377185.1 Streptomyces spongiae
CCCCCATCCCCGCGCCGCCCGAAGAACCGCTCGCCCCACCCAACGACCACCACCGGCAGAGGTCACCCATTCGACACAGGAAACTCCGTTCCCCCCACATGAGGTCGCACGTGTCCCAGCCCGAACACACACTCGAATGCGCCACGACATGCCCTTGCGCAGATGATCGCCACCTGTCCGCAACCCCCGTTCCGGACACGGCCCGGCGGCTCCCCGAGGCGGAGCGCCGGCTGAGCCTGCGGGAGCGCAAGAAGCTCAAGACACGCACCGCGATCAGGGACGCCACCTACCGGCTGATCAAGGAGCAGGGGTACGAGACGACGACCGTCGAGCAGATCGCCGAGGAGGCCGAGGTCTCTCCCAGCACCGTCTTCCGGTACTTCCCCACCAAGGAGGACATCGTCCTCACCGCCGAGTACGACCCCCTGATGGAGGACCTGCTGCGGTCGCGCCCGGCGGACGAGCCGGTGCTGGAGTCCCTGCGGTGGTCGATCCGGCAGTCGCTGGCCCTGGCGGTCGCCGACACCCCGGACTTCGAGGACAACGAGATGAGGATCCGCCTCGGACTGATGGCCTCCGTCCCCGCCCTGCGCTCGCGGATGATGGAGACCATGTCCGTCACGGGCGGCCTGCTGTGCCGGGCACTCGCGGAGCGCACGGGACGCGACGAGGACGATCTCGAGGTACGGGTCTACGCGATGGGACTGATGGGCGCGCTCCTCGAAGCGATGATCTACTGGGCCGAGCACGACTATCAGGACGACCTGATGGACGTGGTCGACCGCACCCTGGCCACCTTCCAGAACCTCCCGAGGACATCCTGACCCGGTGAACGGACCTGAGATCCACGTCGAATTCGCCCCCGAGCTGGGACTCTTCCTCCCCCAGAGGCGGCGGACGGGCGCCACGAAGGTCGTCACCGACGGCGTCTCGACGCTCGGCCACGTCATCGAGTCACTGGGCGCCCCGCTGACGGAGGTCGGCGCGCTGGTGGCCGACGGCCGTGCGGTACCCGTCTCCCACGTGCCCGTCGCCGGCGAGACCATTGAAGTACGGCCCGTCACCCGCCCCCAGCGCGTACCCGGCGCCCCGCTCCGCTTCCTCCTCGACGTCCACCTCGGCACCCTCGCCCGCCGGCTGCGCCTCCTCGGCGTCGACACGGCCTACGAGTCCACCGACATCGGCGACCCCGCCCTCGCGGCACGCTCCGCCGCCGAGCGGCGGGTCATGCTCAGCCGGGACCGGGGGCTGCTGCGGCGCCGCGAGCTGTGGGCGGGCGCGTTCGTGTACAGCACGCGGCCGGACGAGCAACTCCAGGACGTACTCGACCGGTTCGCGCCCGAGCTGCGGCCCTGGACGCGGTGCACCGCCTGCAACGGGCTCCTCAAGGATGCGGCGAAGGACGACGTCGTCGATCAGCTGGAGGGCGGCACACAGCGGTCGTACGACGTGTTCGCGCAGTGCGAGGAGTGCGGGCGGGCGTACTGGAAGGGCGCGCACCATGATCGGCTGGAGGCGATCGTGGAGCACGCGGTTGCGCTCCGCTCGAAGCGCCGTTGAGGTGAGCCGCGTCGGAGTCTGCGGGTTCGTGGTGGCTGGTCGCGCCGTTCCCCGCGCCCCTATCGGGGCGCGGCCCCCCTCGGCCGGCTAGCCGCCCAGCGCCGCCCGGAGGCGGTCCTCGTCCGTCGTCGGGGCGTCGCAGGTGAAGTTGCGGCAGACGTACGCGGTCGGTTCGCCGCCGACGAGCGGACGGTCGGCCAGCAGCGGCAGTTCGTCACTGTCAGCGGTCCCCACGGCGACGACCGCGCCCGGCGCGGTGCCCAGAAGTGCCGTACGGTGCAAGGCCCTTGTCCCGGGATGGTCGGCGACCGGTCCGACGACGGCGACCTCACGCGGCCCGTCGAGCAGCGCCTCGGCGGTGGCGAGCCCCCACCCGAGGAAGCGCGGCGCACGCGGCCCCAGGGCCTTCACCACACCCAACGCCCGCTCGGCGGCGGTGCGATGGGGTTCGGAGCCGGTGTGCGCCGCATACCCGAGCAGCGCCCCGGCGGCCGCGCTCCACCCGGACGGGGTCGCGTTGTCCGTGGGGTCCTGCGGCCGCCGGATGAGCCGCTCGGCGTCAACGGCCGTGTCGTACAGGGCACCCGACTTCTCGTCGGTGAACGAGGTCAGCACATGGTCGAGCAGGAACCCGGCGAACTCGAGCCAGACACCCTCTCCGGTGACGGAAGCCAGCGCGAGGAACCCCTCGGCGACATCGGCGTAGTCCTCCAACACGCCCGCGTTGCCCCCGACATGCCCGTCCTTGCTGGTCCGGGAGAGCCGCGCCTGGTCGTCGAGGTGCAGCCGTACGAGGAGATCGGCGGCCGCGAGCGCTGCCTCGACGAGGTCGGGCCGCTCGAAGTACGCGCCGGTCTCGGCGAGCGCGGCGACCGCGAGCCCGTTCCAGGCGGCGACCACCTTGTCGTCGCGGCCGGGCGCGGGGCGCGCGGAACGCGCGTCGAGGAGGCGCCGCCTGATGGACTCGACGCGCTCGGCATCGAAGACACCTTCGTGCTGCGGGAGTTGGAGGACGGACTGCCCGTGCTCGAAGGTGCCCTCGTCGGTGACGCCGAAGTGGTGGGCGGCGAGCCGGGCGTCGTCCTCTCCGAGGACCTCGGCCAACTGCTGCGGGGTCCACACGTAGTAGGCACCCTCGACATGCTTACCGCTGCCGTCGTCGCTGTCGGCGTCCAGCGCCGAAGCGAACCCTCCTTCGCTGGTCCGCAGCTCGCGCACCATGAAGTCGGCGGTCTCCAGGGCGACACGGCGGGCGAGCTCGGAGCCGGTGGCACGCCAGAGGTGGGCGTACGCACGACAGAGCAGGGCGTTGTCGTAGAGCATCTTCTCGAAGTGCGGCACGACCCAGTCCCGGTCGACCGAGTACCGGGCGAACCCGCCCCCGAGCTGGTCGTAGATGCCACCGCGGGCCATCCGCTCACACGTGTCCTGCGCCATCTGCAGGGCGCCCTCGGACCCGGTGCGGGCGTGGTGCCGCAGCAGGAACTCGATGACCATGGACGGCGGGAACTTGGGCGCCCCGGCGAATCCGCCGCGCTGCGCGTCGTACTCCCGGGTCAGCCCGAGCAGCGCCTGCGCGACCTCCTCCTCCCCCGGCACGTCCATGGCGCCGAACTTCAGCTCCCGGTCCGCCAGGTCCCGCACGATCTTCCCCGCGACCTCGGCGACCTCGTCCCTCCGGTCGGTCCACGCGGCCCGCACGCCCTCCAGGACCTGACGGAAGGAGGGCATGCCGTGGCGGGGGGCGGGTGGGAAGTAGGTGCCGAAGTAGAAGGGCTCGGCGTCGGGCGTGAGGAACACGGTCATGGGCCAGCCGCCCTGGCCGGTGGCGGCCTGCACGGCCTCCATGTAGACGGCGTCGACGTCGGGGCGTTCTTCTCGGTCGACCTTGACACTCACGAAGTGTGCGTTGAGGTACTCGGCGGTCTGGGCGTCCTCGAACGACTCGTGCGCCATGACGTGGCACCAGTGGCACGAGCTGTACCCGACGCTGAGCAGCACCGGCACGCCGCGCTGCCGCGCCTCCTCGAACGCCTCGGTCGACCAGGGCCACCAGTCGACGGGGTTCTCGGCGTGCTGGAGGAGATAGGGGGACGTCTCGTGGGCCAGTCGGTTCGCCATGGGGTCCATCATTCCGCAGTACCCGGATCACGCAGGACCCCGCGGGTGTCGGGCGCCGAGTCGGGGCTTTTTCTCCGCCCCCGCCGCCCCTACCCGTCCCATCACTGGGGGCTGCGC
>NZ_VJZC01000785.1 GCF_009377185.1 Streptomyces spongiae
CCCCGCCCCCCACTCCGCAAGACTGCCGCCATGACCACAGAGACGAAGAGCGGCAACAGGCGCGCGAGGACGCGGGGAACCGGCCTGGCGGCCGCGCGGGGACTCGCGCTGGCACTGGTGGCGCTGCCAGGCGCGGTGCTCTGTTTCACGCTCTCCGCCGTGTCGATCGCGCTGATACCCATCGGCCTCGGCATCGTCACCACACCGTGGGTACTGACAGGCGTGCGGGCGTTCGCGAACTGGCGGCGAGTCCTCGCGGCCGAGTGGAGCGGAGTACGGATTCCCTCCTCGTACCGGCAGATCCCGAAGGACGCCAATCCCTGGGGCCGCACCTTCGGAATGCTGGGCGACCCGGCGACCTGGCGGGACCTGCGGTGGCTGCCGGTCGACATGACGGCGGGGTTCCTCACCGCCCTGCTGCCGGCCGTGCTGCTCCTGTACCCGTTGGAGGGGTTCGCGCTCGCGGCCGGGCTGTGGCGGGTCTTCGCGGACGCCGCGGACGGCGCGTACTGGTACGCCTTCGTGCCGGTCTCGGACCAGGTCTCCGCGTTCGGCGCCGCCGCCCTGGCCCTGGCCCTCCTCTTCGTGGCCCACTTCGTCACCCCGCAGCTGCTCAAGGTCCACTTCCTGCTCACCCGCGCCGTCCTCGCCCCGCGCCAGGGCGAGTTGGCCGAGCGTGTCCGCGTCCTCACCGAGACCCGGCGGGACGCGGTGGACACCTCGGCGGCCGAACTGCGGCGCATCGAGCGGGACCTGCACGACGGGGCGCAGGCCCGGCTGGTCGCGATGGGCATGGACCTCGGCACCGTCGAGGCACTCCTCGACAAGGACCCCGAGAAGGCCAGGCTGCTCCTCGCCCAGGCCCGCCGAAGCTCCGCCGACGCGCTCGTCGAGCTGCGCGACCTGGTGCGCGGCATCCATCCACCCGTACTCGCCGAACGCGGACTCGGCGACGCCGTACGGGCGTTGGCGCTGCGGCTGCCGATCAGCACCGAGGTGAACGTCGAACTGGAGGCAGGCCGGCCCGACGCACCCGTCGAGTCCGCCGCCTACTTCGCCGTCAGCGAGGTACTCACCAACGCCGTCAAGCACTCCGGAGCGGACCGTATCTGGATCGACCTCCATCGTGTGACGGACGGCGCGGGCATGCTCCGCATCACGGTCACCGACAACGGCAAGGGCGGCGCGCGGATCGGCGCGGGTTCGGGACTGACCGGAGTTGAGCGGCGGCTGGGTACATTCGACGGCGTCCTGGCCGTCAGCAGTCCCGAGGGCGGCCCCACCATGGTCACCATGGAGATCCCTTGCGCGTAGTGCTGGCCGAGGACCTGTTCCTGCTCCGTGACGGACTGGTCCGGCTTCTGGAGGCGTACGACTTCGAGATCGCCGCGGCGGTCGAGAGCGGGCCCGAACTCGCCCGCGCCCTGGCCGAGTTACGGCCGGACGTCGCCGTCGTCGATGTCCGGCTGCCGCCCTCGCACACCGACGAGGGGCTCCAGTGCGCCCTCCAGGCCCGCCGGGCACGGCCCGGGCTGCCCGTGCTGGTGCTGTCGCAGCACGTGGAGCAGTTGTACGCACGGGAGTTGCTCGCCGACGGCACGGGCGGCATCGGGTATCTGCTGAAGGACCGGGTGTTCGACGCCGATCAGTTCATCGACGCGGTTCGGCGGGTCGCCGCGGGCGGTACGGCGATGGACCCTCAGGTGATCCAGCAGCTGCTCACCCGGCGGGCGGCGGACGACAAGCCGCTGGGCCGGCTCACACCGCGTGAGCTGGAGGTCCTGGAGCTGATGGCACAGGGCCGCTCGAACACGGCGATCGCCGAGCGACTTGTGGTGACGGAACGGGCTATCGCCAAACACACCTCCAATATCTTCGCCAAATTGGGACTTGAGGTGTCGGACGACGACAATCGACGTGTGCTCGCGGTGCTCGCGTATTTGGACCACGGTCGCTGAACAGGATTCAGCGATTGCTGAACCTCATTCAAAAGTCGACACGTACCCCCCTCAACTGCCGTTGAAACATGGGTCTCTGTGACCATTGCGCCCGAATTGGGCTCATGGACTTCTGATTTTTTCCAAGGTTTCTGAACACCACACGAGCCCCACCCGTATGAGATGGAGCCGCTTCACTCCTGTCGGGCGCCTCGATGCCCCGCAAGGAAGTCAGAGGAGTTCCATGGGACGCAATACAAGGAAACGTCGCTCACCATTGGCCGTTCGCGCCATTGCCGCCTCCGCGGCGCTGGCGGTCGCGGGCGGTGGGCTGGTCTGGGCGAATTTCTACGCCTCGGCAGGCGAGTCGTCGGACCAGAACAACATCAAGGCCGCGGGCGCGCAGGTCGCGACGATCGACTGCCCCGATGTCGGCCAGCAGCTCACCGATGTGCCGGACGGGGCTCGCGCGGGCGTCGACAAGGAGCTGGCGAAGCTCGACCAGCAGGTCACCGAGGCCTACAAGCGCCTCGCGGACACGCGTCAGGCGCAGGCGGGGGACGCCGGCTACGTCGACAACGCCATCCTCGGCCCGCTGAAGTCCAAGCGGACCGCCACCATCGACCGCATCGGCATCAACATCAAGCGCGCCGGTGGCAAGGCTCCGCAGGGAGCCGAAGAGCTCGCCCAGTGTGAGGGCGTGCAGGCCGAGCAGGCGGACACCGCCGCGGGTGAGGGCCAGAACCAGGACGGTCAGAACCAGGACGGCCAGAACCAGGACGGTCAGGACCAGAACCAGGACGGCCAGGACCAGGGCGGCCAGGACGGCGGCCAGGACCAGGGCGGTCAGGACCAGGGCAACGGCGGCCAGGCCGGCAACGGTCCGGTGGCGGCCGACTTCCAGGACATCACGCAGGTCCAGCCGAACGGCGGCCCGCAGGGTGTCGGCGGAAACGGCCTCGCCGCGAACGGTGACGGCGGTTCGACGGGTACCTTCACCACGAACTGCGGCACCAACGAGAACGAGAACCGCAACTCGGACAACGTGATCGTCGCCCCGGGTGTCAGCAACGGTGCGCAGCACCAGCACGACTACGTCGGCAACCAGGACAACGACGCGTTCGCGAGCGACGAGCAGCTGGCCGCGGCGGACACCACCTGCCAGAACCAGGGTGACAAGTCGTCGTACTTCTGGCCGGTGCTGCGCGTGCAGGACGGTCAGGACGACGTCGACGCGAACGCCCCCGGTGGCGGTCAGGACGGCAACGTCGGCACGATCCTCCAGCCGGCCGAGGCTGAGCTGAAGTTCGTCGGCAACAAGACCAGCGATGTCGTCGCGATGCCCTCGGCCCTGCGCATCATCACCGGTGACGCCAAGGCCTTCGTGAACGGCCTCGCCAACGCCAACACGAACTGGAGCTGCACCGGCTTCGAGGACCGCCAGCTGACGGACAAGTACCCGATCTGCCCCGAGGGCAGCTCCGTGGTGCGGACGTCCAACTTCCAGAGCTGCTGGGACGGTCAGAACATCGACAGCGCCAACCACCGGACGCACGTCGACTTCGTCGAGCAGGACGGCAGCTGCTCCAACGGCTTCCAGGCCATCCCGCAGCTCCAGGTCCGCCTGGTCTACGACGTAGACGCCCCGCAGATCCAGAACGGACAGGTCCAGAACGCCTTCGCGGTGGACTCCTTCCCGGACCAGCTGCACAAGGCGATCACCGACCACAACGACTTCATCAACTTCTTCGACGAGAACACGATGAACCAGGTGGTCGACTGCATCAACAGCGGGCAGGACTGCCAGTAGTGCCCGTAGTACCCCGGTAGCACAAGCGAAAGCCGGCGGTGGGATCT
>NZ_VJZC01000786.1 GCF_009377185.1 Streptomyces spongiae
CCCCCATAGCGCCCGGCATCGGTATTGAGCACCTCCTCCCACGCCGCCACCCCCTCCGGCACCCACAGCCCGTACCCGTGCCGCACCACCGGCGAGAAGTTCGACACCGACAACAGCGGCGCCCCGTCGGCCGCGAACCGCAGAAACGCGAACACGTTGTCCTCGGCGGCATCCACCACCACCCACCGGAACCCACCGGGGTCGCTGTCCCGCTGCCACAGGGCCGGAGTCTCGCGGTAGACCGCGTTCAGGTCACGCACCAGGTCCCGTACACCCCGGTGGTCCGCCTCCGCCCCGTACGCGGGGTCCGTCAGCCACCAGTCGGGCCCGTGGTCCACCGACCACTCCGCCCCCTGGGCGAACTCCTGCCCCATGAAGAGCAGCTGCTTGCCGGGGTGGGCCCACATGAAGCCGAGGTACGCGCGGTGGTTGGCCCGCTGCTGCCACCAGTCGCCCGGCATCTTCGACACCAGGGCCTGCTTGCCGTGGACCACCTCGTCGTGGGAGATCGGCAGCACGTAGTTCTCGCTGTAGGCGTACACCATCGAGAACGTCATCTCGTTGTGGTGGTACTTGCGGTGCACCGGCTCCTTGGCCATGTAGCCGAGCGAGTCGTGCATCCAGCCCATGTTCCACTTCAACCCGAAGCCCAGACCGCCCCGGTCCGTCGGCTGTGTCACCCCGCCCCAGTCGGTGGACTCCTCCGCGATCGTCACCACGCCGGGCACCCGCCGGTACAGCGTGGCGTTCATCTCCTGGAGGAACCGCACCGCGTCGAGGTCCTCCCGCCCGCCGTACGCGTTCGGCACCCACTGCCCGTCCTCGCGGGAGTAGTCGAGGTACAGCATCGACGCCACCGCGTCCACACGCAGCCCGTCGATGTGGAACTCCTCGCACCAGTACACCGCGTTGGCGACCAGGAAGTTCCGCACCTCGGTCCGCCCGAGGTCGAACTCGAACGTGCCCCAGTCCGGATGATCGGCACGACGGGCGTCGCCGGGCTCGTACAGCGGATACCCGTCGAACCGGGCCAGCGCCCAGTCGTCCCGCGGGAAGTGCGCCGGCACCCAGTCCATGATCACACCGATGCCGGCCTGGTGGAGCCGGTCGATCAGGTACTTGAAGTCGTCGGGGGTGCCGAGCCGGGCCGTGGGCGCGTAGAAGCCGGTGACCTGGTAGCCCCACGAGCCGCCGAACGGGTGCTCGGCGACCGGCATCAGCTCCACGTGCGTGAAGCCCAGGTCCTTCACGTACGGGGGCAGTTGCTCGGCCAGTTCGCGGTATGTCAGACCGGGGCGCCAGGACGGCAGATGGACCTCGTACACGGAGAACGGCGCCTCGTGCACGGGCGGGTCGCCGCGGTGCGCGAGCCACTCGTGGTCGTCCCACGTGTGATGCGACGCCGTCACGACCGACGCCGTGGCAGGCGGGGTCTCGGTACGCCGGGCCATCGGGTCGGCCTTGAGGAACCGGGCGCCGTACCGGGTCGTGATCTCGAACTTGTACCGCTCGCCCTCGCCGACCCCGGGCAGGAACAGCTCCCACACCCCCGACGAGCCGAGCGACCGCATCGGGAACGCCGTGCCGTCCCAGTGGGAGAAGTCCCCGGCGATCCGGACCCCCTGAGCGTTCGGCGCCCACACCGTGAAGCGGGTGCCGGTCACGCCCTGGTGCTCCATCGGCTCGGCGCCCAGCGCCTTCCACAGCTGCTCGTGCCGTCCCTCACCGATGAGGTGCAGGTCGAACTCGCCGAGCGCGGGCAGGAAGCGATACGGGTCGTGTACCTCGTACTCGGCGCCGTCGTACGACACCGTCAGCGTGTACTCGGGGATCGCGTCCAGCGGCAGGACGCCGGAGAACAGCCCGTCACCCTCGCTGTCGAGCGGTGTGCGCCGACCGTCGACCACGACGCTCACCCCGCGTGCGAACGGGCGCAGGGCCCGGAACGTCACGCCGTCGGGACCGGGGTGCGCGCCGAGCAGCGCGTGCGGGTCGTGGTGCGACCCCGACAGCAGACGCGCCCGGTCGGCCCCGTCCAGAGGAGCGGCCTCGGCCGACTCCCGGCGGCCGGGGTCGGATCTGCCCGTGTGCCCCCGGCGGCCGGCCGAGCTGTGCTTGCCGGCCGGCCTCCGGCGGTCATGGCCGGATCTGCCGCCCGGCCGCAGGGCTTCGGCCGGTTGGGAGTGCGCGGAGCGAGAGGGGTCACGCAGGGCCACGATGTCAGCCTCCTCGGGTGGCGAGCCGCCGGATCGCCGCCATCGGTACAGGGAGCCAGTCGGGGCGGTGCCGGGCCTCGTAGACGACCTCGTACACCGCTCTGTCGGTTTCGTATGCGCGCAACAACTGGGGCTCCGCCCGCGGGTCCGAGCCCGCCCCGTCCGCGTAGCCCGCGCAGTACGCATCGCGGCAGCGGTCCGCCCACTCGGGGTGCCACGGCTGCCGTGTGCGGGCCGCGTAGTCGAAGGAGCGCAGCATCCCGGCGACGTCGCGCACCGGCGACTGAACGCTGCGGCGCTCGGCGAGCGGACGGGACGGTTCGCCCTCGAAGTCGATGACGAACCACTCACGGTCCGCCCGCAGCACCTGCCCGAGGTGCAGATCGCCGTGGATCCGCTGCACGGTGCGGCCGGCACCGCACGCGCCGAACGTGTCGAACGCCGTCCGCAGCCCGGGAACGTACGGCTGGAGGGCGGGCACGCAGTGCGCGGCCGCGGTCAGGCGCTCGGCCATCGCGGCCGCGACGGGCCCGTTCTCGCTCCGGGGGTCGGTGGGGAAGGACGTGGCCAGCGCCAGATGTACCTCGGCCGTGGCCTGCCCCAGCTCGTACGACTCCGCCGTGAAGTCCCGGCCCTCGGCGAGTGCCCGCAGGGCCAGGGTCCAGCCGTCGGACGCACCGGGCAGGAACGGTTGGAGCACGCCGAGGGTGGCGTCCGGCCGTGTGGTGCGGATCCACGCCACGGGGGCGGGCACGCGGGCGCAGCCCTGCCGGGCCAGCGCCGACGGCACTTCCAGATCCGGGTTGACGCCCGGCTGGATGCGGCGGAACACCTTCAGGATGAACGCGTCGCCGTAGACGATCGAGGAGTTGGACTGCTCCGCGTCCAGCAGACGCGGCGCGAGCGCGGCCGGCAGAGGCACCGACGGGTCCCTCTCGAAGGCCAGCGGACCCGCCGTCCCGGGGTGCCGCAGCCGCTCCAGCAGCAGCGCCGCCGACCGCGGGTCGTGGAACGCGTCGTACACGGCCAGACCTGCCAGCGGACCGTCCTCGGCCCGTCCGATGAAGGCACCGGCGAGCCGGGGCGGCAGATGCTCCCGCACGCCCAGCAGGAGTTGGTAACAGTCACCGGACGGGGAGGTGTCACCGGGCGTGCGCGGCCTCGCGTGCTCGGCGTGGACCAGCACATGCAGACAGCCCGGGTACAGCTCCGTCATCGACAGCAGCGTCACATCGGTGACGGGCCGGTCCTTCCCCGCGAACCAGCGCTGCCGGGGCAGCCACTCCCGCAGCAACCCGCTGAGCGAGGCCATCGGGTGGATGCTGTCGAGGCCCCTCGGGCGGAGCGAAACGGTCTCGGTCTTCGCCATGATGACGCGTCCTTTCGGGCTCGCTCAAACTTCTCGGCGGGCGCGGGGAGCGACTCGGGAGAGCCGGAACCAGTAGAAGCCGTGGCCTGCGAGGGTGAGCAGGTACGGGAGTTCTCCGATGGCGGGGAAGCGGACTCCGCCGATGAGTTCGACGGGGTGGCGGCCGTTGAAGGTGCGCAGGTCGAGT
>NZ_VJZC01000787.1 GCF_009377185.1 Streptomyces spongiae
GCCCCACCCCCTGTCCCGCCTGCTGCGCGGCCGCGCCCTGCGGCGGCAGGTACGCCGTCTCCGTCGCGTCCACCGCGGCGACCGGCGGGTGTGCCTGGGTCTCCCAGGTCTGGCCCTCCCACTGCTGGGTGTACTGCTGGGCCTGCGCGGCCTGTGCCTCGTCGGAGTCCTGCCAGGAGGGCTGCTGGTACGGGTCGTAGCCCTCGTACGGGGTGCCGTACGGCTGGTTGGTCATGATCGCGTCACCCTCCTGCGAACGGCGGGAGCACCTCGACCGTGCCGCCGTCGGCCAGCCGTACCGTCTCATGTCCGCGGGTGCCCACGGGGTCACCGTCGATGAGGAACGAGCATCGCCGCAGTACGCGGACGAGTTCGCCGGGGTGTCGCTCGCGGGCCCCGTCCAGCGCGTCGGCGAGCGTGACCGCGTCGTACGGCTCCTCGGCGACGCCCGCGGCGGCCTTGGCGGCTGCCCAGTAGCGCACCGTGCCCTTTGCCATCTCGTCCCTCAATCGGTTGTGGTGAACACGGTCAGGCTATCGGGCGGGGGCGGAAGGCCGCGTTCGCCGCCGCCCAGCCCGCGATCCGACCGAGCAGCGCGTCGTCCGTCGCGTGCTCCGCGTGGCCCATTCCCGGCTCCAGCCAGAGTTCACCGTGTTCGCCGGCCGCGGCGGCCAGCATCCGCGGGTGGTCCACGGGGAAGTAGCCGTCCCGGTCGCCGTGGACGATGAGGAGGGGGGTCGGTGCGATCAGGGGCACCGACTCGACGGGCGACGAGGGCACCGGGTCCCAGTCGCGGTGGTGGATGCGGGTGCGCAGACCGTAGCGGCCCACCGCGCGGCCCACGGGCTGGGTGACCAGCCAGTGCAGCCGCCGCATGGGCGCCGTGCCGCGGTAGTACCAGCGGGCGGGCGCGCTCACCGAGACGACCGCGTCCGTACGCGCGGCTTCCACCCCACCCGTACGTGTCTCCGTGCGCCCCTCGTGCGCCGCCGGGCCGTGCAGCGCCGCGTGCCGCAGGACCACCGAGCCACCCATCGAGAAGCCGACGGTGGCCACGCGGGTGTGCCCGAGTTCCCGTGCCCAGGCGACCGCGGCCGCCAGGTCGAGCACCTCGCGGTCGCCGACCGTGGAGCGTCCGCCCGAGGCCCCGTGGCCGCGGAAGGAGAAGGTCACCACGGCTCCGTACCGGGCGAAGGCGCGCGCCACCCGGCGGACGTGCGGGCGGTCGACATCACCGGTGAAGCCGTGGGCCACGACGAACGCCAGGTCACGGGAAAGTGGCGCCGAGGCGTCGTATACGGCGGCACACGGCTCGTATACGGAATCGATCGTCACGCCGTCGGAGGTGCGCAAAAACCTCCGCAAAGGGGCGCGAGGGGCCGTCTCGGAGTTCGGGAAGGAGAGGGAACGCATCACATGACCTGCCGGACCAGTGCTCTTGTGGGCTATTCTGCTGGGCAGAGGACTCGGGCAGCGTAGCCCCCGGGTCCTTTTGTGCTTTCGGAAGCGTTGTATACGAGGCGGGAAACCGCAGGTGTACGGGCCGTCGATCGCATGAGCGAGTCCAGGGGGCGGGGGATTCGCACCGCAAGGCAGCACCAAGCAGTGCCGCAAACGTCCTCGCAGGGACCGAGGAGGAACCAGACGTTATGGGCGAGCGAACCGTGCACGAATCGATGACGACCCGGGCAGGTGGAGTCCGATGAGCTCTCTGCTGCTCCTGACCAATGCCCTCCAGCCGTCGACGGAGGTGCTTCCCGCTCTCGGTCTGCTCCTGCACAACGTGCGAGTGGCTCCGGCAGAGGGCCCCGCACTCGTCGACACCCCCGGTGCCGACGTCATCCTCATCGACGGGCGCCGCGACCTCCCGCAGGTGCGGAGCCTGTGCCAGCTGCTGCGGTCGACCGGGCCCGGCTGTCCCCTCATCCTCGTCGTCACCGAGGGCGGCCTCGCGGCCGTCACCGCCGACTGGGGCATCGACGACGTACTGCTCGACACCGCCGGCCCGGCGGAGGTCGAGGCGCGGCTCAGACTGGCCATGGGCCGCCAGCAGATCGTCAACGACGACTCCCCCATGGAGATCCGCAACGGCGACCTGTCGGTGGACGAGGCGACCTACAGCGCCAAGCTCAAGGGCCGCATCCTCGACCTGACCTTCAAGGAGTTCGAGCTCCTGAAGTACCTGGCCCAGCACCCGGGCCGCGTCTTCACGCGCGCGCAGCTGCTGCAAGAGGTCTGGGGCTACGACTACTTCGGTGGTACGCGGACCGTCGACGTGCACGTACGACGCCTGCGCGCGAAACTCGGCCCCGAGCACGAGTCGCTGATCGGGACCGTCCGGAACGTCGGTTATCGATTCGTCACCCCGGAAAAGGTGGACCGGGCCGCGGACGAGGCGAAGGCCAAGGCGAGCAGGCCAAAGCCGGAGGAAGCGGACGAGACGGCACACCTGGACGCGGCGGACGCCGCCGAGGTGGCCGCGGACGCGTAGCACTGGGGTGGGGCGTGCGCGGCGGCCGCCAGGTTACCGCCCGGTCGGCATCAGGTTGAGACCTGTACGCCCTGCCCAGAGCGTTGCAATCCGCGTAGACTCCGCGCGTGGCCAAGGTGACTCGGGATGATGTGGCGCGACTTGCGGGGACTTCCACCGCCGTCGTCAGTTACGTCATCAACAACGGACCCCGGCCGGTCGCCCCGGCCACGCGCGAGCGTGTCCTCGCCGCGATCAAGGAACTGGGGTACCGGCCCGACCGCGTCGCCCAGGCCATGGCGTCGCGGAAGACCGAGCTCATAGGCCTGATCGTGCCGGACGCGCGCCAGCCGTTCTTCGGCGAGATGGCGCACGCGGTCGAACAGGCCGCCGCCGAGCGCGGCAAGATGGTCCTCGTCGGGAACTCGGACTACGTGGCCGAGCGCGAGGTCCACTATCTGCGGGCCTTCCTCGGGATGCGGGTCTCCGGGCTGATCCTCGTCAGCCACGCGCTCAACGACAACGCGGCGGCGGAGATAGACGCGTGGGACGCGCGGGTGGTGCTGCTGCACGAGCGGCCCGAGGCGATCGACGACGTGTCCGTGGTGACCGATGACCTCGGGGGCGCCCAGCTCGCCGTACGGCATCTTCTGGAGCACGGCTACGAGTACGTGGCCTGTGTGGGTGGCATCGCCGAGACTCCGCTGGTCGGTGACCCTGTCTCCGACCATGTCGAGGGGTGGCGGCGTGCGATGCAGGAGGCGGGGCTCTCCACGGAGGGGCGCCTCTTTGAGGCGCCGTACAACCGTTACGACGCGTATGGGATCGCCCTGGAGTTGCTCGGTGGGCCTCATCGGCCGCCCGCGATCTTCTGTTCCACCGATGACCAGGCCATTGGTGTGCTGCGGGCCGCGCGGGAGTTGCGGATCGATGTGCCCGGGGAGTTGGCGGTGGCCGGGTTCGACGACGTGAAGGAAGCGGCGTTGACTGATCCGCCGTTGACGACCGTGGCCACGGACCGTACGGGGATGGCTCGGGCGGCGGTTGATCTCGTGCTGGATGACGGGGTGCGGGTGGCTGGGTCCCGTCGTGAGCGGGTGAAGCAGTTTCCGTCGCGGTTGGTTGTGCGGCGGTCGTGCGGGTGCGGGTAGTTTTTCGGGTGCGGGTTCGTTGTGGCTTGTCGCGCAGTTCCCCGCGCCCCTGAAAAAGCTCCGGGCGCGCCCCGTCATGAAGCTGCGGGTCCGTCGTGGTTGCTCGCGCAGTTCCCCGCGCCCCCAAAAAAATGCGGGCTCCGCATCCC
>NZ_VJZC01000788.1 GCF_009377185.1 Streptomyces spongiae
CCTACGCCCCGCCCCTGCCTCCCCCGAGTCCAGAGCACCGGGTTCACGCCAAACACGCACGTCGGTGAACGTTCTCCCGCCGTTCAGCGTCTTCGACTATGACATTGAACAATCCTCAATCCCGAAGACCTCGAGACCTCGAGACCTCGAAGACCCCGAAGACCCCGAACGGAAACCCCGAGCCGTGCCCCCTGCCGAACTCACCGTCGTCCGGCCGGAACCCACCGCCACGCGCTGGAAGCATCCGCTCCGCACCCGGTGGGAGCGCTACCGCGTGCCGTTCGTGGCCACCGCCCCCACCGTCCCGTTGTACGCGGTCTGGTACCTGTTCCTCGCGACCGGCGGCGGCGACCTCGCGGCCCAGGAAGCCTGGGCGGAGTTCGTGTCACGGCACGGCGGATCGGCGTACAACCTCTTCTGGTACGGCGGGATGCACACCGCCAACTACAGCCTGATCTCGCCCTATCTGATGGCCGTGATCGGGGTGCGCACGGTCACCGTGGTGTCCGGTCTGGTCGCCTCCTGGCTCGCGGCCGTCCTCATCCAACGGGCGGGCGTACGGCGGCCCATGGGCCCTGCCCTCCTCGCGTCGCTCGCGCTGTGGTGCAACGTCGCCTCCGGCCGCACCACCTTCGCCCTCGGCACCGCACTCGGCCTCGCCGCCTGCGTCCTGCTGACCCGGGAGCGGCGTGTCCTCCTCGCGGGGTCGTACGCGGCGCTCGCGACGATGGCGAGCCCGGTCGCGGGCCTGTTCCTGGCGGTGGTGGGCGCGGGCTTCCTCGTCGTACGGGACTGGGGGCGCGCCCTCGCGCTACTGGCACCGCCCGCCGTGGTCGTGGGGATGACGACCCTGTTCTTCCCGTTCTCCGGCGAGCAGTTGATGCCGCCCGACCGGATCTGGCCGCCCGTGCTGCTCGGGCTGACCGTGACGGCGCTGGCCCCGCGCACCTGGCGGGTGGCGCGGTGGTCCGGGGTCGTCTACGCGACCGGGACCGTGCTCGTGTACCTGGTCGCCTCACCGATCGGCACCAACGTCGAGCGGTTCGCGGAGCTGTTCGCGCCCGCCGTGCTGCTCGCGGCGCTGCTCACCGTGAGGGGACTGCGCCGGAACCTGCTGATCGGGGTCCTCGCCTTCGCCGTGTACTGGGTCGGCTCGAAGACCGTCGACGACCTGGAGGTGTCCACGACCGTGCCCGCCTGGGCCGCCGACACCCGGGGCGTCGTCCAGGCCCTGAAGCGGGCGGGCGCCGACCGGACCCGCGTCGAGGTGGTCCCCGCCCGCAACCACCGCGAGGCCACCGCGCTCGCCCCGCACGTGAACATGGCGCGCGGCTGGAACCGCCAGCTCGACATGGAGCGCGGCCGGCTCTTCTACGACGGCACGTTCTCGGAGGACACCTACCGCGCCTGGCTGGACCGCTGGGCCGTCGGCTTCGTCGTCCTGCCGCTGGGCAAGCCGGACGGGTACGCCGAGGACGAGGCCCGCCTGGTGCGCGAGCACCGGCCCGACTGGCTGGAGCCGGTGTGGCGGGACGCTCACTGGCGGGTGTACCGGGTGCGCGGGGCCGTACCGCTCGTCTCGGCGCCCGGGACCGTCGTGGGGACCACGAGCGCCGAGGTGGACCTGCGGGTGCCCGGCCCCGGTTCGGTGACCGTGCGGGTGGCGTACTCGCCGTGGCTGCGCGCCGACGGCGGGTGCCTGACGCGGGACGGCGAGTTCACGCGGCTGACGGTGACCGAGCCGGGCGCGTACCGGATCAGCTCGGAGTACGGTCCTTCGCCGTCGTCTCCTGCTCGCTGCTGATCTGAGCGGCCTTCGTCACCGTACGGGCGCGCGGGCCCTGGAACAGGTATGTCAGCCCGAAGCCCCCGCCCACCACGGCTGCGCCGCCGACCGCATCGAGGACCCAGTGGTTGCCGGTCGCCACGATCGCCGAGACCGTGAAGAGCGGGTGCAGCAGGCCCAGCGCCTTCATCCACCACTTCGGCGCCATGATCGCGATCACCAGACCGCACCACAGGGACCAGCCGAAGTGCAGCGACGGCATCGCCGCGTACTGGTTGGTGAGCGCGGTCAGCGTGCCGTAGTCGGGCTGGGAGAAGTCCTGCACGCCGTGCACGGTGTCGATGATCCCGAGGTTCGGCATCAGACGCGGCGGCGCCAGCGGGTACAGCCAGAAGCCGAGCAGCGCGAGCAGGGTGGCGAGGCCGAGGGACGAGCGCGCCCAGCGGTAGTCGACGGGGCGGCGGACGTAGAGGAGGCCGAGGACCGACAGCGGCACGATGAAGTGGAACGACGTGTAGTAGAAGTCGAAGAAGGCTCGCAGCCAGTCGATCTTCACCACCGCGTGGTTGACCCAGTGCTCGATGTCGAGGAAGAGGGCCTTCTCGATGTCGAGGATCTGCTGCCCGTGTTCCTCGGCGGCGGCCCGTCCGCCGGTCGCCGCGAGCCGGACCTTCGCGTAGGCGGCGTACGTGACGCGGATCAGCAGCAGTTCGAGCAGCAGGTTCGGGCGGGTGAGGACCCGGCGCAGGAAGGGCAGGAGCGGGACGCGTCTGAAGCGCGTGGGGACGGGGTCGGCGTACTGCGTCGGGATCGGTGACTGGTAGTGGAGCGAGGTGCGGGACAGGAACGGCACGACCAGGGCGGCGGCGAGCGCGGCCAGCAGGACGACGTTGTCACGCAGCGGGTACAGGAACGCCATGTTCGGCAGCATCATCTTCGCCGGCAGCGTCATCACCAGGACGACGGCGACCGGCCACACGTACCGGTCGCGTGCCTTGCTGCCCACCCGGCCGACCACCGCGAGCAGCACCCACAGCAGTTGGTGCTGCCAGGTCGTGGGCGACACGACGATCGCGACACAGCCGGTGATCGCGACCGCGAGCAGCAGTTGCCCGTCCCGCGCGTACCGCACGGCACGCCGCATGCCGACCAAGACGACGACGGCGCCCAGCACCAGGAACAGCCCGATCTCCAGCGGCCCGGTGAGGCCGAACCGGAGCAGCGCGCCGTGCAGGGACTGGTTGGCCAGGTCGTCCGCCTTACCGCCCAGGCCGACGCCCGCCAGGTGGTGCACCCAGTAGGTGTACGAGTCGTGCGGCATCGCGGCCCAGGCGAGCGCGGTGCACGCGGCGAACGTGATCCCGGTGGAGGCGGCGGCACGCCGGCGCCCGGTGAACCACAGCAGCCCCGTGAACAGCAGCACGGTCGGCTGGAAGGCGGCCGCGACCCCGATGAGGACGCCGCTCGTCCGCTCCCCCCGTACGGCGAAGCACCCGGCCAGCACTAGCAGGACCGGGATGATGCTGGTCTGCCCCAGGTACAGGGTGTTGCGCACCGGCAGTGACAGCATCAGCAGGCTGACCGCGACGGGCGCGGCGAGCAGGGCCGTACGGCGGGACACGGGCCCCGGCAGAGCGCGGGCCGCGATCAGCCCCAGGGCGACGACCAGGAGCAGGGTGCCGAAGGTCCAGCCCCAGCCGAGGGCCTGTTCGGCCGAACGGGTGAGTGGTTTGAGGACGAGCCCGCCGAAGGGTGTACCCGTGAACCGGTCCGAGTCGTACAGCGAGCCCTTCACATGCAGCACACCGTTGGGCCCGACCCAGGTCTCCAGATCCGTCAGCCGGTCCCCTCTGGGGGTACGGAGTACGACGGCGATCTGCCGCAGCGCCAGGACGGCGGCGACGAGCCACAGCACGACCCGGACCGCCCCCAGCCTCGTAGTCACCGCTCCCGCCCCGAAGGCACTCCCCGGAC
>NZ_VJZC01000789.1 GCF_009377185.1 Streptomyces spongiae
AGGGAGTCGTGGGCGGTCGGTGCGGGGGCGGAATCTGCTCCGGGTCCCGAACTCAAAGGGGTTCGCCTCCTCGGCTGTCACGTACGTGGTCGGCTGTCCCCAGGACTGCGCCGATCTTCGGCGGTCACGTCACGATCGTCGTCCTCGGCGCGGTCCCAGGGAGCGGCGCCCGGGGGGTCTCGCGGAAGCGCGGCCCGCTCCGGGCGGGATACGCGCGCCCTGGACGCCGTCACCGCGGCTCACAGATGCGCGAGCTTTTCCAGGACGGGCGCGGCCTCGCGCAGCTTGGCCCACTCGTCCTCGTCGAGCCCCTGGACCAGGGAGGTCAGGAAGGCGTTGCGCTTGCGGCGGCTCTCCTCGAGCATCGCCTCGGCGCGCTCGGTCTGCTTGACCACCTTCTGGCGCCGGTCCTCGGGGTGCGGCTCAAGGCTGACCAGACCCTTGCTCTCCAGCAACGCGACGATGCGCGTCATCGAGGGCGGCTGCACATGCTCCTTGCGGGCCAGTTCGCCCGGGGTGGCGGAACCGCAGCGGGCCAGGGTGCCGAGCACCGACATCTCGGTGGGGCTCAGCGACTCGTCGACCCGCTGGTGCTTGAGCCGACGGGACAGACGCATCACAGCGGAACGGAGGGCGTTCACGGCGGCTTCGTCGTCGCCATGGGTCAGATCGGACATGTTCTTTAGCATAACTCATTACCCTCGCTAAAGACCACTGCAATACCATCTGCATGCCCGTGACACCGGCCACTCATGCCACGCATGTCGCGTGTCAACGGTCCATCACTCATACGGGTGAACCGGGCGCAGAACGTCACTCAACACCCCCGAACCGACCCGACTCTCGTTCTCATGGGGACCAGTGTGCTCAGCCTGCGAATAGACCGCGACCTGCTCGAACGCCTCCGAGGGCACGCCGCCAAGCGCGGAATGAACGTCCAGGACTACGTGATCCAGACGCTCATGCGTGACGACTTCGACCAGCGGTTCCAGACCGCGGTCGAGGAGACGGAGAAGTTCTACGGAGTGACGTGACCCGGGGCACCACCAGAGCCCCGGGTCACCGGACAATCAGCCCCGTACTCGTACTCGCACCCGTACCCGTACCCGTACCCGTACAGGTCAGGTGAGCCCCAGCCCCGGCATCAGGTAGTAGAAGGCGAACACCGCCGCCACCACGTACATCGCGGCCGGCACCTCCCGCCCCCGCCCGGCGGCCAGGCGGAGCACCACGAAGGTGATGAAGCCCATGCCGATGCCGTTGGTGATGGAGTACGTGAACGGCATCATGACCATGGTCACGAAGGCGGGCATCGCGATCGTGTGGTCGGCCCAGTCGATCTCCTTGACCGAGTTCGCCAGGATCAGGAAGCCCACCGCGAGCAGCGCGGGAGTGGCCGCCTGGGACGGCACCATCGTGGCAACGGGCGTCAGGAAGAGCGCGACCCCGAAAAGCGCGCCCGTGACGACGTTCGCGAACCCCGTACGGGCCCCCTCGCCGACCCCGGCCGTGGACTCCACGAAACAGGTGGTGGCCGAGGAGGAACTGGCCCCGCCCGCGGCGACGGCGATCCCATCGACGAACAGCACCTTGTTGATACCGGGCATGTTGCCCCGCGAGTCGGTCAGCTTCGCTTCGTCCCCGACGCCCATGATCGTGCCCATCGCGTCGAAGAAGCACGACAGCAGCACGGTGAAGACAAACAGCAAGCCGGTCAGCAGACCGACCTTGCCGAACCCGCCAAAAAGACTGACATCACCAATGAGCCCAAAGTCCGGCGTAGCCACCGGATTCCCCGGCCAAGTCGGGGTGGTCAGCCCCCAGGACGGCACATCGGCGACGGCGTTCACGACGACGGCGAGCACGGTCATGGCAACAATGGAGATGAGAATGGCGCCCGGCACCTTGCGCACGATCAGCGCGAGCGTGAGCAGCGCACCCAGCACGAACACGAGGACGGGCCAGCCGTTCAGATGCCCGTCACCGCCGAGCTGGAGCGGCACGGTGGTCTGCGCGGCATCGGGGATCCGGGACACGAACCCGGAGTCCACGAGCCCGATGAGCATGATGAACAACCCGATGCCGATCGAGATGCCCTTGCGCAGCCCCAGCGGCACGGCACTCATGACCCGCTCCCGCAGCCCGGTCGCGACCAGCAGCATCACCACGAACCCGGCCAGCACGACCATGCCCATGGCGTCGGGCCACGACATGCGCGGGGCGAGCTGGAGCGCGACGACGGTGTTGACACCCAGCCCCGCGGCGAGGGCGATCGGCACGTTCCCGACGACCCCCATGAGCAGAGTCGTGAACGCGGCGGTCACAGCGGTAGCGGTCACCAGCTGACCGTTGTCCAGCTGGTGCCCGTACATGTCCTTCGCGCTGCCGAGGATGATCGGGTTCAGCACGATGATGTAGGCCATCGCGAAGAAGGTGGCGAACCCGCCCCGAACCTCCCGCGAGAGCGTGCTGCCCCGCTCGGAGATCTGGAAGTAGCGGTCGAGTGCGCCGAAGACGGGCCGGGATTCCGGCTCCCGAGGCTGGGGCGCGGTGGCCTTGGAGGGGGCCGAGCTGGACATGCGGGGACCTCATCACCAGCAGCGTCCCCACGGAAGCCATTGGCGTTTCCTACGAACAGAAGCTGCCAGACACAAACCGTTTCAGTATGAACATATGAGCCGACCAAACAAAATTGACCCCGAAGAGATCCCAGAGAGGCCGAAGAGACCCCAGATACGACAAGGACCTCCCCACGCCTCCCGTGACGACCCTCGTAAGCTGTCCCCATGGCGAAGTGGACCCCCAAGCACGAGGCACCGGAGCCCCTGGAGGGCCCCGTGGTCGCCACGATCACCGGCGGCACGATCCTGTGGTTCGTCCTCTTCGTCGTCCAGCTCCCCTTCTACGGCTGGTTCGACGCCCACGGCCACACCTGGTGGCTCTGGACCTGCCTGGCGGGCGCGGGCCTCGGCCTGTACGGCATCTGGTTCGTACGCAAGCGGGACACGGCGATCAAGCGAGCGGCGACCGAGGACGCCACCGAGCAGCCCCCGGCCCCCGACGCGACACGGAGCCCGGAGACGACGACCCCGGACCCGGCAGTCACAGAGAAGCCATAACTCTGAGCACCGAGCCCTGAAGACTGGTTCGCCGACGCAGCCCGCGTCATGCCCCACACCCTCCGCTCCGTCGACCTCGAAGACGAAACCATCGCAGCGCTGGAGATGATCGTCGGGTTCGACGACGACCTGACCGACGAGGCGACGAGGATCTCCAACCGGCTCCGCGGCCTGCTGACGCAAATCCACCCGCACCTGGAGCGAGTCGGCTGGACGCCGACGGCTGATCACACTGATACGCCCGAAGGAACCGCGGACGGCCGAGCGACTGGTCGAGGAACAGCTGGAAAACCTCCCTCTTTCCAAGGTCCTCGGTCACCAGGTAGCAGGGGTTGCCGTCGGGGGACGGCCAGGGCAGAAGCCGGGGCGAAGGAGCGCCAGGTGCGGGGCCGATTGCAGGGCTGCTTGCGCCTTCCATCAGGCGGCCACCTCCTGCGCGCCGATCAGGTGCCGGTCGAGGTCGACCCCGAAGTCGGCAGCGAGCACGAGGGCGAGGCGGCGGCGCTGTTGGAGAGCGGCTTCCTCGGCTTCTCGTTCGTGGGCGGCGAGGTAGGGGCGCACGAGGGCGGAGGCGGCTCCGTCGAGGGGCGTGGGGAGGCCGTACGGGGAGCGGGCCAGGGGTAGGT
>NZ_VJZC01000790.1 GCF_009377185.1 Streptomyces spongiae
CCGGGAGGGTTGGGCACCCCGGGGGCCGCAGGGAGTCTGGGTCACCTGCGGCCCCCGGGAGTCAGGTGCGGGTCTCGGCAGGGGGCGTCACTTGAGGGCTCCCAGCGTCACCCCGGTCCGCCAGTAGCGGCGCATCGCGACCATCATGATCGCCATGGGCACGATGGACAGCAGCGCGCCCGTCAGGACGAGGCTGGTCACGTCGACGCCCGACTCCAGGCGCTTGCCGGACCAGTTGTACAGACCCAGGTTCAGCGTCCAGTTCTCCTCGCCCCGCAGCACGGTCAGCGGGAGGAAGAACGCGTTCCAGGTGTTGACGAAGGCGAGCAGGAACACCGTCGCTCCGCCTGTCGTCATCATCCGCAGCACGATGCTGAAGAAGATCCGCAGCTCCCCGGCGCCGTCGATCCGGGCCGCCTCCAGCAGCTCGAACGGGATCGTCGCCTCCGTGTAGACCTTGGCCAGGTACACGCTGAACGGGTTGATCAGGCAGGGGATCAGCATCGCCCAGGGGGTGTCGACCAGGCCGATCGCCGAGAACAGCAGGTACAGGGGCAGGGTGAGCAGCGCGATGGGGATCAGGAAGGAGCCCACCACGGCCGCGAACACCGCGCCCCGCCCGGGGAAGTCGAAGCGGGCCAGCCCGTAGCCCGTGGCGAGGGCGATGAGGGTGCCGCCGAGGGAGCCGACCCCCGCGTACAGGAACGAGTTGGCGGTCCAGCGCAGGAAGATGCCGTCCTCGTACGTGAACACCTGGTGCAGGTTGTCCCACAGGTGGAAGTCGGAGAACCACAGCCCGTTGCTCTGGTACAGCCCCACCCGGTCCTTGGTCGCGGCGACCAACAGCCAGTACACGGGGAACAGGCTGTACGCGCTGGCCAGGACCAGACCGACGAGGAGGAAACGCTGGCCGCCCCGGGAGCGTCCGGCGGGGTCCGGGCGGGTGAGGCGGCGTACGGCGCGCCCGCGGGGAGGCACGGCGGCTGTTTCCGTGCCGTTTTCCTTGCGGTTTTCCGTCAGCGCCATCAGTCCGCCTCCCTCGAGGTCAGCCGGTAGAAGAGGAAGGACGCGACGCCGAGGATCAGGGCGAGCAGTACGGACAGGGCCGCGGCGTAGTGGTAGTTGCCGGCGTTGAACGCCTGGTTGTAGATGATCATGATCGGGGTGAAGCTGTCGCTGACCGTCTGCGGGGTCACGTTCCTAAACAGCGCGGGCTCGTTGAAGAGCTGCAGCATCTGGATGATCGACAGCAGCGCGGTCAGGACGAGCGCCCCGCGCACGAACGGGACCTTGATGCTCAGCGCGATCCGCAGCTCCGAGGCGCCGTCGAGACGCGCTGCCTCGAACAACTCACGGGGAACACCCTGGAGCGCGGAGTAGATGATCACCATGTTGTAGCCGATGCCGTGCCAGGTCAGCAGGTTGCCGATGGCCGGCCACACCATCGACGGCGCGAAGAAGTTCCAGTGGAACCCGAACAGATCCCCCAGCGGGGTCAGCGGGCCCACCTCGGGGCTGTACAGGTTGACCCACACGATGGCCGCGACCACGCCGGGGATCATGTACGGCATCAGCAGCAGGATCCGGAACCGGCCGGCCGCCTTCGAGGCGAGCGCGTCCAGGAAGAGCGCCAGCACCAGGCTGACGAGCAGCATGAACGGGATCTGGACGCAGGCGAACAGCACCACCCTCAGGATCGAGGTCATGAACGCCGAGTCGGTCAGGCCGTGGCCGTAGTTCTCCAGCCCGACGAACTCCCTGGTCGCGCCACCGAGACCGAGTCCGGACTGCTTCTGCAGGAACAGTGACTGGTAGAACGCGTAGCCGATCGGAAGCAGATAGAGGAAGACGAAGCCGAGCTGGAAGGGCACCGTGAAGGCGGCACCCTTCCAGCGCTGCGAGCGAATCATGGAGGAGTGCCCTTTAGCCCTTGACGTTGATACCGCGGGACTTCAGGTCCTTTACCGTCCACGCCTGCATGTGCGCGAGCAGGTCGGTGACCTTCTGCTTCTTGCTGACGACCGCCGCCCACTCGTCCTGCATCTCCGTGAACATCGCCGTCCAGTTCGGCCCGAAGGTCCAGTCGGTGGTGATGGTGCCCAGGCTGTCCGTGACGGTCTTCTTGGCCGGCTCGTAGTTCTTGCCGAGCAGCTTCTCGGAGATCGCCTCGGAGACGTACGTGTCGCTGTCGGCCAGCGCCGGCATCACACCGCTGCCGGTCTCCGGGCTCGCCATGGTCTTGACCGCGCCGCTGTCGGTGGACATCCACAGGGCCGCCTGGGCGGCCTGCTCCTTGTTCTTGCACTGCTCGGACACCAGGGTGAGGTTGCCGCTCTGGTTGGTGGCGGCCGGGGTCTTGGCGGCCTCGCCCTTGAACGTCGGCCATGGCGACAGCGCCCAGTCCCCGAAGGACTTGGTGAAGTTCTGCACCATGCCAGACATCTGCCAGGTGGAGATCTGCCGGGTCGCGGTGCCGCCGTTGTCGTAGTTGCGCTGCACCGCCGCGTAGTCGGCGAACGAGAGCTTGGAGTTGAGGTCGTTGTCGACGATCTCCTGGATCACCTTCGCGGCCTTGAGGGTGCCCTCGTCCTGGAAGTTCACCTTCCAGGAGTCGCCGTCGATGCTGTACCAGTGGGCCCCGGCCTGCATGGCGAGCACCTCCAGGGTGCTAGGGTCCTCGCCGGCGTAGTTGGTGATCTTGATGTTGTGCTTCTTCAGGACCTTGCCCGCGGCGATGAAGTCGTCCCAGGTGGCGGGTGCCTTCAGGCCGTACTTCTTGAAGATGTCGGTGCGGTAGATCGTGAAGGCGGGCGCCGAGGCGGTGGGGACGCCGTAGACCTTGCCCTGGACCTGGCCGGTGGCCCACGAACCGGGGTTGAACTTGTCCTTGTCGGCCTCGACGTACTTGGTGATGTCGGCGAGCGCGCCCTGGGAGACCCAGCTCGTCACGTACTCGCCGGTGTTCTGCAGCAGACAGGGCGCGTTGCCCGCCTTGACGGCGTTGGTGAGCTGCTTCTGCATGGTCAGCTGGTCGGTGACCTTGGTGTACTTGAGCTGGACGTCCTTGTGGGAGGCGTTGAACGCCTTCACCACGGCCTCCTGGCCGTTGGCCCAGCCCCAGAAGTCGAGGGTGACCGGACCCGAGGAGTTGGACTTGGAGTCTCCGGAGTCGGATCCGCCACAGGCGGAGAGCAGACCCGTCAGCGCGAGGCTCGCGACAGCGGCGCGAGCGAACTTTCTCCGAGGGCTGGTGAAGTTCATCTGACCGTGATCCTTAGGAAATCAGGCGTCTCAGAACGAGGACGGCGGCTCTGTGGTGCTGGCCAGGAACAGCGGCCGCAATCCGTGGGCTCGCGTTGCGGGGGACCGGCCAAGCAGAAGCTGTAGTAAGCGGTTCCTGGGAAGGTAGGCCGACGTGCCTGCCCATAGCAAGAGGCGTGCGGCAATTTGTTACGCCGGCTTGTCCATCGGGTGACGTCGGGGTGGGTGCCTGCCGACGCGCGTGCGAGCAGAATTTACGCAGGTAGAGGCTGCATTGGTGAACCGACCCCAGGCGCCTGCGAGGTGCCTCGACTGCTCCTGGGGGAGCGCGGAAAAACCTTGAGAAACCGTTTACGGAAACGATCTAGCGGGCTGTTTCTCCGTCGCGCCGTGCGGGTGGCGCGACGGAGTTCCGTACGACGACATGGGTGCCCAGCACCAGGTGCTCGCCGTCCGCGCTCTTGCGTCGGCC
>NZ_VJZC01000079.1 GCF_009377185.1 Streptomyces spongiae
GGGGCGTAGCCCCCAGGGATGGGACGGGTAGGGGCGGCGGGGGCGAGGAAACCCCCGGTGGCACCCGGCGCGGCGGACCCGCGCAGAAACGACGATGGCGAGACAGGTTCGCGTTTCCGCGAACCATGCCTCGCCATCGACAACGTGCGCCGCCAGGGACTCGAACCCCGGACCCGCTGATTAAGAGTCAGCTGCTCTAACCAACTGAGCTAGCGGCGCCTGCTGACGTCGTAGACCTTAGCACCCTGATCGGCACGGGGAAAAATCGATATCCGCACGGCCGCGGAGACCGCGGAGCGGGCCGCCCGGACGGCCGCCCACAGCAGAACCTCGGGCCCGGGAAGCCACGGCGTGCGGGTGTCGGGAGCGACGAGCCAGCGGCTCACGACCCGGTCGGCGGAAGCGCTACCGGGCGCGGAGCGCAGGGCCGGAACGGTCACCGCGTCACCGGCGCCGTGGCACAGCAGCGGCGGTACGGCCCCCGTTCTGCCCGGCGAACCCCACTCCTCCCACGCCATGAGCGAGGGCAGTCGCTGGGCGGTGCCGGGCGAGGCGAAGAGGAGCATGCGGCCGCCGTACGCGGCCACGGGCCCCGAGCCCGGACCCTCGTCCCACAGCCGGTCCAGCATCCGCCGCCCGAAGAGCGCCGGCACGCTGACGACGTCGAAGACCGTGCCGCAGGGCAGGACGACCGGTGCGGTGGGCCGCTCCTCCCACAGGGTGAGCGTGCTGCGCGGATACGTTCCTGCCGAGGCAAGCCAGGCCGCCCCCTCCGAGGTGATGTCCGAGACGGTGCTGCCGCCGGGAGCGTCGACGTCGGCGTGGGGGCGCGCGCTCACCGAACGATTCTGCGGATGAAGCGGATGAGTGTGCTTGCTCATGCCGTCCAGATCTACCGGTGGTGAGCACCCGGTTCGGATGGGTTACCGGAAATCGGGACAGGCGGTACGCATGTGGGGTATCTTCCCGCCCGGCATATGCCAGGGTCGTAGCCTCAGGTCATGGTTTCGCGTCGGGGGCAGAGCAGAGCAAGAGCAAGAGCAGCGGAGCAGGTAGCAGGCCCTCGGCCCCTGGCTCAGAGCGTCTCGGGGCCCTGCCCGTCCCGCCCCCGCATCAGGTCCCGGCCGAACTCGACCATCTTCTTCGCGTAGTCCTCGGTCCACTCGGCCCGCTCGGCGATGTCCGCCGGTGTCAGCCGGTCGAAGCGGCGAGGGTCGGCGAGCTGGGCGGCGGCGATCGCCTGGAACTCCACCGCCCGGTCCGCCGCCGCCCGGAACGCGTGCGTCAGCTCCGTCGCACGGGCCAGCAGCGCCCGTGGGTCGTCGATCGACTCCAGGTCGAAGAAGTGCTCCGGGTCGGCGGCAGCCTCCGCGGGCTCGAAGAGCAGGGGCGCGGGGCGTAGCCGCGGTTCGTTCCGACGCGGCGTGGGCTCCGCCATGTCTTCTCCTCCTCGTACGTGTCCGTTGACCCGCCTTGGGGGTGGGCCACCGTCCATTGTCTCGCGCCCGTGCAAGGGGGCGTCGAACCGTGGGCATCAGGGGCCCGGCTTCTCAGGGCCGAAAGGGCACGCGGTGCTCCGCCAGATGCGACAACACCGCGTGGTTCGCCTCCCACCCGTCCGGGAACTTCACCGTCACCCCGAGCTGGACCGGTTCCGTCGACGGATGGTCGTCCAGGAGCGCCGAAACCCCCTCCCGGCAGACCACGACGCACGCGTGCCGGTGCCGGGAGGCCAGCACGCACAGCCGTCCCGTCTCCAGGTGGAACGCCGTCGCGTCCGGGCGGCCGGACAGTGGGTGCAGGACCACCGTCACGTCGTACTCGCGCCCCTGCAGCCGGTTCGCCGTGTCCACGACCACGTCGGTGACTCCGAGGGCGGCCAGCGCGGACCGGACCGCCGCGGCCTGGTCCCGGTGCGCGGTGCCGACGGCGATCCGGTCGGCGGTCAGGGGTACGGGCTCGTCCGACCGTTCGGAGGTCGCCGCGCCGCCCCGGTCCAGCAGCCGCCGTACGACCTGCGCGACGGCCCGCACCGCCTCCGGGTCGGTGCGGGGCGTGTGCCGCGCGGGGAGCTCCAGCAGGCCCCAGCCCGACTCGGCGGCCTCGTCGATGACCCGGTCGGGACCCGAACCGTCCGACGGGACGGCGAAGGTGAGCCCCCGGTCGCCGTGGTCCGTGCCGCTGCGGAAGGGCGTGTACGGGTAGAAGGCGTCGGAGACGAGGGGCGCGGCGGACGCCGGGAGCCGCCACGACACCGGCAGGCGGTGCTGCGGGAGCTGCGGATTGTGGGCCAGGAGTGTCGTGACCGCCGAGGCCGACGGGTCGTACGACAGCCCCGCCCACTGCTCGCTGCCCACGATCGCGAACGGGTCCAGCTGCCCCGGGTCGCCCACGAACAGCGCCCGCTCGAACAGTCCCGCCACGGCGAGCAGCGCGTCCGACCGCATCTGGTACGCCTCGTCGACGATGGCGTGACCCCACGGCTCGACGCCCTTGACGTGCGCCCATTTGGCGGCCGTCGAGATCACGACGTCGAGGCCGGTGAGATCGGCCGCCTTGGTCGACTTGCGGACGTTCGGCAGGTCGTCGAGCGCCTTGTCGTACGGGTCGGTGTCGCTGCTGTGCAGCCGGCCGACCGGCAACTCGGCGTCCTTCTCCGCCAGCCGCAGCACCAGGTCGTCGACCTGGGCGTTCGTCTGCGCGATGATCATCAACGGGCGCCCGGCGGAGGCGAGTTCGAGCGCGGCGCGCACGACCAGGGTCGACTTCCCGGCGCCGGGCGGCGAGTCGACGACGACTCCGCGGTGCGTGCCGTGCAGGGTGTCGCGCAGGATCGCGTCGGTGGCACGGCCGGCCGCGGCACCGGGGTCGAACACCGAGCCGACGTTCGCGGTCGCGGTCTCGGGCTCGGTCACAGGAGGTCCTCTTCGGTCGGCGGATCCGGCTGCTCCGGCAGGGGTACGGCCTCGGGATCGCCCGGCGGGCCGCCGTGGGTCCACGGGGTCTCCTCCGGGTCGGGCAGCTTCGCGCCGCCCCGCTGGTCGTGCTCGAAGAGCGTGAAGCAGACGGGGTCGCCCTTCTCCGGCACCGAGCCCTCCTCCGGCTCCTTGCCGCGGCCCATCTTGTCGACGATCCGCAGGACGAGGAGGTCGCCGCCCTCGGGCCCGTCGTACCCCACGAACTCGGCGGCCTGCGGTTTTCCGCCGAGCGAGCGGTACACCTTCGTGCGCTCCCCGAGGTGCGGCCGGTCGTCCGTACGGACCGTGACGAGGGGGCGCGGGCTGGGCCGCTTGCTCTCGCTGTAGGCCATCACCACGTCCGTGACCTCGCCCGCGAAGGCTTCCCCGGCGAGGCGGCGGCCGGCCATCACGAGCGGGTCGTCGAGGGCTTCCTGGGCGTCGAGACGGGCCTGTTCGCGCTCGCGCGTGGCCAGCTTGTTCGCCGCGGTGACCGCGTCGTCGCGGCGCGGCTGCGGGGGCTCGCCGGCGACGACCCGGTCCCGGTGGCCGGTGAACGACCAGCGGTCGCGGGTCCACCGGTCGGCGACACGGGCACCCTCGGGCAGCTTCCGCAGCAGGTCCAGGCCGTGCCACACCGCGTCCCAGGTGGGGCGGGTGCGGCTCTCGACCAGGGCGCGGATCTCCCGCTCGGCGGCGGTGAGGTCACCGAGCCGGTCGTCCGCCTCCAGACCGTCCTCGGCGGCGGCGAGCGCGGCCCGCGCGCGGTCGTAGCGCTCGATGGCCGGGGCCAGCAGTTTGTTGTCGAACGCCGGGTCGGTGGCGGGACCGGCCGGCGGGCACAGCAACTGGCCGTCGGCGTCCCGCGCGAGCTCGGCCCGCCGCGCCGCCGCGTCGCCCGTCTCGCCCTCCGGCGGGTCGATCCACGCGAGCAGTGCCCCGAGGTGCTGGTCCTCGACGCTCGACTGCCCGGTGGCCCAGTGCCGCGTCAGCAGGTCGGTGAGGGCGAGGAGGAGCGAGGAGCCGGGCACGCGCGCCCGCTCCCCGAAGTGCGTGAGCCACCGCCCGAGCAGCGGCACCCGGGGCGGTGCCGGATGGGGCGCCTCCGGCTCCTGCTCGGCGGTGCGCCTGAACCGCATGGACCGCCCGAGCAGTCGTACGAAGTCGATGCCCGTGCGGCTCGGCAGGATCAGCTGCGGGGCGTCCGTGCACAGGTCGACCTCGACCTTGACGCGCTTGCCGGTCTCGGGGTCGGTCTCGCTGCGCTCGGCCGCCTCCACGACGTCGCCGTACGCGTCCACGTACGGCAGGACGATGTCCGCGAGCTCGGCGAGGAACGCGAACCGCAGGTCCCGGTCGCGGGGCTGTGGCACCACGAGTAGCCGGGGCGCGTCCCGGTCCGTGCCGACGAGCGCACCGAGAGGGGCCCCGGCCTCACCGGCGGTGATGAGCGGCACGAGGACGAGCGGGCGCTCGGACAGATGCCGGTGCCGGACGGTGGCGGCGGGCTGGGCACGGCCGGAGCGGACGGCTTCCAGCCGGGAGAGAGTCGCGATCAGGGACATGTGCCCTCCCGGCGGGTGGCCGCCGACGTGCGGATGGTGGCCGACGTGCGGATGGCCGTCAACGTGATGGTGCTCGGCACGACGGTCCGGAGCGGTGGTCTGATGGGCGCGGGCCGTGTGTGGCTTGTCGCGCAGTTCCCCGCGCCCCTGAAAAGCCCCAGCCGAGTGAGCTGCGCGGTTAGTGACACGGGCCACCCTCCCGGCGCGCGGCGGCGCCCAGCGCCTCCGCCCGCAGCTCCGCTGCTCTCCGCAGGGCGGCCACCGCCGGGTCCTCGGGGTCGCCCGCCGTGCCGTGGGCCGCCGCCAGGACGTCGTCCGCCGTCGTCAGGCCGCCCAGCTCGGCCCGGAGCGACCGGCCCAGGGACGTCACCGCGCCCTCCTCGCGGGAGCGGGTCCGGCAGTGGAAGGCCAGCTCGCAGGCCGCGAGGCACTCGGGGGCGTACGTCGCGGGGAGCGACTCGACGGCCGCGGTCAGCTGTTCCCGGGGGAGGTCGGGGGCGAAGCAGGTGCCCTCGGGGAGGGCGTCGGCGATCTCCTCGATGCGGGTGAGGCGGGTCAACTGCCTGCGCGTGACCGCCCGTTGCTTACGTACGTCGACCGCGGCGGCCGTCGGCAGGTTGGTGAAGTCCTTGGGGCACACGAGCAGCACGCGGTGGCGGACTTCAGGCGCCGGGTCGAGTCGCGCGGCCACCTCCTCCAGCGCCAGCACGTACACCGCGGACTGCCGGGCCGCGGCGCCCACCTTGGCCGGGTCCGCGGAACCGTCCAGCATCGGGAAGGACTTGATCTCGACGACCGTCCACGTCCCGTCGGGGTGCACCACCACGGCGTCCGGCTCCAGGAACGCGGGGGAGCCGGCCACGTCGAGCGCGAGCATGGGGTGGTCGAGGAGCGCCCAGCCGCCGGACTCGGACGCCTCGCGCAGCGCCAGTGCCGTACGGGCCGCGCGTCCCTCGGGGCCGATCGCGGCGAGGTCGGGGACGGCCGCCGCTGCCGGTGGCTCGGCGGAGGGGGCCAGCTTCTCGTGCACCAGCCGCAGCAGCTCCGCGCCGCCGTCCGCCTTGACCCGCGCCTCGAACGCGTTGCCCCGCATGAAGGCGAACTGCGACATACCGAAGGCGGAGGGGGAGCCGAGCGCGCTCGCCAGCGCCGTCTTGTTCACGCCCGCCCCGTCGAGGAGCGCGCGGCGTCTGCAGCCGGGGTTGGCGGCGAGGGCCGCCAGGGCACGGGCGTCCAGCGCCTTGGGCGGGACCTCGGGTCCGCGCAGCTCAGCGAGCCGGTGCCGGAGCGCCGTCCCCCGCGTCCGTGGGGGCGGCACCCGGCTCGGCTCCGGACGTGCGCTGCCGTGGAATTCGCTCACCCGTGGAAGTCTGGCATCCGCCACTGACAATCGGGGCCCGTGCGCCACGCGAGACTTCCGTGACGGGGGTGAACCGACCGGCGAGCCGGGCCCCGAGGGCTTCGCCGAACCTGCCCTCGAACCGCTCCCGGAGCCCCGCCCACATCCGGTTCGCGAGCCTCGTCACCAGCGGGGTCAGCAGCAGGCCGACCCCCATCACGGCGGCGCCCGCCAGCGCGTCGAGGAAGTAGTGGTTGGCGGTGCCCATCACGACGATCGTGGTGATCAGCGGGTACGCGACGGCCGCGACCCGGGCGGTGCGCGTGCCGCCGTACCGCCAGAGGATCACCCCGCACCACAGGGCCCAGCCGACGTGCAGGCTCGGCATCGCCGCGTACTGGTTCGTCATGCCGCCCAGTCCGCGCGGGGCGCTCGCCTCGCCGCCCCACCAGCCGTACGAGCTGTAGTAGGCCATCGTGTCGACGAAGCCGTGCCCGGGGGAGAGGAGGCGGGGCGGGCAGGTCGGGAGGAGGGTGAAGCCGACGAGGCCTATGAGGGTGGACGTCATCAGCCAGGTGCGGGCCTGGCGGTAGAGGTGGCTGCGGGACCTGAAGAGCCATATCAGGATCGCGGGTGTGACCAGGTAGTGCAGGGACGCGTACCAGAAGTCGGCGGGTATGCCGAGCCAGGGTTCGCGGGTGAAGAGACGGTTCAGCGGGTGTTCCGCGTTGAGCCACAGGGCCTTCTCGACGCGCAGGATGGCCAGGCCGTGGTCGACGGCGGTGGAGACGTCGCCGCGGGCGAGGAGCCGGCCCGCCGAGTACAGCGCGTACACGAGCACGATCAGCGGCAGTTCGGTCCACCAGCGGAGCCGGACCTGCGATGCCACCTCGGTACGCGATATATCGGACTGCGGCATCCGATCGCCCTCCCCCATCTGCAACATGTGGCCCCCCGGCCACTGCTTCTGGTGGCCCGCCCGATTTTACGGTGCTTACGAGTGCCCTCTCGGGGCGCCTCATATGTCCTCGGCAACCACTCCGGCGCCTCGGTTGTCGAAGACGCAGAGATCGCCCACGGGGTTGCCCCGTGCAAGCGTGCGCGATGATGGAACGATTCGCCTCTGATTTCTCCAAGCGGGTCCCCGGGGTCGCTTGGCTCGTCGAAAGGCACGCTCCTCATGGCACCGCGCATCCTGTTGGCCCGGCACGGTCAGACCGAATGGTCCCTGGCCGGACGGCACACCGGGAGGACGGACGTGCCCCTGCTGGAGGAGGGACGGCGCGGCGCCAAACTGCTCGGTGAGCGTCTGAACCGGGCGCCCCTGGACGGCCTCCCCGGGGCCGAGGTCCGCACGAGCCCCCTCTCCCGCGCGCGGGAGACCTGTGAGATCGCCGGCTTCGGCGACCGGGCCACCTCCTGGGACACACTCATGGAGTGCGACTACGGCGCGTACGAGGGCCTGACCCCGGCCGAGATCCAGGCCGTGCGCCCCGGCTGGCTCATGTGGCGCGACGGCGTTCCCGAGGGCGAGACCCTGGAGCAGATCTCCGCGCGCGCGGACGAGGCGGTCGCCTGGGCCCGTTCCGCCGACCGTGACGCCCTGATCTTCGCGCACGGCCACATCCTGCGCTCCATAGCCGCCCGTTGGCTGGGCCAGGACATCGGCTTCGCGGCCCGTATCCGCCTGAACCCCACGTCGCTGTCGGTGCTGGGCTGGGCCTACGGGGAGCCGGCGATCGAGTCGTGGAACGACACGGGGCACCTGCCCGCGTAGCCCTCCACCGGCCCTCTTCCAGCCCTCCAGGGGGACGGCTACCTCACGTCATCCGTGGCAGCGCCGCGTGCCGCTCCAGGAACGCCGACACCCCGGACGCGCGCCGGTGCGGCAGCAGCACCCTGGCCGTGCCCGCCAGCATCGTCTGGATGCGGGAGGACTGGACCTCGTCCAGGAGGTCGATGACGTCTATCCCGGCAGCGGCCGCCTCGTCGGGACGCCCCCCGCGCGCGAGGTCGTCGGCGAGTTCGGCCGTGTAGAGGGCGATGTTGCGCGTGAAGTGGGGGTCCTGGAGCCGGGCGGCGTGCCGGGCGTGCCGGGCCGCGCGCGGCCAGTCACCCAGCGTGGACCAGCACTGCGCCTCCAGTCCCTCCAGTTCGGCCTCTCCGTAGAAGGTCATCCACTCCGGGTCGGCGTCCGAAGGGCCCCGCTCGTACAGGGCCTGCGCACGGGCCAGCGCCTGCTCGCACCCCGTGCGGTCGGCCAGTCCGGCCCAGCCCCCGGCTTCCCTGAGCGCGAGCAGCGACATCAGCCGCGGTGAGCCCAGCGGCCGGGCCACCCGCTGCGCGGCCTGCGCCGCCCGCACCGCCTCACGGGGACGGCCCGCGTCGCGCGCGAGGAACGCCGTGTTGCAGAACGCGTGCGCCTCCAGGCCAGGGTCCCCCGCCATCCGGGCCGTCGCGAGCGCCTCCGCGTAGTGCGAGCGCGCGTCGTCGAAGCGGCCCGAGTCGTGTGCGAGCCACCCCACCGAGATGGCGAGTTCCCCGGCGCCCGCGTACAGCCGGTCCGTCGTGGCCTGCCGGGCCGCCCCCGCGTCGAGCAGCGCGTACGCCGTCCGCAGCGGTGCCGCCGCCCTTCGGTACAGCCCGTCCGCCCCGTGCCGGTCGTCGAGCAGGCGGATTCTGCGTACGGCGTCCTCCAGCGCCCCCGCCTCGGTCGTCCCCACCCGGTGCACGGGCCGTCCCGCCGCGGCGGCTGCTCCGCCGAGCGTCAACGGGCCCATTGAGGCGGCCGCCACAGTGGCGGTACCGCCGGTCATGAATGCGCGACGCTGCACGTCGCTCTCCTCGTGGTTCTGGTCTGTTTCTTGCGTGTCATACGGCTCATACGCCCCCTCCGTCTCATGCGGGGCGTACGACAGGTTCTCGGTGTGCGGGAGGGAGCCCCCTTCCGTGGTGCGCGCCCCCCGGCCGCGTACCGCGGAACGAGGAGCGAACCCCAGGTCGGCCAGTGTCCGGCCGGGGAACATGTGCAGGAACACCCGCTCGTACGCATAGTTGGGACAGCGGATCTCCCCCGACTCGACCCGCCCGACGTACCGCGCGTCACAGCTCACCCGCTCGCCGATCTCACGCGCGGCCCGCCGCACCGCGGCCGCGAACTCGCCTGGAGAACGCTGCCCGCGCAGCTTCCGGAAGGCGACGTTCGGCCGTGGTGGCCGCGGGGACTGGGACGAGGTCACCGATGACGACGCCATGGGCGGGCCCTCTCTCGCGAACCGTCGAACCATGCCGGATTCGCGGAGAGTTGTCCGTGTGATGCACGGTTGGTTCCCCGCGTCCGGCGGGGCACGAACGTACTAGCCCGGCGGGGGTCGCCACGCGAGGTTTGGCTACAAACCGGATATCTCCTGCCGGATCCGCCATGAACTGCCATCCTTTGCGGCGCACTTCCGCCGTAGCCGTTGACGATTTGGCGCGTTGGACCACGCGGACCGGGAACCGCCCGAACTCCCGAGTCCCCGCTCGCTGGAGGAGGGGCTTACGTGGTGGAGGCCGGGATGAAACGCATCGAAACCTGCGATCTGGTGACCGTTCCCACCCGGCAGGGCCTGGAGGCGGTCGACATCCTCCGCCGCGGCGCCGTCGACGCGACCGGCCCCGTGCCGCCGACGGTGGGCCCGGTGCTGCACGACGACAGCTGCGACACCCTCGGCTTCCTCGTCCCGCCCGGCACCGCCGACGCCTGGGACATGCCCGGCAGCACGTGTACGCAGTCCGACGGCCAGGGCACGGTCCTCGCCCCCGAGGAGGGCTCCGACTGGTTACTCCCGCCCGGGGAGGCCGACCTCGCGACCGACCCGGCGGTCCTGCGCGCGGCCCTGGGTGAGGCGGCCCGGCTGATCGAGGCGGCGGACAACCGCCGATAGCGCCTCGGACCTGAGCCACCTGCCCGAAGACCCGATAATGGCGGGATGGGCAGGTCACGGAAGGCACGGCGGGAACAGGCAGCCGTGGAGGCCGTCGTCGAGACGGTGGAGGGCGGGCTCGCCGAGCTGATGCCCGACCGGGACCGGGCGCGCGCCTGGACCCTGCTGATCGACGGCGCCCCGCAGTCGCACGTCGACCTCGACGACCCCGCGTACCTGTCCTTCGAGTACCAGCGCCGCCTCGGCCACGTCATCGACCTCGCCGCCCCGCCCGGCAGACCCGTGCACGCCGTGCACCTCGGCGGCGGCGCCTTCACCCTCGCCCGGTACGTCGCCGCCACGCGCCCGCGCTCCACCCAGCAGGTCGTCGAACGTGACGCGGCGCTCGTCCAACTCGTCCGCCGTGAACTGCCGCTGGACCCTGGAGCCCGGATCCGGGTGCGCTCGGTCGACGCTCGCGAAGGACTGGCCAAGGTGCCCGACGGGTGGGCCGACCTGGTCGTCACGGACGTGTTCAGCGGGGCACGGACTCCGGCGCACCTGACGTCCACGGAGTTCCTCGCCGACGTCCGCAGGGCCGTGAAGCCCGGCGGCTGGTACGCGGCCAACCTCGCCGACGGTCCTCCGCTCGCCCACCTGCGCGGTCAGATCGCCACCGCCGCGGCCGTCTTCCCCGAGCTCGCGCTGGTCGCCGACGCGGCCGTGCTACGGGGCAAACGATTCGGCAACGCCGTCCTCGTCGGCTCCGACCGGCCGCTCCCCGTCGCCGAACTCACCCGCCTCGCCGCTTCCGACCCGCACCCCGCCCGCGTCGAACACGGCAGGACGCTCACCGACTTCACGGGCGGCGCGGCTCCGGTGACCGACGCGGCGGCGGTGGCGTCACCGGCACCGCCGCCCTCGGTGTTCCGCTAGCCGGCCCGCACCCCGTCTGCCCGGCTGTCAGTAGTTCTGGATGTCCACCCGCGGCGCGCTGTCGTGCCACGTGCAGAACACCGTCACCCGGTCCGCCCCCGAGGCGAACTCCACCCGGATCCACGCCTCCGTCTTGAAGACCTGCATCGACCAGTCGGAGTCCGGTGTCGCGGAAACGAGCGTCGCGTACGTCCTGTTGAGCGAGAAGACGACGCGGCCGCCCTCCGTGTCGTAGCTCCTGACCTGGCCGGAGGCGGTCGGACTCGGCGACGGGTCGGGCTTCTTGGAGGGTGACGGAGGCGATGACGGGGTCGGGGATGGTGAGGTCGGTGACGGTGTGTCCGGGCGGTTCGTGCGCCGCTTCCCGTCACCGCTCGTCGACGGCTCGGGGCTCGTCGAGGCCGGCGCCGGTGCCTTCGCGTCCCGGTCCGGCGCGCCTTCGGCCGTGATCGGCAGGGCGCGCGGCGGGTCGTACGCGGTGCCCGCCATCACCGAGTGGACACCCCACCACGACAGCGTGACCGCCGCGCCCGTGGTGAGCAGCCAGGCCAGTACGTGGACGAGTCCTCTGCGCATCGCGGCCATACTGCCCCACGAGCCCCACGGGTGTCCCCATGTGCAGGGCGCTGTGGTGGGCGTCGTGGTTGTCCACAGGGAGTTATCCACAGGCCCCAACTGGCCTGGTCCGTATGGCGTACGGTGCGGCGCATGGCAAGTGTGCTCGTGGTCGAGGACGACCAGTTCGTACGCTCGGCGCTGATCCGGCACCTGACCGACGCCTCGCACACCGTGCGCAGCGTCGGTACGGCACTGGAGGCGCTGCGCGAGGTCGCCCATGTCCGTTTCGACCTGGTGATCCTGGACCTCGGACTGCCCGACCTGGACGGGTCCGAGGCACTGAAGATGCTGCGCGGGATCACCGACGTGCCGGTCATCGTCGCCACCGCGCGGGACGACGAGACGGAGGTCGTCCGGCTGCTGAACGCGGGCGCGGACGACTACCTGACCAAGCCGTTCTCGGTCGAGCACCTGTCCGCGCGCATGGCGGCGGTCCTGCGCAGGGCCCGCTCGGGCGCCGGCGACGTACCGCCGTCGGCGGTGATCCGGGTCGGCGGCCTCGCCATCGATCCCCTGCGCCGAGAGGCCGAACTGGACGGCGCACGACTGGACCTGACACGGCGTGAGTTCGACCTCCTCGCGTTCCTCGCCGGGCGGCCCGGTGTGGTCGTGGCCCGCAAGGAGCTGCTGGCCGAGGTGTGGCAGCTGTCGTACGGGGACGACCAGACCATCGACGTCCATCTGTCGTGGCTGCGGCGGAAGTTGGGCGAGACGGCGGCCAAGCCGCGCTATCTGCACACCCTGCGCGGGGTCGGTGTGAAGCTGGAGCCACCGGGGGCGGAGCGGTTGCCATGAGGTGGGCACTGGTCAAGGTGTGCGTGGCGGTGACCGCGATGGTCGTCGTCGCCTTCGCCGTGCCCCTCGGACTGGTCATCAGAGAGCTGGCGCGCGACCGGGCGTTCTCGAACGCCGAGCGGGAGGCCGCCGCGGTCGCGCCCGCGCTGTCCATCACCACCGACCGGGACCAGTTGGAGCGCGTCGTCGCCTCCGCGGGCTCGGACGACGGGATGGCCGTGCACATACCGGCGGGCGACGGCGAGCAGGCCGTCGACCTCGGCCGGCAGCGCGCCTCCGACGCGGACGTCGCCACCGTCCGCGGACTGGGCCGCGCCTCCACCACGGAGGTGCCCGGCGGCTTCACCCTGCTCCAGCCCACCGCGATCGGCTCCGGCGCGATAGCCGTCGTCGAGGTCTACGTCCCTCAGGCCGAGGTCGGTAACGGCGTGGCCACGGCGTGGGCGGTGCTCTCCGGAGTGGGTCTCGCGCTGATCGTCGGTTCGGTCGCGGTGGCCGACCGGCTCGGCGTCCGCATGGTCAAGCCCGCACAGCGCCTGGTCGAGAGCGCGCACGAACTGGGGGAGGGGAAGCTCGGGGCGCGGGTCCCCGAGGAGGGGCCGAAGGAGCTGCGGCTGGCGGCGACGGCGTTCAACTCGATGGCCGACCAGGTGGTCCAGCTGCTGGCGAACGAGCGGGAGCTGGCGGCCGACCTGTCCCACCGGCTGCGGACACCGCTGACCGTGCTGCGGCTGAACGCGGCCTCACTGGGCGACGGCCCGGCGGCCGAGCAGACCAGGGCCGCCGTCGAGCAGCTGGAGCGCGAGGTCGACACGATCATCCGTACGGCGCGGGAGGCCAAGCCGCAGACGGCGGCTCCCGGTCCCGGCGCCGGGTGCGACGCGGCGGAGGTCGTCCGTGAGCGCATGGCGTTCTGGTCGGCGCTCGCGGAGGACGAGGGGCGGAAGGTACGGGTCGCGGGAGTGGAGCGCCCCGTCCGCATACCCGTGGCCCGCGCCGACCTGGCCGCCGCGCTCGACGCCCTGCTCGGCAACGTCTTCCGGCACACGCCCGAGGGCACGGCCTTCGCGGTCGACGTGCACAACGGCGAGGACGCGGTGATCGTGCTGGTGTCCGACGCGGGCCCCGGGATACCGGACCCGGAGGCGGCGATGGCGCGCGGGCGCGGCTCCGGAAGCGACGGCTCGACCGGGCTCGGCCTGGACATCGTGCGGCGGCTCGCCGAGTCGACGGGCGGTGACGTGCGGATCGGTTCGTCGGTGCTGGGCGGGACCGAGGTGCGGATCTGGATCCAGCTGGACGGGGGCGCTCGGACGCCGCTGGGCCGAGGGCACCGCGGGGCGATGCGACGCCGCGGGATCTTCAGATTGGTCTAGCTCGGTCCAGCTCGGTCCAGCTCGGTCCAGCTCGGTCCAGCTCGGTCCTCCAGGCCCTCAACCCGACGGCCCGAGGCCCGGGGGCCCGAAGGCTCAGGGCCCGATGCGTGTTATTTCGGCCACTCCCAGGTGATCGACAAGGCTGTTTCCAGCCGCGGAACTCCAGCCGGAATCCGCGGAGAGTAGCCCCGGGTGGCACCCGGGCGGCCCTCGGGCGGACGCCGAGCGGGAGTGAGGGGTCTCCTGAGTGCGTCGGTTACGTTTCGACAAACGACATCTTCGGCTCTTGACGCATGACCGGACATACGGCTGTTATGGCGCCCACGCTGTTCGGTCAAGTTGATTTCTGGTCGTTTTCGATCAGTCTCAATGACCCTCCCTGGCCGAACCCTGCCCCAGGAGCCGTTCATGCACGACCTCACCCCCTCTGGTCTCTCCGTCCCGGGTCCCAGCCGTCGCACCCTGCTGCGCGGTGTCGGCGGTGCCGCCGCCCTCGGCGCGGGCATACCCCTGCTGTCGGCCTGTGGCGGCAGCGGATCGTCCGCCTCCGACACGAAGACCGTCACCCTCGGCTCCAACGCGTCGGACGCGGTGCCGAAGAAGGCGTTCGCGAGCGTCTACACGGCCTTCCAGAAGCAGTCCGGGATCACCGTGAAGGTGAACACCAAGGACCACAACACCTTCCAGGAGCAGATCAACTCCTATCTGCAGGGCACGCCGGACGACGTGTTCAACTGGTTCGCCGGTTACCGCATGCAGTTCTTCGCGTCCAAGGGCCTCGCCAGCCCGATCGACGACGTGTGGGAGAAGATCGGGGGCAACTTCCCCGAGGCGATGAAGAAGCTCAGCAAGGGCGCGGACGGCAAGTACTACTTCGTGCCGCTGACCACGTACCCGTGGGCGATCTTCTACCGCAAGAGCGTCTTCCAGCAGCACGGCTACGAGGTGCCCACCACCTGGGACGAGCTGGTCGCCCTGTGCAAGCAGATGAAGAAGGACGGCCTGGTCCCGATCGCCTTCGGCGACAAGGACGCCTGGCCGGCGATGGGCACCTTCGACCAGATCAACTTCCGCCTCAACGGCTACGACTTCCACGTCCAGCTGATGGCGGGCAAGGCATCCTGGACGGACGCCAAGGTCAAGGCCGTCTTCGACCACTGGTCGGAGCTGCTGCCCTACCACCAGGACGGCTTCATGGGCCGCACCTGGCAGGACGCCGCCCAGACCCTGGTGTCGAAGAAGGCCGGCATGTACCTGCTGGGCTCCTTCGTGGCGCAGCAGTTCACCAACAAGGCCGACCTCGACGACCTCGACTTCTTCGCCTTCCCGGAGATCAACTCCGCGTACGGCCAGGACACCGTCGAGGCGCCCACCGACGGCTTCATGGTCAGCAAGTCCCCGAAGAACCACGACGGGGTGGTGAAGCTGCTGGAGTACCTGGGCAGCCCGGCGGCCGAGGAGCTCTACCTCAAGGGCGACCCGAGCGTGGTGGCCGCCTCCAACAAGGCCTCCACTTCCGCGTACTCGGCGCTGCAGAAGAAGGCGTTCGAGATGATCGGCGGCGCCAAGAGCCTCACCCAGTTCATGGACCGCGACTCGCGGCCGGACTTCACCTCCACCGTGATGCAGCCCGGTCTGCAGAAGTTCCTCCAGAACCCCAAGGGCGTCGACAGCCTGCTGTCCTCGATCGAGCGCCAGAAGAAGACGATCTTCGCCTCCTGATGACCTCCGAGACGACCAGCAAGAGCCCGGAGGCGGCCGCCGTGCCGCCCCCGGGCGCCTCGCGTGAGAAGAAGCGGGTCCCGCAGGGGCACAGGCGCCTGCTGACCCGCCGCGACCGCGTCACGCTCGCCTTCATGGCGGGCGTGCCCACGGTCCTGCACGTGGCCCTCGTCTGGGTCACCGCCCTCGCCTCGATCGCCCTGGCCTTCACCACCTGGGACGGCATCGGCTTCGACTCGATCAAGTGGGTCGGCCTGGACAACTTCCGTCAGTTGTTCACCGACAACCCGCAGTTCTGGCCCGCCGTCGAGCACAACGTCATCTGGTTCGTCGTGCTCATCCTGATCCCCACGCCGATGGGCCTGTTCCTGGCTGTGCAGCTGGACAAGCGGATCCGCTTCAGCCGCGTCTACCAGACCGCGTTCTTCCTGCCGGTCGTGGTGTCGCTGGCGGTCACCGGTTTCGTCTGGCAGCTCGTCTACAACCCCGACACCGGCCTGATCAACAGCCTCATCGGCGCCAACAAACCCGGCCACTACATCGACTGGATCGGCAACCCGGACCTCAACCTGTGGGCCGTCCTGGTCGCCGCGTCCTGGCGGCACACCGGCTACATGATGATCCTCTACCTGGCCGGCCTGAAGGGCGTCGACCCCTCGCTCAGGGAGGCGTCCGCACTCGACGGCGCCAACGAGTGGCAGACGTTCAAGAACGTCATCTTCCCCACCCTGCGGCCCACCAACACGGTCGTCCTGGTCGTCACCATCATCGAGGCCCTGCGCGCCTTCGACCTGGTCTTCGTCTTCAACAAGGGCGCCCAGGGCACCGAACTGCTGTCGATCCTGATCACCAACAACATCATCGGCGAGTCCAGCCGCATCGGATACGGCTCCGCGATCGCCGTCGTCCTGCTGGTCATCTCCCTCGCGGTCATCATCCCGTACCTGATCGCGACCTTCCGGAAGGAGCGGCGCGCATGAGCACAGCCCTCATGGTGAAAAAGCGCACCCCGGTCCGCCCCGCCCGGATCCTGCTGCACGTCTTCCTGGCCGGCACCGCGCTGGCCTGGCTCGCCCCGCTGCTCTGGGCGATCTTCGCGGCCCTGCGCCCGTACGCGGAGACCAGCAACAAGGGCTATGTCTCCTGGCCGGACAAGCTGACCTTCGACAACTTCACCAACGCGTACCAGCAGTCGGACATGCTGCACTACTTCGGCAACACGCTGATCATCGCGGTCCCGGCCGTGCTGCTGACGCTGCTGCTGGCCTCGATGGTCGCCTTCTATGTCAGCCGCTTCGACTTCCGGCTCAACATCTTCCTGCTGCTGGTCTTCACGGCCGGCAACCTGCTCCCGCAGCAGGTCATCATCACCCCCCTGTACCGCCTCTACCTGCTCATCGACCTGCCCGGCATCACGATGAGCGGCAAGCTGTACGACTCCGCGCTCGGACTCGTGTTGATCCACATGGCGTTCCAGTCCGGCTTCTGCGCCTTCGTGCTGAGCAACTACATGCGGATGCTCCCGCACGAGCTCACCGAGGCCGCCCTCGTCGACGGCGCCTCGGTGTGGCGGCAGTACTGGCAGATCGTGCTGCCGCTGTGCAAGCCCGCGATGGCGGCCCTGGCGACCCTGCTGTCCATCTGGATCTACAACGACTTCTTCTGGGCCATCGTGCTGATCTCCACCGGCGAGAACATGCCGATCACCTCGGCCCTGAACAACCTCTCCGGCCAGTACTTCACCGACCCCAACCTCGTCGCCGCAGGCGCCCTCCTGACCGCCATCCCGACCCTGATCGTCTACTTCCTGCTCCAGCGCCAGTTCGTCAGCGGTCTGACCCTGGGCGCCAACAAGGGCTGACGCCCGCACACCGCTTCGCCGGTCCGAGCCTCCTAGCCGGCGGGCACCCACACGCTCTTGGGGGTGAAGGAACCGAAGCTGCCCAGGCTGGAGTTGCCAGGCACCGGGTAGGGCTCGCCGCGGCAGTCGTCGTTGGCGAACATGGCCGCATGACCGCTGTGGGTGTTGATCGCCGACTGGGCGCGGCCGCCCCAGCCGTGGTCCACCAAGCTGACACAGACACCACCCGGGCCGGACGAGCTGACCGCGAACCGCTCGCCGGTGAAGGTCGTGCCCGCGTAGAGACACAAGGAGCCGCTGGAGGGGCACTCCGCGGCGCTCGTCACGCGTGCCTCGGAAGAGTCAGCGGTGGCCGGACCGGCCAGGAGAACGAGCGGCGTCGTCAGCGCGGCGCCGACGAGCAGGGGCCATGCCCGTCGGGGGCGGGTGACGGCGGGGCCTGCGGAATCGGTCTTCTTCTGTAACACGGCCTGACTACAGCTCCTTCAGTCGATGCGTCTCGGAGAAAGGTGGCCTCACTTGGTGAGTCCCTGGCTCTCCCACAGCCGTTCGAAGCACTTGAGCTTCACGTCCTCGTCCTGGGTGCCGTGCATGGAGCCCGGCTGATTGCGCAGGTCGCTGTGGCGGACCCGCAGCGGCCACCGTTCCGGGTAGGCGATCTTGCGGTCGCCGGAGGTCCCGACGTGGCTGGCCAGGTTCTCCCACTGGTACTCGAATCCCTCGTGGCTGACGAAGGTGTCCCGGTGGAAGGCGCCGAGCCGTTTCGCGACGGGGAAGAAGCGGGCGGTGTCGTAGGCGATGAGCTGGTCCACCACCCGGTTGACGGAACGGACCCCCGGCTCGATCTCCGGTCCGACGTCCGAGAGCGGCCAGTCCCACTCCTCGTGGTCGTCCACCTTGCTGATGAGGGCGACCTCCGGGTTCTGCTCGAAGATCCGCGCGGTGGCGTCCAGTACGTCGAAGTCCTCGTCCGTCTTGTGGATGAACGTGTCGTCGGTGAACGTGATCAGGTAGGGGCTGGTGGTCGTGAAGTGGTTGCCGTGGAAGTTGTTCGACGGGGCGCCGGAGAAGGCGTGGCGGTGGGTGCGGCGGAACCGCAGCTCGTCCACGCCGAGTTCGGCCAGCCGGGGCAGCAGCCGGGCGGCGGCCTCGTCGGACGACCGCTCCGCGACCAGTACCACCTCGAAGTCGTGGCGGGTGGGCTGGGTGAGGGAACGGATCGCCAGCGGCAGTGTCTTGTCGATGAGCCGCTCGGTGTCGTGGAAGGCACAGGCCAGGGTGAAGAACGCCATGTCGGATACCTCCGGGAGCTACGCGAGAACGGGAGCCAGGTGAGGACGTGAGCTACGCGGGAACGGGAGCGACGTTGAGGACGTGAGGAGTCACGTGAGGACCGCCGTGAGCGCGGCGGCCAGCTTCGCGCTGTCGTGAGCCGTGCCGTACAGGGGATCGGAGCGGACGAGGTCGGCGCGGACGACCGGGACGTCGACGTCTCCGATCGGCAGCGGACCGCCGTCGTGCACCAGCACCACATCGGGTTCGACACCGTGGGCACGCAGCGCGTCGACGTGCGCGGCGACGTCGTACCCCTGGGTCTCGGCCACCTCGGGCTCCAGGTTGCAGACGTAGACGAGCCGGCCGCGGGTCGAGGCGAGGGCGGCGTGGAGATCGTCGATGAGAGCGGCCGCGAGGATGGACGTGTAGACCGAACCCGGACCCAGCACCACCTGGTCCGCGTCCTCGATCGCGCGGGCGAGGCCGTCGGGTGGTTTGACCCCGGGAGGGCTGAGCTCGACGCGGCGGATGCCCGCCGTCTTCGATATGGCGTACTGGCCGGTCACCCGGGTGCCGTCCGACGTGACGGCACTCAGGTCGACCGGTTCCACCGTCGCGGGGACGACCCGGCCCCGGGCCGGGTCCAGGCCCAGCAGCGCCGCCGCGCTGTCGGTGGCGGCCAGGAAGTCGCCCGTGACGGCGGTGAGCCCGGCCAGCAGCAGGTTGCCCAGGGCGTGGCCCTCCACGTCGGTGCCACTGAAGCGGTACTCCAGCGCCTGGCCCAGCGGTTCGTCCTCGGCACCCGCGAGCGCGGCCAGACAACGGCGCAGGTCGCCGGGGGCGGGGATGCTCATCGCGCTGCGCAGCCGTCCGGTGGAGCCGCTGTCGTCGGCGGTGGCGACGATGGCGGTGGTGTGGGCGGCGTACCGGCGGGCGGCCCGGAGCGTGGCGGTGAGCCCGCGTCCGCCGCCCATGGCCACGACACGGGGGTGGTCCGCCCGGGCGCTCACTTGTGGACGTCCCGGTGGAGGACGCCGGGGGTGACGCCGAGAGTCCGCAGCACGACCGCCAACTGCTCGGCCATGGCCACCGAGCGGTGCTGACCGCCGGTGCATCCGAGGGCGACGGTCAGGTAGGCCCTGCCCTCGTCGATGTAGGCGGGCAGCAGCCGGCCCAGCATCCGCTCGGCGTCCTGGAGGAACGACTGGGCGGTGGGCTGGGCGAGGACGTACTCGCTGACCGGCGGATGAAGCCCGGTCAGCGGGCGCAGCTCCTCGACGTAGTGCGGGTTGGGCAGGAACCGGCAGTCGAAGACGATGTCGGCGTCGAGCGGCAGGCCGTGCTTGTAGCCGAAGGACAGCACGGTCATCTGCACGCCCGGGCCGGTCCGCGTGTCCGCGAAGAGTGTGCCGAGTCTTCGTCGCAGCTCATGGACGTTCAGGGCGCTCGTGTCGAGCACCACGTCGGCCTCGTTGCGCACCGGTGCGAGCAGTTCGCGCTCCTGGCCGATGGCGGAGACCAGATGCTGGTCGTCGCCGTCGGCCAGGGGGTGGCGGCGACGGGTGTGGTCGAAGCGCCGTACGAGGACGTCGGTGGCCGCTTCCAGGAACAGCACGCGCACCTGGGCCCCGGACGACCGCAGCCAGGCCAGCATGGGCAGCACTTCGTCCTGGTAGTGCCCGGTACCGACGGCCAGAGCCACCCGGGTGATGGACGACTTCGGGGCCTGGGCCAGTTCGACGACCTTGGGCGCCAGCTTGGGTGGCAGGTTGTCGATGGCGAACCAGCCGAGGTCCTCCAGGTGGTCGGCGGCGAGGCTCCGTCCGGCCCCGGACAGGCCGGTGATGACGACGACCTCGGTCTTGGACCCGGGAGAGGGCGGCATGGTCAGCTCCCTGCGGTGGGCTCGGTGGCGGGTTCGGAGGCGAAGCGGTCCAGCTGTCCGATGGGCGCCTCGGGTTGCCAGCTGAGGGGCGGGATGTGGGCGTTGACGAGCTCGCCGTCGTCCCTGAGGAGCGACGCCGGCGGGTGCTGCATGTGCAGCATCCAGTCGTCGTGGTTGAAGAAGGGGGCGGCGATGTCGAAGCGGTAGACGAAGTCGTTGTCCTCGCCGCCCCACCCCTCGTACCGCTCGTCCATGCCGCCGATGCGGTGGAAGGTCCCGGTGCGCACCCACAGACAGCAGCCCGGCGGGCGGCGCAGCTGGAAGGCGCGCAGCTGGTCCGCCCCGGCCTCGGCGCCGCGGCGCTGGACCCGCTCACGGATGGCCCAGGCGGTGGTGGGGCCGTCCAGGCAGCTCATCTTCCGGTACGTCATATGGCCGCCGACGCCGGGGGACCGGAAGCGCTCGGCGTTGCGGGCGACGAAGTCCCGGTCGGCGAGTACGTCGGCGTCGAGGATGCACACCACCTCGTTACGGCCGGGGGTGTTCACCACGCCCGCGTTGACCGCCCAGGACTTGTTGAACATCCCGGCCTTGGGGGCGAACAGGTAGTGGTCGGTGAACGGCGTGATCACCTCGCGCCAGCGCGGGGAGTCGTCGGACTCGACGACGGTGACCTGGTACCGGTCGCGGGGGAACGACTGGTCGCGCAGGGCGAGCAGACAGGCCAGCAGATTGCGCAGCCGGGCACCGCCGGTGTCACGGTCCCGGAACGGCACGACGATCAGCACCTCGGGATCGGCTCCGGCGGGCAGCGCGGGGCCGGGCGGGAGGGCGCGCAGTTCCTCGACGGAGACCGGCTCGGCGTCGCGCGTGTGCCGCCCGCCGAGGTGGAAGCCGATGCGTGAGTTGCACTCCGCTTCCCACGCGGCGTCGAACAGGGGAGCGGTGGAGGGCAGGGCGGCCTGTTCGACGAGGGCGGCACGCAGCCGGTGGTAGTGGTCGGGAGTGCCCGGGTCGTCGGCGAGGCGTTCGCCGAGGGAACGGATCTCGGAGTCCTCCGCCTTCCTGACCGCGGCGACGACCGCTTCGGTCCACGGGCGGGCCATCTCCCAGTAGAAGAGGCCGGAGCGGCGGGCGTCGGGGTCGGAGGCGACGACGACGCTGTCGACGACGGCGGTCGCCAGGACCTCCGGGTCACTGGGACGGAGCTGAGCCACGGGAGTTCCCTTCGGGTGGCGGTCAGTGGAGGGGGCCGGCAGCGCGGGCGGGCGGCGGCCCGGTGGCCGCGCGCTGCCCCGAAGCGGCGAAGCGCAGGAGGACCGCGGCACCCAGCGCGAGCACGCTCACCACGCCGAGCGCCGCGGGCAGTCCGGTGACCTGCGCGAGGAAGCCGATGAGCGGAGGCCCGGCCAGGAAGCCGGTGCCGGCGATGCTGGACACGACGGTGATGGCCGGGCCGGTGGTCGGTCCGCCCATCCGCCCGGCCATGGAGAACACCGCGGGCATGACGATGGACAGCCCCGTCCCCAGCGCCGCGAACCCGCAGACGGCCGCGGCCGGATGCCCGGCCAGCAGACCGGCGGCGAACGCGCAGCCCGCGAACGTCACCGCCCACGTGACCACCCGTACGTCGCCCCAGCGGGCCAGGAACCGGTCGCCGAGGAGGCGCCCGGCCGCCATGGCCACGGAGTAGGCGGAGTAGCCCACGGCAGCGAACTCGGCGCTGGTACCGAGGTCGTCGCGCAGATAGATGGCGCCCCAGTCGCCGACGGCACCCTCTCCCGCCATACCGCACAGGCCGACGAAGCCCAACAGCACCAACGGCAGCCTGCGCTCGGCGGGCAGCTTGGCCCACCCCCCTTCGGGCGCCCTCGGGGCGACATCGCTGCTCGCGGGCAGCAGCCATGACGACACGGCCAGGGAGGCGCCGCCCAGCACCGCGGCGACCAACGCGAAGTGCGTCAGCGGGGACAGTCCGCGGGCCTCGGCGGCCCCGCCGGTCAGCGCGCCGAGCAGCCCGCCGATGCTGTACACCCCGTGCAGGGAGGACAGCACGGGACGGCCCAGGCGGTCCTGTACGGCGACGCCGTGGGCGTTCATCGCCACGTCCACGATGCCCATCGCCGCGCCGAAGCCGATGAGGGCGAGCCCGAGGGTGACGATGTTCCCGGCGAGCGCCGGGAGCATCAGGGCGAGACAGCTCAGCGTGATGCCGAGCACCGTGATGGGGCGGCTGCCGTACCGGGCGACGAGCTGGCCGGAGACCTGCTTGGACAGCAGCGCGCCCACGGCGATGCCGAGCAGCGCCAGCCCGAGGGGGCCGGTGCCCGCGTCGACGTGGTCCTTGACGGCGGGGATGCGCAGTACCCAGTTGCCGAACAGGGCCCCGTTGACGAAGAACACCACGCTGAGGGCGATCCGCGCCCGCCGCGGCTGTCCGGTACCGGTCGCCGGTCCGGTACGGGGCACCGGCCCCTGAGGGGCCCTTTCACTATGCCCGCCCGGGTCGCGTGGTCTGGCACCGCACCTCGCCGCGTTGCCGGAAAGCCCTAGTAGCGCCGCTACGAGGGCTTTCCGGCGCCTTGCGATGCACGGCACCAGACCACGCGACCTGATCGGGCGCTCATAGTGAAAGGACCCCTTCGTCACGCCACGCTCTCCGGATCCGCCGGCGGTGCCTGCTCGAAGCCCTGGGTGATCCAGATGCCCTTCCACACGTCGGGATCCGACGGCAGGACGATCTCGACCAGGCTGGGGCCCTGTTCGGCGGCGCTCTTCTCCAGCGCGGCCGTCAGGTGGGACACCGCCGCCTCCACCTCGGCGGGCGGTCCGCCGACGGGGACGACCACCCGCTGCGCGGGTACACCGAGTGCCTCGGCGACCTGGTGGTACGCCATGTGACCGACGTTCGTGAGATACGAGCGGTCCGAGGTGCCGTAGGAGGCGGTGGCCTGCTTCTTCAGGGAGACCGACTCCCCGTTGTTGCACACGACGAACAGCACCTGGGCCTGGTCCTGCACGGCGGCCACCAGCCCCTGGAAGGAGTTGGTGAAAGCCTGGTCGCCCAGCGTGCACATGACCCGGGCGTCCCTGTCCCCGAGGGCCAGGCCCGTCGCGTACGCCAGTCCGCCGCCGACGAACGCCCCGTGGTCGCCGAAGACCCGCAGCCCCTGGGGGAAGTCGTCGTAGTGCTCCGAGAGCAGCCCGCCGAACATCTGGCTGTCGTCCACGAGCGCCGGCCGCTCCCAGGCGGCGAGCGTGGCGGCGAGCGCCCGGGCGACGGCGCGGCGCCCGTCCTCGACGATGCCCGTGGCCCGCTCGGGGCTCACCATGTGCTCGGCGAGTGCCTCCGCCGGGAACCAGGGCGCGGGCGCCGGATCCCCGAAGACGCTCAGCCGGTCGGCCAACTCCGTCAGGATCAGGGCCGGTTCGCCGACGACCAGCGGCTCGTCGTCGCGCAGGTACTCGTTCTTGAGGACCTTGGCGGCGTCGGTGTTGACCACCGCTTTCCGGCAGCCGGGCAGGGGGCCGACGACTCGTTCGTAGATGTTGCGGTCCTCCACCGTCACCAGCAGGTCGCACTCGGCGAGCAGGGCGCGGTGGGCGGCGCTGAAGGGGTTGAGCCATCCGGCGAAGTTCGTCACCTCCTCGCTCCGCAACCGCTCGAAGAGCATCGGGCCCCGCCGGTACCGCACTTGAAGCACCGCCGCGCCGGTCATGGAGCTCAGCCGGTCGAGGGCGGGGCGCAGCCCGGTGTGGTGCAGCGCGTAGTCGTCGAGGAGGAACAGCGGGTGCCGGGCCTGCCGCAGTTCGCCCAGCAGTGCCTCCAGCGCGGGCTGCTCAAGATCGGTGGCCGGTGCGGCGGGCGGGGTCGTGAGCAGCGCGTCGAGCGGGATCCAGCGGCTCTCGGCGACGTCCTGGGGGACACCGAACATCGCCGGCCGGTACGGCGGCGTGGTGCAGAAGGCCAGGCTCGCCCTGAGCCGCTCCACGAACCGCTCGGCCGCCGCCCGGCGTTCGCCGGGCTCCTCGGGCACCGGCGGGGCCTGCCAGGACCAGTCGGCGAACGTGCCGATGCCGTCCATCAGGCCGTCCTCGCCGTGGGGCGGCAGGAAGCGGACGGATCCGCTGGAGGGAAGTCCGACGAGGAACAGGGCCCCCACCTCGTTGCGCCGGGCGTCGGCCACGGCTCCGGCGGCGTTGGTGAGCCCGCGAGCGCCGTGCAGCACGGCGGCGCCCGTGCCCGGACGTGTCAGGGAGGCGCCCGCGGCCATGAAGGCGGACTCCTTGTCACCGCGTCCGTTGGACAGCTGAACGCCTTCGGTGCGGTGCAGCGCGTCGCAGATCGCGAGTTCCGAGGTTCCCGCGTAGACGAAGACACTGCGGATACCGCCGTCGGCGAGCAGCGCCGCCACGGCCTCCGCGCCGGTCAGCAGCGGTAACCGCCCGGGGCCCGCGTCGCCGGCGGCCGGTCTGAGAGCCTGAAGGGCCCGGTCGTCTCCGGCGAGCACGAGCCGGGCGAGGGTGAGTGGGTCGTTCTCGTCGACGTGGGCGGAATCGGGGAACGGGGTCTCGTGGGTGGAGCCAGCGGGCATTCTGTTCACCTTGTTTCCTGGAAGTCGTGCGAGACGAACGCGGCCAGCCATGCGCGGAAATCCGGGCCCAGGTCGTCGCGTTCGCAGGCCAGGCGGACGATGGTGCGCACATAGTCGGCACGGTCGCCGGTGTCGTAGCGGCGGCCGGAGAAGAGCACTCCGTGCACCGGTGCCGCCCTGCTTCGGGAGAGGTCGTCCAGCGCGTCGGTGAGCTGGATCTCTCCACCGTGTCCGGGGCCGGTGCCGCGGATCACGTCGAAGATGCCGGGGTGGAGAACGAAGCGGCCGATGACGGCGCAGGTGCTGGGCGCCTCGTCGGGACCGGGCTTCTCCACGAGGCCGGTGACCCGTACGACGTCGGCCTCGTCGGTGGGGGCGACCGCCGCGCATCCGTACAGATGGATGTCCCGGGGGTCGACCTCCATAAGGGCCACCACGCTGCCGCCGAATCGTTCCTGCACGGCGATCATGCGGGCGAGCAGCGGATCGCGGGGGTCGATGAGGTCGTCGCCGAGCAGGACGGCGAACGGCTCGTTCCCCACATGCGACTCCGCGCACAGGAGCGCGTGGCCGAGGCCCTTGGGCGCGCCCTGGCGTACGTAGTGCAGCGTCACGAGGTCGCTGGACTCGCACACCTGGTCCAGGTGCGCCGCGTCGCCTTTGCGGGCCAGCGCTTCTTCGATTTCGATGTTGTGGTCGAAATGGTCTTCCAGCGGTCGTTTGTTGCGACCGGTGACCATGAGAATGTCGGTCAGCCCGACGGAGGCCGCTTCCTCCACCACATATTGGATGACGGGCTTGTCGATGAGCGGGAATATCTCCTTGGGAATGGCCTTGGTAGCCGGCAGAAACCGGGTGCCCAGACCTCCCACGGGAATGACGACTTTGGTTACGTGCGGATTGAGCGGTGATCCTTCTCTTTCGCGGCGTACCTCAGACGGCACCTACACCGGTCCTTCCCAGTAGGGGGCCGACGCAAAAAACCCTGGCATGTGCGGCGTTTATCTGTCAAGCGCCTTCTGCTTTGGCGTGGATTTCCCTCGGGAATTAGTGGAACGATCAGCTACGCATTTCTGTGACCGTTCTATGCGCTGTACTGCATGTCGTGGGAGTCGAGCCCCCAAAGGGCATGTACATGCGGACGCGATTTGATGATGTCCTGCAGAAGGAGCGTCAGACGTGCGGACGGTTCGAGGCCGAGTTCGCGGACGATCCGCTTCCGCAGGGAGTGGTACGTCTCCAGCGCCTCGTTCCTGCGGCCCGCGAGGGAGAGGGCGACCATCAGCTGCCCGTGCAGGTTCTCGTGCAGCGGGTGGCGGGCCGCCAGTTCGCGCAGTTCGCTGAGTACTTCGAGCGGGTTGCCGAGCTGCAGTTCGAGCGCGATGAGCTTCTCGGTGGAGTTCAGGCGGGACTCGTTGGCGCGCTCCGCCCATACGCGCAGGACAGGGCCGCAGCTGATGTCCGCGAGGGCGGGACCTCGCCACAGGTCCAGTGCCGCGCGGTAGTGCGGCACGGCTTTTTCCGCCTGCCGGGTGCGCCGTGCCTCGTCCGCCTTGTCCAGCAGTCGCTGGTACTGCGCGTAGTCGTAACGCCCGGGGTCCGCCCTGAGGACGTAACCGCCGGGCTGTGTTCTCAGCAGCCGCTCGGAGACGGCACGGGGGGCCACATCCAGGGCCTTGGCCATGGAGCGCCGCAATTGGCCGATGTAGGTGTGCAGGGTCGCGGCGGCCGTGCGCGGTGGCCGGCTGCCCCAGAGTTCGCGATAGAGATCCTCGGTAAGGGTCAGGCGGTTCGCGCGGGCCGAAAGGAGGGCCAGGACTTGGCGCTGCTTCGGGGCGCTCGGGGTCATGTTCCGCTGGGCGGAGAGAACGGTTAAATCCCCCAGAACGTTTACGGCCGTATCCATGCAAGCACTCTCCCCGATGTCGTGGCCGGACGGCCCGTGCACAAGTGCCATTCACGATTAACCGAAGCGCATAGTCCGTTCGATAACGAACTCACGGAAGGTATCACGGAGGGCCACCAGATTGCCACATTCTCTTGCGTGCCGGGGTGGTGGGAGCTGGCCGGATCGCGCTCGTCTTCGGAAACTCGTCAACGGTGTATATCGGGCAAATCCGATACGGCGATCTCGGAGTTTGCGATTCCGTTTCCGAATACCGTGCGTGCCGGAACTCTATTTCGATGGCGCGGAGGGCGATTGAATGGAATACGCGGAACGATCATGTCGAATTCGCTGTTCGAGCAGATGGGCGCGGACGGGGCCGACCGCCCGGCGGCACCGGGGAGTCCCTCCAAGGAGCCCCACGGGAGTGCGCGGACCGCCGGGCGGAGCGCTTCTGGGGCTGCCGCGAAACCGCCCCGCGACGCGCCCAGCCCGCGGCCGGCGGGCAGTGGGGCACGTTCATGTTCGGCCAGACCGGAACGGACGGTTCTCAACATGCCGGAAACAAAGCGAGCGCCACACCGCCGAAGCACCCGGACCGGCAACAGCGCGTCCAGAGCGTCGGCACGTCACCGGCAAGAGAGTCACCAGAAGGGACCTGGGAGACGCCAGAAGCCCACTGAGGAACGAGAGGGTGCCGCACCGTCCCCGTGCGGACCCGGGAAGCGGCACTGACCGGCACGTTCGCGCCCATCGCGGGAGCACGCGGTGGCACCGGAACGTGATCGTACGGATGTGAAGCGGGGCGCGGTCGTACGAGAGGGCGCACAGGACCGGCCTTGCCGCCGGTGCCGCCGCGAGGCAGTCTCGGCCTGCCCGCCGCGACCATGAGCGGATTCCCCCCTCCC
>NZ_VJZC01000791.1 GCF_009377185.1 Streptomyces spongiae
GGGGCGGCGTGTCCGGGGGGCGCTCCGGTGACGGTCGCCGCCAGGGCGACGGCGAGCAGGAGGGTGCGGCGTGTGACAGTCATTCCCTGGCCTCTACCACCACGGCCGTCACGAGGGAACCATGTGTCGGCCGATCGGAGGGGGCGAAGAACCGTCCGTGTCTGGTCGTGGACCGCCGTCTCAGCCGAAGCGGTCTCAGCCGAAGCGGTCCAGCAGCCTTCGGTACACCGCCGGGGCCACACCGCGTACCCGGCCCGGCAGGCACAGCCAGGACGGTACGTAGACGTCGTCGCGTCCGCGGCGGACGGCCTCCCAGACCGCGCCGGCGACCCGGCCGGCAGACGTGGGCCGCGGCCGGGTCCGCTGGTAGGGGGTACCGCGCCGTTCGAAGAAGGCCGTGTCCACCGGCCCCGGCACGACATGCGTCACCCCCACTCCGGTCCCCCGCAGCTCCTGTCTGAGCGCCTCGGCGAACGCGGCCACCCCGGCCTTGGCCGCGGAGTACACGGCCTCGTTCCGCACCCCCACGATCCCCGCGACCGAGCCGACGAGCACCACGCGCCCCCGCCCTGCCGCCACCATGGCGGGCAGGACCTCCCGTACGAGGTGGAGCGTGGCGTTGAGGTCCACGGTCAGCACCCGGTGCAGGGCCGTGTGCGGCATGGTGACGAAGGGGCCGGCCCAGCCGATGCCCGCCCCGGCGACGAGGAGGTCGATGCGGCCGGCGGCGCCCAGCGCGGACTCGGCCAGCTGCCGGGGACCGTCCGGGGTGGCGAGGTCGCCGGGCAGGACGATGCCCGACGTCCCGGCGGCCGTCTTCTCCAGACCGGGCACGTCACGCCCGTTGAGGAGGACCTTCCAGCCGCCCTCGGCGAAGCGCTGCGCCGTGGCGGCGCCGATGCCGGAGGACGCCCCGGTGACCAGGGCCACCCGCACATTCCGGGGCGGAGCCGCCCGACGGTCCCGCGCCACGGACGGGCCGGTTCCCACGCGAGGGGGTACGGCCGTGCCCGCCTGGGGGTCGTAGGTGGAGCCGGTGGGTGTCACGAGACGGTCTCCCTGGGCTGTCGGTCTGGCGGGGCGGTCGGCGGCTCGGCGTCGTCACGGGTCGGAGATCGCCCTCAAGAGCCCCTGAGACGCCATCCGGCCAACCCCCCGTCAGATCCCTGGAAACCGCGGCGATACACCGCTCCATCGTCGGCACACGGGCCGCACGCTCCCGGAGCCCCGTACCCGACGCGGCAAAACCACTCGTGCGCGCCGGGCGATGCCGCCAGGCGGCCGTATGGGCGGTTCACCGCTCCGGATTGCAGGGATACGAAGGAACACGAAGGGACACGAAGGGGACACGAAGAGGACACCGCCGTTCCGGGGCCTGACGTTCCGGTTCGTTCCGCCGCCCGCCCGTGACGAGGTGACCATGCGTTTGCTGCTCGTCCACCCCAGCGCACTGATGTACTCCGAGATCTTCCTGCGGCTCGAACCGCTGGGGCTGGAGCGTGTGGCGGGCGCCGCACGCGACGCGGGGCACGAGGTGCGGGTCGTGGACCTCCAGGTGCTCGGCCGGGACCGGCTGACGAGCGAGCTGAGATCCTTCCGGCCCGAGGCCCTGGGCATCTCGCTGAACTACCTGGCGAACATCCCGGAGGCGATCGACCTGGCCAGGGAGGTGAAGCAGTCACTGCCGGGCTGCTTCGTCTTCTTCGGCGGCCACAGTGTCTCCTTCGTCGCCGAGGACGTGCTGGAGCAGGCCGAGGGCACGGTGGACGCGGTGGTCCGGGGCGAGGGCGAACCGGCGATCGGCCCCCTGCTGGAGGCGGTCCGAGACGGAGGGGTGGACTCCGTCCCCGGGATCGTCACCGCCGCCGGGCGCGGCCCCGCGCCCGTGATGCTGCACAGCATCGACGACCCGCTCCCGGCCCGCGACATGATGCGCAGCCGCCGCCGCTACTTCATCGGCGAACTCGACCCGTGCGCCTCCATCGAGTTCACCCGTGGCTGCCCGTGGGACTGCTCGTTCTGCTCCGCGTGGACGTTCTACGGCCGCAGCTACCGCAAGGCGTCACCCGAGGCGGCGGCCGAGGACCTGGCGCGCGTCCGTGAGCCCAACGTGTTCATCGTCGACGACGTGGCCTTCATCCGGCCCGAGCACGGCAACGCCATCGCCGCCGAGGTGGAACGCCGCCGCATCCGCAAGCGGTACTACCTGGAGACCCGCAGCGACGTCCTGCTGCGCCACCCCGAGGTCTTCGAACGGTGGGCGCGGCTCGGGCTGCGCTACATGTTCCTCGGGATGGAGGCCATCGACGCCGAGGGGCTCGACCTCTACCGCAAGAGGGTCAGCCCGGACGACAACTTCCGGGCGCTCGAGACGGCCCGCCGGCTGGGCATCCACGTCGCCATCAACCTGATCGTCGACCCGGCGTGGGACGAGGAGCGCTTCCGGGTCGTACGGGAGTTCGCGCTGTCCGTCCCGGAGATCGTGCACTTCACCGTGATGACGCCGTACCCCGGCACCGAGATCTGGCACACCGAGTCGCGCCGGCTCACCACCCGCGACTACCGCCTCTTCGACATCCAGCACGCGGTGGTGCCCACGAAGCTCCCGCTGGAGCGCTTCTACGAGGAACTGGTCCGCACCCAGGCCGTGATCAACCGCAAGCACCTGGGGCTGCGGACCGCCTTCGGCGCGGCCCGCGTCCTCGGGCGCAACCTGCTGCACGGGCAGACCAACTTCGCCCGCATGCTGTGGAGGTTCAACCAGGTCTACAACCCGCGCCGCCAGCTCGCCGACCACAGCATGCCCGTCCGCTACGAGCTGCCCCTGCCCCGGCCCGTCGACATCGGCGACCGGCGCCGTCTGTACGTCCACACGCGGGAAGGGAAACAGGCCGCCGACCCGGCGAAGACCGACTAGGACGGCCTGGCGTGCCCGTCGCCGTCCTCGCCTCGCTCGCCGCCGGCGTCTGCTTCGCCGTGGCCGGGGTGCTCCAGCAGCGGGCCGCGAGCGCGCGCCCGGACGAGGAGACGCTCTCCCTTCGCCTGCTGGGGCAACTGGTACGGGACCGGATCTGGCGCTACGGCATCGCACTGGCCGTACTCGCCTACGGCTTCCAGTCCCTGGCGCTGGCGTTCGGTCCGCTCAGTCTGGTGCAGCCGCTGATCGTCACCGAGCTGGTCTTCGCCGTACCGCTCTCGGCCCGGCTGTACCGCATGCGGCTGGGCCCCCGGGAGTGGTTCGGCACCCTCGCGGTGGCTGTGGGTCTCGCCCTCGCCCTGGCCTCCGCCCGACCGCACGGAGGGCATCCGGGGGCGGCGGACCCCCTCGCCTGGCTTCTGCTCCTGGGCGCGACCTGCACCCTGGTCTGCGCCGCTCTGGCTCTCTCGCGGCTGCTGTCCGGGCCGTGGCGGGCGTCGGCGGTGGCGCTGGCCGGCGGGGTGGTCATGGGCACGCAGTCCGTGCTGCTTGCCGCGACGGTCGGGCGGCTGCGGCACGGGTTCGACGCGGTGTTCTCCGCCTGGCAGACGTACGCGCTCGTCGTCGCGAGTCTGGGGGGTCTGCTGCTCATCCAGAGCGCCTTCCAGCAGGGGCCGCTGGCGGCGAGCCTGACCGTCATCGACGCGACGGAGCCGGTGGTGGCGGTGACGGTGGGCATGGTGGTCTTCGGCGAGGCGGTCCAGGTGGGGTGGCCCGTCACCGTCGTCACGGCGGTGGGGCTGGTCCTGGT
>NZ_VJZC01000792.1 GCF_009377185.1 Streptomyces spongiae
GCTGTGGGTCGTGTGTGGCTGGTTGCGCAGTTCCCCGCGCCCCTTACGGGGCCCTGGCGCTCCGCTGGGTGGGCCGGGAACCGCGCGTTGTTCGTCGGCTGCGGGCCGGGTGTGGCTGGGCGCGCAGTTCCCCGCGCCCCTTACGGGGCGCTCCGCTGGGTGGGGCGGGGAACCGCGCGTTGTTCGTCGGCTGTGGGTCGTGTGTGGCTGGTTGCGCAGTTCCCCGCGCCCCTATGGGGGCTGCCCCTTACCAGGCGAACGCCTCCGGTGACGGGCCCGGGCCCGGGAAGATCTCGTCCAGGGATGTCAGGAGCTCCTCGCTCAGCTCCAGCTCCGACGCCCGGATCGCGGACGCCAGCTGCTCGGCCGTGCGCGGGCCGACGATCGGGCCGGTCACGCCGGGGCGGGTCAGCAGCCAGGCCAGGGCCGCCTCGCCGGGCTCGATGCCGTGCTTCTCCAGCAGGTCCTCGTATGCCTGGATCTGTGTGCGTGTCGCCGGGTCGTTGAGCGCGTCGGCGGCCCGGCCGGAGGCCCTGCGTCCGCCCTGCGCCTCCTTCTTGATCACACCGCCCAGCAGCCCGCCGTGCAGCGGCGACCACGGGATGACGCCGAGGCCGTAGTCCTGCGCGGCCGGGATGACCTCCATCTCGGCGCGGCGCTCGGCGAGGTTGTAGAGGCACTGCTCGCTGACGAGGCCGATGGTGCCGCCTCGCCGCGCGGCGATCTCGTTGGCCTGGGCGATCTTGTACCCGGGGAAGTTGCTGGAGCCCGCGTAGAGGATCTTGCCCTGCTGGACGAGGACGTCGACGGCCTGCCAGATCTCCTCGAACGGAGTGTCCCGGTCGATGTGGTGGAACTGGTACAGGTCGATGTAGTCCGTCTGGAGGCGCTTCAGGCTCGCCTCCACGGCCCGCCGGATGTTGAGTGCGGAGAGCTTGTCGTGGTTGGGCCAGGCGGCGCCGTCGCCGGCCATGTTGCCGTACACCTTGGTGGCGAGCACGACCTTGTCGCGCCGCTCGCCGCCCTTCGCGAACCAGTTGCCGATGATCGATTCCGTACGGCCCTTGTTCTCGCCCCAGCCGTACACGTTCGCGGTGTCGAAGAAGTTGATCTCGGCGTCCAGCGCCGCGTCCATGATCGCGTGGCTGTCCGCTTCGTCTGTCTGCGGACCGAAGTTCATCGTGCCGAGGACCAGTCGGCTGACCTTGAGTCCCGTACGTCCGAGCTGCGTGTACTTCATGACTCCTAAGCCAACGCCGTGGAGTGCGCTCTAGGCAAGGTGTCAGAGGTCCGGGGCGCGCCCGGAGGCGGGTCAGTCGCGGGGGAACTCGTCGGTCTTGAGGGTGAGGCCGAGGAGGGTCGTGGTCATGTCGATGTCCGCCCCGAAGACGACGGACAGTTCGCTGAGGTACTCGCCGTCCTTGGGCTGGGTGTAGAGGTGGCACTTGCCCTGGTAGGGGTCGGCGATCAGGTAGACGGGGACTTCGGCGACGGCGTAGGCGGTCTTCTTGGGGCCGTAGTCGTTCTGGGCCGTGCCCTTCGAGATGACCTCGGCGACGAACTCGACATCCTGGTAGCGCCCGAGCCCTCCAGCGGTCTTCTCGGCACCTTCGGCCACGAGTGTCACGTCGGAGGCGAAGCCGTTGAGGTGGCCCGGGTAGTCGACTCGGACGTCCGACTTCAGGCGCTTGCGTGGGTACTTGGTACGCAGTTGCTCGACGATGTCCAGGATGATCTCCCAGTGCGTGTCCCGCTGCGGCGACATGAAGATGGCTCCCCCGACGATCTCGACCTTGTATCCCTCGGGGGTGAACCGCTCGAGTGACCCGAACAGCTCGTCCAGAGTCAGCTCGTCGTTTTCCTCGGCCATCTCGATCCTGTCTTCAACGACGGTCATCGTGGCACTCCTCCCCGGCTGCCCCAACGGACGAGCACAGCCGCGCAGTACAACGATACGCACGGTGACGGGACACGGACGGGACTTCCCGCCTCAGCGGTCCTGGGCGTACGGCTCGCCCAGGTCCCACGCCTGGTACATCGCGTCGGCGTAGGCCGCCGCGATCCGGTGCTCGCCGCTCGCGTTGGGGTGTGTGCCGTCGTACGTGTCGTAGTGGATGTCGTACGACGGTGGGGGCGAGGTGAGCAGCAGAGGGGAGCGGGGTTCGTCCAGGTCGGCCGCGGCCTTGGCGAGGAGTTCGTTGAAGCGGTTCACCTGGGCGGCGAAGGCGTCGTCGGACTCGGCCCGGATGTTCGGGATCACCGGCAGCAGGACGATCCGGACGCGCGGGTTTCCCAGCCGCGCTTCGGCCACGAAGCTGCGTACGTTTTCCGCCGTCTGCTCCGCGTCCGTGTAGAAGCCCAGGTCGATCAGGCCCAGGGAGACCAGCAGCACGTCCGCGCGTTGGGTCCGTACCGTCTCCGCGATCAGCGGCGCCATGTGGAGCCAGCCCTCGCCCCACCCCGCCAGGTGGGCGCGGGGGAAGTCCGGGTCCGCGTAGGCGTACGACGTGGGCGTGTCCGCCACCTTGTCGTACAGCGCCTCCCGCGGGCCGACGATCTTGAAGGGGCCGCCGTACGTCGCGCACAGGTGCTGCCACAGCCGGTAACGCCACGTGTGTTCGCCCGCACTGCCGATGGTCATGGAGTCACCGACGGGCATGAACCTGAGCATGGGCTCATCATGGTTGATCGCTACTGGGTGGTAGTGGGTCGGGGGCGATTCGGTGCTGTGAACCTCGCCACGCAGGGCCGCGCCCCGCAAGGGGCGCGGGGAACTGCGCGACCAGCCGCCCCCAAGCCGCAGATGAAAGACGAGCAGGCAGGGGCAGCCTCCATCGCCAAAACAGCGGAGCGCCATGGCAGGGTTGGGACATGCGCCGTCGATCCCTCTCCCTCCTCGCGGGCCTCGCCGCGGTTCTCCTCGCCGCCGCCCCGGCCGCGCCGGCCTTCGCCGACGACGGCGGGTTCAGCATCAAGGACCCGAGGATCACCGAGTCCAGCGGCCTCGCGGCCTCGCGCCAGCACCCCGGGATCTACTGGACGCACAACGACCAGGACAAGGGCGCCTACCTCTACGCCGTCGACAGCAAGACCGGCAAGACCGTCGCCACCATTACCCTGACCGGCGTCGGCACGCCGCGTGACGTCGAGGCCGTCTCCATCGGGCCCGACAACCAGATCTGGGTCGGCGACATCGGCGACAACGACGGCGTCACCTGGCCCTACGTGTGGGTCTACCAGCTGCCCGAGCCCAAGGAGCTCAAGGACCAGAGCATCCGGGCCACCCAGTACGTCGTGAAGTACTCCGATGGTTCCCGCGACGCCGAGTCCCTGGTCGTCCACCCCAAGACCGGGCGTGTCTACATCATCGACAAGCAGGAGGACGGCGGGCACCTGTACGAGGGCCCCGCGAAGCTCTCCTCGTCGGGGACGAACGTCTTCAAGCCCGTCGCCCCCGTCGACCTGTGGGCCACCGACGCTGCCTTCTCGCCCAACGGTGAGCGGCTCGCCGTACGCGGGTACTTCGGCGGGATCCTGTACGACTGGAACGGCGGGAAGATCAAGCGGATCCAGCAGCTGAGCGTGCCCCTTCAGCAACAGGGGGAGTCGGTGACGTACACGACCGACGGGTCCGAGCTCATGTACGGCACCGAGGGCGAGGGCAGCACGGTCGTGGCGCGGGAGGCGCCCGGTGGGGGCGGTGGCGGATCCGACTCGTCGTCCG
>NZ_VJZC01000793.1 GCF_009377185.1 Streptomyces spongiae
ATAAGAGACAGGGGTAGGGGCGGCGGGGGCGAGGAAAACCCCCGCGTACCCGGGACGCCTCCTCACGGCAGTGCCCCCGCCCCCTCCGCATCCAGCAACGGCGCCAGAAGATCCCCGTACACCTGAAGCCGAGCCTCAAGATCGGGCGCGCGGAACACGAGCCGCCCCGGATCCGCGCAGTCCGCGACCTCTTCCCACGTCACCGGCGTGGACACCGTCGGCTCAGCACCGACCCGCAACGTGTACGGCGTCGCCGTCGTCTTCCGCGCGGCGTTCTGGCTCCAGTCGACGAACACCTTCCGAGCCCGAAGACTCCGCGTCATCCGGTGCACGACAAGCCGCGGCATCGCCTGCTCCGCCTCCACGGCCAGCCCCTTGGCGTACTCCGTCACCCGCCCGGACGGAGCCGGCCGCACGGCCGCCAGCAGATGCAGCCCCTTCACCCCGGACGTCTTCGGGTACGCCTCGATCCCGTCCGCCGCCAGCCTGTCCCGCAGCCACAGGGCCACCCGGCAGCACTCGACGATCGTCGCGGGCGGCCCGGGATCGAGGTCGAAGACCAGGCGGTCGGCCTCGCCCGGCGCACCGATGACCCACTGGGGCGTGTGGAACTCGGTCACCAGGTTCGCCGCCCACATCAGGCTCGCCAGGTCCTGCACCAGCACCATCCGGGCCGGCCCCTCCGAGCGCGGCACCTCGGCGGTCGTGACCCAGTCGGGCGTGCCCGGCGGCACGTTCTTGGTGAAGAAGACCTGGCCGTCCGGCCCGTCCGGGTAGCGCAGGAACGACACCGGCCGGTCCCGGAGGTGCGCCAGCAAGGGCTCCGCGGTCGTCGCGCAGTAGTGCAGCACCTCGGCCTTGGTGAAGCCGGACGCGGGATACAGGACCTTCTCCAGGTTGGAGAGGGCCACCCTCCGGCCCTGCACCTCCGTGATCGGCGTCATACGACGAGAATCCCACGCGAATCCCACGCAAGCCCGACACGGCCGGCTTGTCCAGGTGGAACGAGGCCGGTGGAACGCGGCCGGTGGAACGCGGCCGGCCTGCGGGAGATCCCGACCGCCCGCGCCGCGTCCTCGCGCGTCATCGGCCGTCGGCCGCGAGCCCTCGCAGCGTGGTCTCCGACGTCCGTCGTCACCGCCCTGGCCGTCCGTGACTACAGGCCAGGAACGGCGAATCCGTTGAGGGCCCACAGCGCGGCCGAGTACCACAGCACCCCGATGGCGCAGAACAGGGCGCCCCCGGCGGCCGGGAGCAGCCATCCGGGCAGGTGGCGGCTGCGCACCACCAGCACCTTGGCGACGAAGGCTCCGTACAGCGCGCAGCCCGCGACCGAGTGCAGGAAGACCCGGGTGTTCGTGGTCTCCACGCCGTAGGTGCGGACGCAGTGGATGGCGATGGGCACCGACAGCAGGAAGGCGGCCCACCCCACGATGCGGTGCGAGAGACGGACACCGCGGGGCCCGGCCGCGAGGCCGGGAAGCCGCCCGTACATCCACAGGGCCAGCAGAAGCTGGACGACCGCGAGGCCGAACAGGGCGCTGCCCAGGCGGGCCTTGAGGGTGACCGCCGCATCGCCGTGGGCGCCGAACAGGTCCGTCGTGTACTGGGGGGTGTGGTGCAGGCCGATCTCCCAGATCGCCACCCCCACGGCCACGGGCAGGGCGACGCCCAGCGCGATGAGGGCGGCCCGCCGCGCCGGTGAGGGCCGCTGGGGGGCTCGGTGGCTGGTCCTCGTCGTCACGTCCGCTGCCCCCTCGGGCGGTCGTCGCCGGTCAGCCCTTTTCGACCTTGTTGCCGCTGGTGTCGAGTACGTACCACTCGGCACCGAACTGGTTGAGCTCCTGACCGTTCGTGTCGCCCGGCTGGGCGTCTCCCGCGTAGCCGTAGAGCGGGTGCTTGTTGTAGGTGACCTGCGTCTTGCCGTCGGACCGCTTCGACGTGCCCAGCAGGTCGGACTTCGCCGAGCCGCCGGTCGAGGGTGACCCGGAGGTCAGCAGCGGCGGCCAGGCCGCGGCGCACGCCCCGTTGCAGGTCGAGGTCGTCGACTTGTCCGCCTCGAACAGATACAGGGTGCGGCCCTTCCCGTCGACCAGGATGGTGCCGAGATCACCGGCCGAGGCGGTCTTCACCATGGCCTGCGCACCGGCCGACGCACTGGCCGACGCACTGGTCGTGGCCGTCTTCGACGGTGTTTTCGACGGCGTCTCCGTTGACGAGGAACCGCCACCGTCGTCGGAGCAGCCACTCGCGGCAGCGAACGTCACAAGCGCGGCAGTCCACACGGCGGCCAGGCGGAAATGTCTCATCACAGCTCCCCAACATGGGTAAGTGCCCGAGCCCGGGCTCCGACCGGGCCGATGAACGCATACTCCCCACGTTCTCGGGCCCTCCGCGCCCCGCAGCACCCGTGAAGCCCCGAGATTCACCGAGATGGACGGTGAAGGGACGGCGCGCCGGGCGGGCTCGGCGTCCGCTGGGCCGGGAGGGCTCCAGCAGGCGCTTCCGGCCGGTCCCGGCTAGCGTGAGCACCGTGCGATCCATTTGGAACGGGGCCATCTCATTCGGCCTGGTCAGCATCCCGATCAAGCTGGTGAACGCCACCGAGAGCCACTCGATCTCCTTCCGCCAGATCCACCTGGAGGACGGCGGCCGGGTCCGCTACCGCAAGGTCTGTGAGGTGGAGGACCGGGAGCTGACGCAGGACGAGATCGGCAAGGGGTACGAGGCCTCGGACGGCTCGATCATCCCCATCACCGACGAGGACCTGGCCTCGTTGCCGATCCCCACCGCCAAGACGATCGAGATCGAGGCGTTCGTCCCGGCCGACCGCATCGATCCGCTCCAGATGGACGCGGCGTACTACCTCTCCGCGAACGGTGTGCCCGCCGCCAAGCCGTACGCGCTGCTCAGGGAGGCCCTCAGGCGCAGCCAGAAGGTCGCCATCTGCAAGTTCGCCCTGCGCGGGCGGGAGCGGCTCGGCATGTTGCGTGTCGTCGACGACGTCATCGCCATGCACGGACTGCTGTGGCCCGACGAGATCCGTGCGACCGACGAGGTAGCTCCCGACACGAACGTCACCGTCCAGGAGAAGGAACTCGACCTCGCCGACGCCCTCATGAACACTCTCGGTGAGGTGGACCTCGACGACCTCCACGACGACTACCGCGAGGCCGTCGAGGAACTCATCACCGCGAAGGCCTCCGGCGCGGCGCCCCCCGCCGCTCCCACCCCGGCGCGCGGCGGCAAGGTACTCGACCTCATGTCCGCCCTGGAGAACAGCGTCCGCGCCGCCAAGGAGTCCCGCGGCGAGGAGGTCTCCGGCACGACGGCCGGCAGGAAGTCCACGCCGAAGAAGACGGCCGCCAAGTCCACGACGGCTACGAAGAAGGCGGCGGCCAAGGAGACGACGGCCAAGGAAACGACGGCCAAGAAAACGGCCGCGAAGAAAACGGCCGCGAAGAAAACGGCCGCGAAGAAAACGGCCGCGAAGAAAACGGCCGCGAAGAAAACGGCCGCGAAGAAGACAACGAGAAGGCGCGCATCAGCCTGAACAGCCGAAGGCTCCGACCTCGGCCCGTCGAAAGCGCCGAAGGCTCCGCGGCATCGGGTGTGGGCACGGCTTTCCGGGGCGTGCGCGACGAGACACGGCGAACCCGCGGTTGGAGGCGGGGACATCCCACTGCGGCGCGGCGGTGGGGGAGCGTGGTGACTCGGGGG
>NZ_VJZC01000794.1 GCF_009377185.1 Streptomyces spongiae
GGTGAAAGGGGCGCTGCGATGTGGCGCGCCGCTGTCGGCCCGTGACGCCTTCTCCGTACGTCAAGGGCCGACAGCGGCAGCCGGGCGGCCGGACACGGCCCAAGAGGGAGGGGAAGGCGACCGTGCCGGGGCCGTGGAGGGGTGGTGCTGCGACGGATCGCGCAGCTCGGGAGGACGTAAGCGCTGCGCGACGGATCCGGCGCCAACGGATCCGGGGAAACCAGGGAGAGTTCTAGACCGGAGGAAGAGCCAACGTCAAGGCTGCGCAAGTAAGTTGATGGAATGTCACGATCTTTACTGACGCAGCGTCAAGATCACTTGCTCCAGCGGATGTTGAAGGCAAAACGAGGAACCCTGAGGTGAGAGCGCTCCCCCTCTTCACAGATAGGGCACAACCAACATCCTTTTGCCACAAGCGCCTTGACCCTTGAATGTAACCACGGGTAACTTCCTGGTTCGGCTACTGCGGCGTAGCAATCAAGCCCTTGTGCTGTCGGGAGGTGCGGGGGCCTCGCGCCGCAAGCGCTGTCCGCGCCAGGACAACGTGCCTTGAAGTCCTGCCTATCGCAGTGAGAGTGCCCAGGGAGCAGACATGGCCTCACCCTCGGACGCCACGGCGTCCAACGACTCCACCCCCGAGAGATCGGGCAGACGCGGGCGGGTCCGTGCGCGCCGCGCCGCCGTGATGGCGGTGCCGGCCACGGCACTCACCGCGGCTCTGATGATCCTCACCGCCGAGGGTGCCCTCGGCGTCCAGTTCGCCATTTCCGGCATGCCGTTCGTCGTCACGGCCGACAGGCTCGACGGCAAGGGCTTCGCGCAGTACGGCTCGCTGGACGAGATGATCCCGGACAGCCCCAACCAGGGCGACACCGGAGGCCAGGTCCTCGTCGTCACCTCGGTGGTGAAGAACGGCACGCTGAAGAACCTCTGCCAGAGCGTCGACCTCGGCGGCATCCAGCTCGTCCTGACCGCCGGCGCCGGCAGCAAGCCGGTGAGCGTGAAGAACCTCGCCATCGACTCGGACGAGATCAAGGGCGACGCCGCGTTCAACAACATCGAGATCGGCCGCGACTCCAGCACCTTCGACAAGGTCGACCAGAAGGGCCCCAAGGGCGTCTACGGCCAGCAGGCTGACAAGGTCGTCATCACCGACCTCTACCAGCACAACTACGCCGCCACGGCCGCCGTCTTCAAGCTTCCCGACCTGCACATGAGGTTCGGGAGCAAGGGCTGCCCGCAGTGAACCGCTTCCGCGAGTGGAGGGGGCACCGGCCCTTCGCGGGCGGGCTGCTGCTCACCCTCGGCGGCGCCGAGATCCTGGTGACCATGAAGGCACCCCTTCCGGTCATCCTGCACATCGGCATGCAGGGGCTCGCCGGGTACCTGATACCCACCGTGATGATCGTCTGCGGGCTGCTGATCATGTTCAACCCCTCGCAGCGGCTGTTCTACTCGATCCTGGGCGCGCTGCTCTCGGTCGGGTCCTGGCTCACCTCCAACATCGGAGGGTTCGTCATCGGGCTGGTGCTCGGGGTCACGGGCAGCGTGATGGCCTTCGGCTGGCTCCCGGACCAGGAACCGCGCAAGAAGCGGCACCTGCTGCGCCGCCATCGCGACCAGGCGTCCCCCGCCACCGCGCCGTAGCCCGTCCCCCCACCGCATCCCCGTACCGTCCTCGCGGCCCACCGGCCGGAAGCCGGGCACGGGGATGTCGTACGTGTGGGCCGGGCACGGGGATGTCGTACGTGTGGGCCGGGCACGGGGATGTCGTACGTGTGGGCCGGGGACGGGGGTGTCGTACGTGCGGCTCGGGGCGGGGGTTCAGCGGAGGTTCACAGGGCGGTCCGGACGGAGAGAGCCACCGACAGGGCCGCGTGGAGCCGGGCCGGGTCGGTGCACTCGCGGTCGTACGCCAGGGGGACCTGCCAGTACAGGCCGGGGCCCTTCGTACGGCGCAGGGGCGGGACGGCCACATGACTGCCGTGGCCCAGGACCTGGACCTCCGGGAGGTGCCAGTCGATCGCCTCACCGGGCGGGACCAGCCAGTAGAGGATGCCGCCGTAGCCGTCCCTGATGACCGCACCGGACCTGTCGCCGAGCAGGTCCAGCGCCCTGGCACCCGGGGCGGCCGGCGCGCGCACCGCGTCCCACCAGCGGCCTGCGGGCAGCGTGCGCACCTCGGCGCTGTGGGGGGACATCCATCGCGGAACCCTGCGGACTGTCATCGAGCTCACCGGCCTTACTGAGGGTCCTTCGAGCGTAGGGACGGCGCGGGACCGTCGGCTTGTCGCGGCGCGCACGGGAGTTGTCGGCGCGCGCAGGGAAGTTGCCCGCATACGCAGCGCTCACCGGGCGGTCTCCCCCGGCAACCCTGTGGCGGCATAGCGTGACGGTCCGTATCGACGGTTCGAGTGCCCGGGAGGCCCCGATGATGGGACACCCAACCCCTTTGCTGATTGACGCGACCGGCCGTGACATCCACGGTGAGGCGGCCCGGATCCGCGCGAGGGGCCCGGTGACCCGCGTCGAGCTCCCCGGCGAGGTCGAGGCGTGGGCGGTCAGCAGCCCCGAGCTGCTGAAGCGGCTGCTCACCGATCCGCGGGTGTCCAAGGACCCGCGACAGCACTGGCCCCGGTTCATCGACGGCGGGATCACCCCGGACTGGCCGCTGTTCACCTGGGTCGCCGTGCAGAACATGTTCACCGCGTACGGCGGCGAGCACAAACGCCTGCGACTCCTCGTCTCCAAGGCCTTCACCGCCCGCCGTACGGCCGCGCTCCAGCCGCGGATCGAGGAGATCACCAAGGAGCTCCTGGACGCCGTCGAGGAGGCCGGGAGCCGCAACGAACTCGTGGACCTGCGCGAGGAGTTGTGCTACCCGCTGCCGATCCGGGTGATCAGCGAACTGTTCGGCCTGCCCGAGGGGAACAGCCAGGAGCTGCGGGAGCTGGTGGACCGCATCTTCGACACCTCCGCCGAGCCGGGCGAGATGAACGCCGCCTACGAGCGCCTGATCGCCGTGCTGGGCGAACTCGTCGCCGCCAAACGGAAGTCGCCGGGCGACGACCTGACCACCGGCCTGATCGCGGCCCGTGACGAGGAGGGCGGCACCCGGCTCAGCGAGCAGGAACTCGTCGACACCCTGGTGCTGATGATCAGCGCCGGGCACGAGACCACGGTCAACCTCCTCGACAACGCGATCCACTCGCTGCTCACCCACCCCGAGCAGCTCGCGCACGTACGGTCGGGACGGGCGTCCTGGGACGACGTGGTGGAGGAGACGCTGCGGCGCGACGCCCCCGTCGCCAGCCTGCCGCTGCGGTACGCCGTGGAGGATCTCGCGCTCGGTGAACTCGGCGGGCCCGAGGGGGTGGTGATCCGTGGGGGTGAGCCGATCCTGGCCGCGTATGCCGCCGCGGGGCGTGATCCGGGGCTGCACGGTGCGGACGCGGACGTCTTCGACGTCACGCGGGCCGACAAGGAGCATTTGGCGTTCGGGTACGGGATGCACCACTGCCTGGGCGCTCCGCTGGGTCGGCTGGAGGCGCGGATCGCGTTGCCGGCCCTCTTCGAGCGGTTCCCGTCCCTTGAACTCGCTGCGGCGGCGGGGGACTTGGGCCATGTGGAGTCCTTCATCTCCAACGGCCACCGCCGCCTGCCGGTCCGTCTCGGCTGAGGTCCCCGGGGATTCTCGCCCCCGCCGCCCCTACC
>NZ_VJZC01000795.1 GCF_009377185.1 Streptomyces spongiae
CGCATACCCCGCGCGCAGGGCGCCCCCCGCACCCCTCGTCCGGGTCTCCTCGGCACGCTCGCGGACCAGTCCCGCCTGGCCACCGCCCTCGCCCGGCTCGCCGCCACACCGCCCGAACAGCTCCTCGCCCGCCCGGAACTCCCCACCGCGCAAGCGCTGGTGAACCGAGGCTTCCCGGCACGCGCCGTCGACGGTTTCCTGCGGCCCCTACTCACCGCCCTACTCGCCGACCCCGCGCTGCTGACCTCCAGCCGGTGCGCCGACCTCGCGCTGCACTCCTTCGCGACGGGCCGCCTGTGCCTCCCGGAGGGCGGCGCCGACGCACTCCCGGAGCTCCTCGCGGCCACGCTCCCGCCGGGCAGCGTGCGGACGGGCGTGCGCGTGACCTCCATCAGCACCACGTCCGTCACCACCGCCGACCACGGCGCCCTCCGCTGCCGTGCCGTCCTGCTCGCCACGGGCGCCCGCGCGGCGGCCCGGCTCCTGCCGGGTCTGCGCGTCCCCGCCTTCCACCCGGTGACCGTCCTGCACCACACCACGGACGAACCACCGCTCACCGAACCGACGTTGCTCCTGGACGCCGACCGCGTCGGCCCGGTCTCCCACACGGCGGTCATCAGCCAGGTCGACCCCTCCCGCGCCCCGGCCGGCCGCGCACTGATCTCCTCGACCGTGCTGGGCGCACTCCCGGACCCGGCCCACCTGGACGCCACGGTCCGCTCCCAGCTCGCCCGCCTCTACGGCACCTCGACGACCCGGTGGGAGCTCCTCGCGGTCCACCACGACGCCGAGGCCGTCCCCGCGATGCCCCCGGGGCACGACCTCCGGCGCCCGGTACGGCTGTTGGCGGGCCTGTACGTCTGCGGTGACCACCGCGACACGAGCACCGTCCAGGGCGCCCTCCACTCGGCCCGCCGGGCCGCCCACGCCGTCCTCACGGACCTGGACGCCCAGCCGACCTTACGGATGGAGCCCCTCGAAACGGCCGCGTGAGAGCGTGGGGCGCCCTGTTGATCGCAGGGCGCCCCACCGGCCGTACACCCGGCCGTACACACCCGCACGGCCTACCCGAGCGCCGCCACCCGGTCCCGGTATCCCCGTACGGGCGCGGCGTCGCGGTACGGCTCCAGCCGGCGCTCGAAGTCCCGCACGTACTCGACCGCCCGGACCGACCGCATCTCGGCGGCCTGCCCGGCGGCCTCCGCGCCGAGCTGGCACGCCTGGTCGAGTTCGCCGAGCCCGAGCCGGGCGGAGGCGAGGACCACCCGGCAGAAGAGACGGCTGCGGGCGTAGCCGGGCGCGCGCAGTTGCAGCGAGCGCTCGGCGTGCTGGGCCGCGGCCCGGTACTGCTGGAGGTCGCGGTGGCAGTGCCCGAACTCGTCGGCGAGCTGGGCCTCGTCGAAGAACCGCGCCCAGTACGGCACCTCCTCCCCGGGCTGGGCAGCCTCCAGGGCGCGCTCGGCCCTGACGAGCGCGGCCGTGCAGGCCCGCACCTCGCCGAGCACGGCGTGTCCGCGCGCCTCCACGGAGTTCAGCAGCGCCTGGATGACGGGCGGTGCGGACGATCCGACGCCCTGCTGGGCCACGCGTGCCAGCTGGACGGCCTCGCGCCCGTGCCCGAGGTAGACGGCCTGGCGGCTCATCGTCACGAGCACGTACGAGCCGTACATCCGGTCCCCGGCCGCCTGCGCGAGCCGCAGCGCCTGGACGAAGTACCGCTGGGCGAGGCCGTGGGCGGCGATGTCGTACGAGGTCCAGCCGGCGAGCCGGGTGAGGTCCGCGGCGGCCGCGAAGAGACGGCGGCCGGTCTGCTCGCCGTACGCGCCCCGCAGCATCGGCTCGGCCTCGTGCTCCAGGTAGCGGACGAGGGCCTGGCGGGCGTGGCCGCCGCCGTAGGCGTGGTCGAGGGCGCGGAAGAGCTCCCCCACCGAGCGGAGGGCCGCGATGTCGCCCCCGGTGATCCGCTGGCCGGGGCCGCGCTCGGTCTGGTTGCGCTGCCGGGGCGGGGGTCCCTGCTGCTCGGGCGGAGCGGTGACCTTGGGAGCGGCGGGGCGGCCCTGCGTGGGGATGCGCCCGACGACCGGGTCACCCCGCCCCACGCGGTCGTCGGCCCGGCCGATCAGCCAGTCCCGGCTGGGGACGACGAGCCCCGCCGGAGTGAACGCGATCTTCCGGAGCTCGGCGTGGCTGCCGGAGTCCTTGCGCCACAGCCCGCTGACGATGTCGATGGCCTCCTCGGGGGTCGCGGCGAACTCCAGGCCCGCGTACACCGGCGCGCACGCGTCGAGGCCGAGGTCCTGGGCGGTGAGCCGACGGCCGAGGCGGCGCGTGAACACCTCGGCGATCAGGGCGGGGGTGGTCCCCCTGGGCTGCTGGCCACGCAGCCACCGGGTGACCGATGTCTTGTCGTATCTCAGGTCGAGTCCGTGTTCGAGGCCGAGCTGGTCCACACGACGCGCCAGCCCCGCGTTGGAGAACCCCGCTTCTGCGATGAGGGCGGCGAGCTGTCGGTTGGGGGTGCGCTGCGGGGGTCGTTCGGTCATGTGCGGTGCGGTCTCCTGCCTTCCCGATCTACGGCGAGGTGCCCGGATTGCCTGTGAGCAGCCCATATGGCCTCGTGAACGGCGTGAATGTAGCGGAGAGTGAGCGGCCGGTCGCACGCTTCGCCGTCTATTCATCCGATCGTGTGAGGATTGGCCACTCTGCTGACGGGGATCGGCCGGGCGTACAGTGGCGTGGGCGCGTACATGCATGACGAACGCATCGCGTGCCCGACGAATACACGAACGAGTGCGTGGTGCGTTGGTGCGTTCAGTGCTCGTTCAAGTCTGGGAGGCGCTTGCCGTGAGTGAGCTGCGGTTCGTCCGCATGGGGTTCGGTGCCGAGGCCGTCGAGTACCAGGAGGCGTGGGACGAGCAGCGCCGGGTGCACGCGGCCCGGTTCGCGGACGAGATACCCGACACCGTGCTGCTGCTGGAGCATCCGCCGGTCTACACGGCGGGCCGGCGTACGGCCGACAACGAGCGGCCCCTCGACGGCACGCCCGTCGTCGACGTGGACCGCGGCGGCAAGATCACCTGGCACGGTCCGGGCCAGATCGTGGGCTACCCGATCCAGAAGCTGCCGCGCCCCGTGGACGTCGTGGCCCATGTGCGGCGGCTCGAGGACGCCCTGATCCGTACGTGCGCGGAGTTCGGTCTGGAGACCACCCGGGTCGAGGGCCGCAGTGGTGTGTGGGTGCTCGGCGATCCGGTGGAGCAGCGACCCTCGCTCGGTGGCCTGTCCCTGGACTTCGATCCCCGCCTCCACGACGAGGAGTTCGACCCGCGGCTCAACGGGCCCGAGTACGCGCCCTCCAACGCCGGGCAGCGGCGTGAGGACCGCAAGATCGCCGCGATCGGCATCCGCGTGGCCAAGGGCGTCACGATGCACGGCTTCGCGTTCAACGTGAACCCCGACAACGCCTGGTTCGACCGCATCATCCCCTGCGGGATCCGTGACGCGGGCGTCACGTCCCTGGCCAACGAGCTGGGCCGCGGGTTGACGATCCCCGAGGTGCTGCCGGTGATGGAGCGGCATCTGCGGGAGGTACTGGAGAACGCGGAACTTCGGCCGCGCGAGGTGGAGCGGGCGACGGCGTAGCCCGGGACGGGGTTTTCCTCGCCCCCGCCGCCCCTACCCGTCCCATCCCTGGGGGCTC
>NZ_VJZC01000796.1 GCF_009377185.1 Streptomyces spongiae
GGGCTGTGTGGTGTCGAGGGTGCGGGTTCGTCGTGGCTTTTTGCGCAGTTCCCCGCGCCCCTGGGGGGTGGGGGCTTGCCCGTCGTTTGAACCTGCGGGTTCGTCGTGGCTTGTCGCGCCCACGCGGCGGAGCCGCATATCGATACAGCCCCGCGCCCCTTCAGGGGCGCATCCCCTGTGGCCCTGAGAGGGTCCCGGCTTGTCCTGTTCGTGGGGGATTTTCCTCGACGGCAATCAGGTCGTAACCCTGAACCCCCTGTCGCGCTACGCGCGTTGACCCTACGCTTCGGGCCGACGGGGCCTGTTTCTTACTCGACTTCTTACTCGACTCCCAGGGGGGCACATGTCAGCCACACCCCAGGCGCCACGCCGCAGACGCCGTACGTTCCTGATCACCGCCGTGACCGCCGGGCTCGCCACCGCCGGTGCCCTCGCCGCCGCGCTTCCGGCCTCGGCCGGTGAGGCGGCGACGTACAAGCCCGGCCACCACCCGAAGCCGAGCCGCTACCAGGACGTGCAGCTGCTGTCGTTCAACGACCTGCACGGGAACCTGGAGCCGCCCGCGGGGTCGTCCGGCCGGGTGACCGAGGTGCAGGCGGACGGGACGACCAAGACCATCGACGCCGGTGGTGTCGAGTACCTGGCGACCCATCTGCGCAAGGCGCGCGAGGGCAAGAAGTACTCCGTCACCGCGGCCGGGGGTGACATGGTCGGCGCCTCCCCGCTGATCTCGGGCCTCTTCCACGACGAGCCCGCCATCGAGGCGCTGAACAAGCTGGACCTCGACGTGACGAGCGTCGGCAACCACGAGTTCGACGAGGGCGCCAAGGAACTGGGCCGGCTGCAGAACGGCGGGTGCCATCCCACCGCGGGGTGCTACGGCGACACGAAGTTCAAGGGCGCCGACTTCCCCTACCTCGCCGCCAACGTGCTCGACGAGAAGACCGGCAAGCCGATCCTCAAGCCCTACTGGGTGTGGAAGAAGAACGGCGTCAAGGTCGGCTTCATCGGTGTGACCCTGGAGGGTACGCCGGACATCGTCTCCGCCGACGGAGTCAAGGGTCTGAAGTTCAAGGACGAGGTCGAGACGATCAACAAGTACGCCAAGGTGCTGGAGCGCCAGGGCGTGAAGTCGGTCGTCGCCCTCATCCACGAGGGCGGGTTCCCCGCCTCGACGTCGTACAACTACGACTGCGACTCGCCCGGCGCCGGCGACGGCATCTCCGGCCCGATCGTCGACATCGCCAAGAACATCACGCCCAAGGTCGACGCCCTGGTCACCGGCCACACGCACGCCGCGTACGCCTGCACGATCAACGACCCGTCGGGCAAGCCGCGCATGGTCACCTCGGCCGCGTCCTTCGGCCGTCTCTACACCGACACCACGCTGACGTACGACCGCTGGACCGGCGACATCGCCCGTACGGCCGTCGAGTCCGCGAACCACGTGGTCACCCGGGACGTGCCCAAGGCCCCCGACATGACCGCGCTGATCAGCAAGTGGAACACGCTGGCCGCTCCCATCGGCAACCGTGCCATCGGCTACATCTCGGGTGACATCGGCAACACCGGCAACGAGTCCCCGCTCGGTGACCTCATTGCCGACGCCCAGCTGGCGAACGGGAAGGAACTCGACCCCGAGACCGACCTGGCACTGATGAACCCGGGTGGTATCCGGGCCCCGCTCACGTACGCGGCCAAGGGCGCCGAGGGCGACGGTGTGGTGACGTACGCGGAGGGCTTCACGGTCCAGCCGTTCGCCAACACGGTCAACCTCCAGGACTTCACGGGCGCCCAGATCATCCAGGTGCTCAAGGAGCAGGTGAGTGGTGCGAACGCGGCGGCGCCGAAGATCCTCCAGGTCTCGGCCGGGCTGACGTACACGCTGGACCTGACGAAGTCGGGGGCGGACCGGGTGGTGACCGACTCGATCAGGCTGGGCGGTGCCGCCATCGACCCGGCCGCCACCTACCGTGTCGCCACCAACAGCTTCCTCGCCGGTGGCGGTGATGGCTTCCCGACGCTGGGGCAGGGTACGAATGACCTGGTCGGCGGGGATGACCTCGCCGCGCTGGAGAAGTACCTGCTGGCCAACTCCTCGGCTGCCGCCCCGATCGCGCCTCCGGCGGCGGACCGGATCACTGTCGTGACCCAGTGACTCAGTGACCCAGTAGGTCCGGGTGCGGGTTGTTCGTGGGTGATTCGTGCGGCCGCCCCGTGTCCCCTCAGGGGCGCGGGGCGGCCGCGTGAGCTATCTCCCTTATTGCCGCGTGAGCTATCTCCCTTAATGCCGAACCAAGTTGCGAGTGGGGTCGGTCCGCGTGGTGGGATGAGGTGATGCGTACCCCCCATGACACACCGACGCATTCCCGTCCGAACCCCTACGACGAGCTGGGCGCTCTGGACGACGGGCCGCTGGAGGAGTTCCTCCATGAGGACGAGCCCGCCCAGCGCGCGTCAGACCAGGACGAGCCCGCCGAGGCCGAGCACGAACCCGACGGTGAGGCCGAGGAGGACTGGAGTCCGCCCAACCACCGGAGCGGCGGGCGCCGAAGGCGGAAACGTTTCGCCGGGCTGCCTCTCGCCATGAAGGCCGTCGTCCTCGTCGTCGGGCTCGCAGCCTTCCTCACCCTCGGCGACCGCTGGGCGGTGCTGTACGCGGAGCACAAGGCCGGGGAGACGCTCAAGAAGCAGCTGAACCTGAGCGCGGCCCCCGAAGTCGGCATCGAGGGCTTCCCCTTCCTCACTCAGCTCGCCGACAGGCGGCTGGAGTCGGTGTCGGTGACCGTCCCGGACGTGGCGGCGGACCGTGTGTCGCTGGCGAAGGTCTCGGCGACCGCGAAGAACGTCATGCTCGACACCGACGGTCTGACCTCCGTACGCGGTGCCTCCATCCCCGAGCTGGACGGGGAGGTGCTGCTCTCCTTCGAGGACCTGAACCGTGAACTCGGCGCGTCCCAGGTCACCTTCACTGGGCACGGCGGCGACGAGGTGCGGGCGCGCGGCACGTTGCCCGTGGCGGGCCGCGAGCTCAAGGTCCGCGCGGACGCCCATATCCGCCGGGAGGGCGAGCGCGGTATCGCGACCGACATCGACGGGATGCGCCTGGACATCGGGGACCTGGCGATGTACCGGCCGGGCGCCGGGCGCTCCGACGGGCTCCACCTCACCCCGAAGGGGGCCGGACTGCTGGCCAAGCAGACCAGCCGGGCGCGGGAACTGCTGGCGGTGCCGACCATCGTGGACCGTCTCGGTGTCCCGGAGTCCACGGTGCGGGCGGCGCTCCAGGACGACACGCGGCTGGCCGAGCTGACCGGCTCGGACCGGTTCGCCCGCCAGGCCATGAACCTGAACCTCCTCGATGTCGCCACCGACAACCCCCAGCTGTTGCAGCGGCTCGTCGGCGTCGACCCGGCGCTCCTCGACGCGCTCAGCGGTCTTACGCGGCCGGTGCTGGCTGATCGGCTCTCCCTGGGCTTCAGTCTGCCCAAGCCGACGGAGGGGGAGGTTCGGTTGCGTGACGTGCGGGTGAAGGAGGACGGGATTCGGGTTTCGCTGAGTGGGTCGGGGCTGGCGGTTGGTCGGTAGGGGCGGGCGGTCTCGTCTGCCGGGTGCTGTCTCTGGGCGGCTGCGGGTTCGTTGTGGCTGGTCGCGCAGTTCCCCGCGCCCCTGAAAGCCGTGCAGGCC
>NZ_VJZC01000797.1 GCF_009377185.1 Streptomyces spongiae
GGTAGGGGCGGCGGGGGCGAGGGACGTTCACGCCTGGACGATCGGCTCCTTTGTGAAGAGCGTGCCGAGCTGGGGCGCGTTCACCCGGCGGTCGGCCAGCCGAAGGGCCTCCCAGACAGTGACCTGGTTGGCGGTGAGGACCGGCTTCGAGAGGGCGGACTCCAGGGCCGGGATATGGGACGCCGTATGAAGGGCCGTGTCCGGCAGGAGGACCACCTCCGCCTCCGGATGGTCGCCCGCGCGGGCCAGCGCAAGAACCTCCTCCTCACCCCACGTTCCGACCTCCGCCGCCGTGATGATGCCGGAGGCACGCGTCGAGACGACCTCCACCCCCGCGTCCTTCAGAAAGGCCGCGAACAGCTCCGCCACGTCCTCCGGGTACGTCGCCGCGATCGCCACCCGATGGGCGTCGAGTTCCGGCACCGCGTGCGCGAAGGCGAAGGACGTCGAGGAGGCGGGCATGCCCGCCGCACGGGCCAGGTTGCGAACCTGTTCGTGGGCGCCCTCCCAGCCGTACACGAAGCTGCCGGAGGTGCAGGCCCAGACGACCGCCTCCGCGCCCGACAGACGCAGTTCCTCCACGCCTGCGGCCAGGCGCTGCGTCGAGCCCATCTCCAGCAGTGCGTCCTCACGGTGCGCGTCCTCGCCGATGTCCGTATGGACCAGGGGAAGGCGGATGTCACTGCCCAGGAGCTGCTCGATGCGCGGGTAGTCGTCCTCGGCCGAGTGGCCCGGGTACAGGAAACCGAGTGCGGTCATGTCCAGCCTTCCTGCTGCTCTTCTTTCGGCAGTACGGGGCTCCGGCGCGCCGATTCGTCGAGCAGCGCCTGATAGGGGCCCACCGCTCGGGTACCCAGGTGGCGCAGCGCCGCCCACATCGTCACCTGGTTGGCCGAGATCACCGGCATACGGAGTTCCGCTTCGAGTTGCGGGATGACGTCGTAGGTCGGGAGGTTCGTACAGCTGATGAACAGGGCGTCCGCGGGGGCGCGCACCGCCCTGCGGGCCATGTCGACCACGTCCCGGTACGGGACCTTCCAGATGTGACTGGTCAGGCCCATGAAGGCGCGGCCGGTGACGGTGATGCCCGCCTCGCTCAGGTACTCCTCCAGCGCCAGGGTCACCGAGACGGTGTACGGGGTCACGAGTGCGAGCCGGCGTACGCCCAGCTCGTTCAGGGCCTCCAGGAGGGCACCCGATGTCGTCAGGGAGGGCACCGCTCCCGCCCTTGTCATCGCCTCGCACATCGCCCGCTCGCCCGCGACACCGCCGACGAAACTGCCGGAGGTGCAGGCGTACGCGACGATCTCGGGTGCGATCGCGTTGAGCGTACGGACCGCGTCGCCGAGTGTCTCGTGCTCGCTGACCAGCCGCGCCAGGTCGAGGCTGACCTCGACCGGCACGAACGGGGTCCGCGTGAGATGGAGCGAGACGTCGTCGGGCGTCCAGCGCCACAGCTCGCGATCGAGAGCGAAGTCGAAGGGGGCCACGACACCGACACCGCGCTGAGGGCGCGGTCCACCGAGAAATGAAACGTCCATGGCAGGGCACCGGCCTCACGAACGGGGATGAGGGGGCAACGGTCCGTGTCCGAGACCGTGTTGACGAAGGTAGGTTCGGGTGCGAGCGTGGTCAATCCGCGCATCTCAGACGGCTTGATCCCCCACTTCACCACCCGCGAGCCCCACCTGAAAACCCCGGAGAACACCAAAAATCCCCGGAAACCACAGGTAACCAGTAGTAACTACCGGCAAATGCCGCAATCAACCGGAAGAAAAGTCGGCGAACCTCCTTCAGAGAAGCGAACTCGCGTTGCGAAACGGTTTCCCCACGATGTCCGACAAGACCCTTCTCGTCCTGGATGCCGATCCCCCGCCCCGCCTCGGCAGCCTCACCGGGCGGACCCGGATCCTGCACACGGACGCGGCCTCACTGGCCGAGCACCTGCCGCACGCCGATGCCCTGCTCGTCTGGGACTTCACCTCGCGCGCCGTGCGCGACGCCTGGCCGGGCGAGGGCCCGAGACCGGCTTGGGTGCACACGGCGAGCGCGGGCGTCGACCACCTCATGTGCCCGGAACTCGCGGCCTCGGACACGGTGGTGACCAACGCGCGCGGAGTCTTCGACCAGCCGATCGCCGAGTACGTCGCCGCGCTGGTGCTGACCTGGGCGAAGGACCTGACGCGCACCGGGGAGCTCCAGCGCGCCCACGAGTGGCGGCACCGGGAGACGCAGCGGGTGGCGGGGACACGGGCCGTCGTCGTCGGGTCGGGGCCCATCGGCCAGGCCATCGCCGCCACGCTGAAAGCCCTCGGGATCACCACGGCCCTCGTCGGACGCACCCCGCGCCCCGGTATCCACGGCCCCGAGGACCTGGACCGGCTGCTGTCCCGCGCCGACTGGGTGATCGCGGCCGCCCCGCTGACGGAGGCTACGCAGGGCATGTTCGACGCCCGCCGCTTCGGGGTCATGCAGCCCTCGGCACGGTTCGTCAACATCGGGCGCGGCCCGCTCGTGGTGGAGGACGCGCTGGTGGAGGCGGTGTCGAAGCAGTGGATCGCGGGCGCGGCGCTGGACGTCTTCGAGCGCGAGCCCCTGCCGCCGGACGACCCGCTGTGGGACGTGCCGGGCCTGATCGTCTCGCCCCACATGAGCGGGGACACGGTGGGCTGGCGGGACGCGCTGGGGGCGCAGTTCCTCGAACTGTACGAACTCTGGGAGACGGGAAGGCCGCTGCTGAACGTGGTCGACAAGAAGCGTGGGTACGTACCTGGACACTGAACTGCCGAGTTCCCCGGAGGGCGGGCGGATGACCGAGCTCACCGAACTGACCGCGGTACAACTCCTCGACGGCTACCGCAAGGGCGAATTCAGCCCCGTGGAAGCAGCCCGAGCGACACTCGAACGGGCGAATCTCATCCAACCAGCCGTGAACGCGTTCGTGCGCCTGAGCCCCGACGACGCGCTCGCCCGCGCGCGGGAGTCCGAGGAACGCTGGCGGCGCGGGGAGCCCGCCGGGCTGCTCGACGGGGTGCCGGTGACGGTGAAGGACATCCTGCTGCAGCGCGGCGCGCCCACGCTGAAGGGCTCCCGGGCGATCTCCCCGGAGGGCACGTGGGACGAGGACGCGCCGTCCGTGGCCCGGCTGCGGGAGCACGGCGCGGTGTTCCTCGGCAAGACGACGACCCCGGAGTTCGGCTGGAAGGGCGTGACGGACTCACCGCTGTCCGGGGTGACGCGGAACCCGTACGACGTGTCGCGCACGGCGGGTGGTTCGAGCGGGGGCGCGGCGGCGGCCGTGGCCCTCGGGGCCGGGCCGCTGGCGCTCGGCACGGACGGCGGCGGCAGTGTGCGCATCCCGGCCTCCTTCTGCGGGACCTTCGGGCTGAAGCCGACGTACGGGCGTGTGCCGCTCTATCCGGCGAGCGCGTTCGGCACTCTCGCGCATGTGGGCCCGCTGGCGCGGGACGCCGCCGACGCCGCGCTGCTGATGGATGTGATCAGCGGGCCGGACGTGCGTGACTGGTCCGGGCTGGGGCCGGTGACCGGGTCGTTCACGGACGCGTTGCGGGCGGGCGGAGTGCGCGGGCTGCGGGTCGCGTACTCGCCCTCGCTCGGCGGGCAGGTGGCGGTGCGGCCGGAGGTCGCGGCGGCGGTGCGGCGGGCGGTGGAGGGGCTGGCC
>NZ_VJZC01000798.1 GCF_009377185.1 Streptomyces spongiae
GGCTCCGGGAGCTCCGTGCGACGGGGGTGCCGGCCTGGTCACGGATGCCGCATGTGCCAGCGGATCCAGGCTGCCTGGCCGCCGTCGACGAGCAGGTCGGTGCCGGTGACGAACAGCGAGTGGGGGCCGGTGAGGAAGGCCGCGGCCTCCGCGATCTCCTCCGGGGTCCCGGCCCGGCCCGCACCGCACGCGTCGAGCATCTTCATCATGCGGCCGTCGGGGTCGGAGTCGATCTCCGCCTGCGACATGGCGGTGGCGACCACCCCGGGGCTGATGGTGTTGATCCGGGCGCCGCGCTGGTTCCAGGCGAGTGCGGCGGCCTGCACACGGACGTGGTTGGCCCGCTTCGACAGCATGTACGCGGCCTGCGCGTCGTCGCCGACGGCTCTGACGCAGTCCAGCCCGAGGAGCTCGTCCGTGGGCGCGGTCGCCAGGGCCCGCTCGTGCTCCCGGTCGACGGGCGCGTAGTGGCCGGCCATGCTGGAGACGCAGACCATGGACGTGCCGTGGCCGGCCAACGGTTCGAAGGCGTCGATGACATGGGCCGTGCCCAGCAGGTCCACCTCGAATATCGTGCGTGCCGAGGCGGTCGCGGCCGCGACGCCCGCCGTGTGCACGACGGCGGTGACCCGGCCCTCACCGGCGGCCACCTCGGCGAGTGCCTCGACCGACGCCCGGTCGGACACGTCGGTCGGCACACCTCGCACCGTGAACCCGGCCGCGCTCAACTCCTCGACCACACGGTCCAGTTGCCCGCGTGAGGCGTCGGCCAGGACGAGTTTCCGTCCGCTGCCCAGCCGGCGCGCGACCGCCGTACCCATCCCGCCGGCCCCGGTGACGACGAGTACGTCGCGTCCGTCATCCCTGCGGTTGCGCATGTGAGACCTCCTTGTTCTCCGGTGGTCTCCCACCTGACGGGGCGGCCCCTACGGCGTCGCGCCAGTTCGCGCCGAGGGCGATGGCCTGCCGCCACTGCCGGATCGCCTTGGGCGGCATGCCGACGGCGAGGGCACCGGTGAGCCGGTCGCCCGTGCGGTACGCGGCCACGAACCGGCGTTCGGCCAGGTCCCCTTCCACGACGGCGACTTCGTCGTGCCCGCGCAGATAGCCGTACGCCTGGATCTTCATGTCGTACTGGTCGGACCAGAAGTACGGCACCGGCGCGAAGGGCTTGCGGGCTCCGGGCGCGGCGAGCAGGTTGCGGGCGGCGGCCATGCCCTGTTCGGCGGCGTTGGTGCGGTGCTCGATCCGCATGGAGGTGCCGAACAGCGGGTTGTGCCAGCGGGCCACGTCCCCGGCCGCGTAGATGCCGGGCGCGGCCTCGCAGTACTCGTCGCACACCAGACCGTCGGCGACGGACAGACCGCTGCCGTCCAGCCATTCGGTGTTGGGCAGAGATCCGATGGCGACCAGCACCTCGTCGGCCTCGACCACCTCGCCACCGGCGAGCCGCACACCGTCCTTCGTCACCTCGTTGACCGTGACCCCGGTGCGCAGGTCCACACCCCGGAGCTCGTGGACCCGGGAGAGCACCTCTCCGACCCGTGTGCCCACGGCGTGCGCCAGTGGCACCGGCGCGGGCTCCAGGAGGGTCACCTCGGCGCCCAGGCCCCGGGCCACGGAGGCGGCCTCGGCCCCGAGGAACCCGGCGCCGACCACGACGAGCCGTCGCCCCGGCCCCAGCCGGTCCCGCAGCGCCAGGGCGTCGTCCAGGGTGCGCATCACGTGCGCGCCCTCCCCGGGCAGCCGGCGCGGTCGTACGCCGGTGGCCACGATCAGCCCGTCGTAGGGCTCCGTCGAACCGTCCGCCAGACGCACCGTACGGTCCGTCACGTCCAGCCCGGTCGCGGCGGTGCCGAGGCGCAGGTCGAGGCCGAGGGCGTCGAGGTCGGCCGGGCCGCGCAGGCCCAGCCGCTCGGGCTGCCACGCGCCGGCCAGCACCTGCTTGGACAGCGGCGGCCGGTCGTAGGGGGCGTGCGGCTCGTCGCCGACGAGGGTGACCGTGCCGTCGTATCCCTCGCGGCGCAGGGTCTCGGCCGCCGCGAGTCCGGCGGCCGAGGCGCCGACGATCAGGACCCGCTTCATCGCACTACTTGTTGCTCCAGCCGTCGCTCCACTCATCGCTCCACCAGGCGGATCGCCGCCGCCGGGCAGATGGCCACGGCCTCCCGTACGCCGTCGAGGAGTTCCTCGCCGGGCTTCTCCTCCAGCAGGATCGCGACACCGTCGTCGTCCTGGTCGAACACCTCGGGGGAGGCCATCACGCACTGCCCCGACGCGACGCACTTCGGCTCGTCCAGCTCCACTCGCATGGTTGTCTCCTCTTGTTGTTCCTGCTCTTCCTGGGCCTGCGGTGTCACCAGGTGACGGGCAGGGATTTCACGCCGTACGTCGTGCCGGTGTGGTCGAACTCGAGCTGGTCGACGGTGGTGGCGAGCCGCAGGGTCGGGACGCGGCGGTAGAGGGTGCCGTAGACGGCCTGGAGTTCGAGGCGGGCGAGGTTCTGGCCCAGGCACTGGTGGGGGCCGTAGCCGAACGCCTGGTGCGTGCGGGCGGGACGGCCGATGTCCAGCCGTTCGGCCTCGGGGAACGCCTCCGGGTCCCAGTTCGCCGCGTGCAGGTCGAAGATGATGCCGTCGCCGGCCCGGATGACGACACCGCCGTACTCGATGTCCTCCCGGGCGACGCGGCGGACGCCCGTCTGGAGGATGGTCAGGTAGCGCAGCACCTCCTCGACCGCGTTCGCGATCACCTTCGGGTCGTCGGTCTCGCGCAACAGGGCGAGCTGGTCGGGGTGTTCGAGCAGGGCGAGGGTGCCGAGGCTGATCATCGTCGTGGTGGTCTCGTGCCCGGCGATGAGCATCGCGACGCCCATGTGGGTGGCCTCGCTGCGGGTCATCTCACCGGCCTTGACCCGGCCGGCCATCTCCGACACGACGTCGTCGCCCGGGTGGGCGGACTTCTCCTCGAACAGTCCCTCCAGGTACTGGAGCAGGGCGCCGCTGGCCTTCGCCGCCTCCTCGGGCGGCAGGGAGCCGTCGAGGACGCGGGCGCTGTTGTCCTGGAAGAAGCCGTGGTCCTGGTACGGCACTCCGAGCAGTTCGGCGATGACGAGGGAGGGCAGGGGCAGGGCCACATCGGTGAGCAGGTCGGTCGGGTTCGGGCCGGCCAGCATGGCGTCGACCAGGTCGTCGACCATCTTCTGGACGGTCGGTCGCATGGCCGCGATCCGCTTGACGACGAACGGGCCGTTGACCATGCGCCGCAGCCGGGTGTGCTCCGGGGCGTCCGTGTTGGTGATCATCCTCGGGGCCCTGTGGGCGATGTCCGCCCGGTGCGCGTTCACGTAGGGGAAGCCGGGTTCGAGGTCGTCGTTGCTGACCCGGGGGTCGGTGAGCAGGGCCCGCTGGTCCGCGTGACGGGTGATCAGCCAGGGCGTCGTGCCGTTCCAGATCCGTACCTTGGCGATCGGCTGCTCGGCCCGCAGCTCGTGGACGGCCGGAGGCGGAGCCATCGGGCACTCGGCGGCCCGCGTCATCGGGTACTCGGGCAGGGGCTGCGACGAGCCGGACACGGGGCAGGACAGGGTGTCGGACATGATCTCTCCTCGGTGATGGGGCTCCGACGTGACGGAGACCGGGGACAGGCGCTCGGGGGCAGGTGCGGGGGTCTGGGG
>NZ_VJZC01000799.1 GCF_009377185.1 Streptomyces spongiae
GCTCGGGGGAGGGGAGAGTCGCTGTCGCGGAACGGGACATGAGGCTTCCTCGGAAACTTCCTCGGGAACGGGTCCGACACTGCGCCGTCTGGTGCGGCGAACCGGATCCACTCCCGTCCCGCCTCACCCCGGACGGCGACAGATGGCGGTGCCCTGCCGTCGCAGGTCGACATAGCGACGCGACGAGAAGTCCAAGGACTGGGCAACCATGGCCAGAAGCGTATGGCCTGTCCGGCGGCTCCGGCCAGAGGGCGTTCGTTTGGTGAGACCCCACAGTTCCGGTCCGTCCCGCCCGACTCGCCGCAGCCTCTTCACCTCAGTGACCAGCGTCACCTCAACGCAGGTGTAGCTGACACCTTTTGTGAGGAGTGGATCAAGCGCGCGCTCCTCCCTTTGTCGAACGCTGACGGTGTCCGGCTCCGTGGCCCTGGGATAGCGTCACCGTGTCCCCAACCACCTTCCCGCCGGAGTGAGCCTCACCATGAGCACCGCCGCCGCCACATCCGCCCGACCCGGCGCAGTCCTCGCCGATCTGCTCCCCGACACCCGCGTCCGCGACATCGCGCTCGTGCTCGGTGGGGCCGCGCTCACCGGGCTCGCCGCCCAGATCTCGGTGCCCGTGCCGGGCTCCCCGGTGCCGGTGACCGGACAGACCTTCGCGGCGCTGCTGGTGGGTACGGCGCTGGGCGCCGGACGAGGGTTCCTGTCGCTCGCGCTGTACGCGCTGGCCGGTATGGCCGGGGTGCCCTGGTTCGCGGCCGGCACCTCGGGCTACACCGCGCCGTCCTTCGGCTACATCCTCGGCATGCTGCTGGCCGCCACCGTCGTGGGCGCGCTGGCCCGGCGCGGCGGCGACCGGTCGGTGCCGCGCATGGCGGGCACCATGGTCGTCGGCGAGGTGATCATCTACGCGATCGGTGTGCCGTACCTGGCCCTCGCCGCCGACATGTCGCTGACCGCCGCCATCGCGGCCGGCCTCACCCCCTTCCTGATCGGTGACGCGCTGAAGGCCGCGCTGGCGATGGGCGTGCTGCCCACGGCATGGAAGTTCGCCGACCGCAAGTGACCGGCGTGTACTGCCGGGAAGAGCAAGCCGATTGACGGTCTTTCAGGCCGACTCGATCGTGTAGTTCCGCCGGAACATGGCGCGCGGGTCGTACTCCGCCTTCAGCGCGGCGAGCCGCGGACGCGTCCGCGCGTCGTACAGCCCGTCCGTACGGTCGTCCGCGCCGAAGGCGAAGTTGAGCGCACGTCCGATGGTCCAGGGCGAGAGGACCGCGAACGCCGGGTCCAGCAACTCGCGTGCCGTCGCACGGTCGGCCATGGCCACCAGTCGTACGAGGAACCGACCCTCCCGGTGCGACACGGAGTTCGCCGCCTTCCGCGCCAGCGCCCCGCCAAGATGGTTGATCTGCGTCACGCACATCGGGGACACCCCCGGACCGGTACGCGACAGCACCTCGGCGGCCGCGGAGACGTCCAGGCCGCTCAGCACCGCGCTGTCCCCGTGGTACGCGTGCGGGACGTCCGGGTCGCTGTGGATGGTGTGGCTGTCGGCGTACGGCATCTCCCGCAGCGTGTCCCCGAGCGCCGGGCCCAACGCCCGGAGCGGGGCGACCAGTCGCTCGCCGTCGGCGCCGGTCCCGGTGTACGCGACCCGCACGGAGACGACGTACCGGCCACGCAGACGCGGCGGCAGCGCCGGGACGTCCGGGTACGGGACGGCGGCGAACGACGAGGTCAGTGTGTCGGGCACGGTCCGCGTCCAGCGCTCGTACGCTCGCAGCACGGTCTCCGGGGCCACCTCGCGCCCGTCGAAGGCGAGCGCGCCACCGTACAGCCGCGTCACCGGAACGAGGCCGATCTCCATCTCGGTGACGACACCGAAGTTGTGGCCGCCGCCGAGCAGCGCCCAGTACAGATCGGGGTCCGACTCCCGGGTCACGCGCCGGAGCCGGCCGTCGGCGGTGACCACGTCCAGGGCGCGTACGTGGTCGGCCGCGTACCCGAACTCCCTGGCCAGGAGGGGGAGTCCACCGCTCAGCGTGTACGAGACGGCGCCCGCGCCCGGCGCCGAGCCGTTCAGCGGTGCGAGCCCGTACGGAGCGGCCGCCTCGACGACCCGGCCCCACCGAACCCCCGCCTGGACGCGGGCCGTACGCGACCCGGGGTCGACCGTCACCCCGTCCATGCGCTTCGTCGTGATCAGCACGCCGCCCTCGGCCGCCCCCGGCAGCCCGTGCCCGGTCGCCTGGACGCCGACCGGCAGGCCCTCGGCCGCCGCGTACGCCACCGCCGCGGCCACGTCGGCGGGCGAGGACGCGGCGAAGACCACGGCGGGCCGCTGCGTCAGGCCGGTCTGGAAGCCGGCGACCTCGCCCTCGTAGCCGTCGTCGCCGGGCCTGAACACGAGGTGGTGCGCGCTGTGGTCCTGAAGGGTCACGGGGATGTTCCTTCGGTTCGCGTGGGTGGGTTGGGTTCGCCGGTCGGTTCGCGGCCCTCCCGGACAAGGCGATGCTCGCCGGATTTCCTGACACCCACCGTCAGCTTTTCCCGTTTCCCGTTTTCGCGCTGTATGGCTGCGCCCCCGCGGTGAGACCGCGGGGGCGCTCAGGACGTACGTGCTGTTGAACGGCCCTTACCGCCCCTACGGCCCCTTACGACTGCTGCCGGGACTGAGGCCGACGCTGCGTCCACCACAGGCCCGCCGCCCCCGCCGAGATCAGCGCCGCGCCGGCCGCGCCGAGCGGCAGCACACGGTCGGCGGGACCGGTGTTGGGCAGCTCCGCCGGACCGTCGCCCGGGTTGTCGCCGCCCGGACTGTCGCTGCCCGGGTTGTCGCCGCCGGGGGTGACCGGGCTGTTGTCGGTGCCGAGGAGCAGCGGGGTGGTCGGGGCGTTCGGCGACGGGTTGTTCGAGCCGAAGGGGACCGGGCCCTGTTGCCAGTACGTCTTCGCACCGTCGGCGGCCTGGACGGGGAGGCAGATCTTCCCCTGCTTCTTCACGTCGAAGGTCGCGTCGACGGCGTACGACTTCGACTTGCCTGCCGCGAGGTTGTCGATGGCGCAGCTGAAACCACTGTTCGAACCCTCGGGAAGATCATTCTTGGGGATTTTCGAACACCCCTCGACGCCCTTCACGGTGAGTCCGTCAAATCCGACCACAAGCAGTCGGATTTCGCCGCTGTCCTTGCTTCCCCCATTCTTTACGACGGCGGTAATCGCCGTTTTCTTCGAGCTGTTGTCCACCGAGATCTTCTCGGGCAGCAGCGTCGTCAGCTTCACGCCCGCCGGTGCCTCGTCGACGGCCTTTCCCCCCTTGCCGCTCATACCTCCCTCGTCATCCGCGGTGGCGTTGAAGGCGAAGATCGTCACCGCCGTGAAAGATGCAGTGAGCAGCGATCCCGCGATGGTCGTCATACGACGAGAACTCATGTTCGTCCCCCTTGCGTCCCCCTGGCCGCGCCCTGAATTCGCGGTCCCTGAAGAGGTACCACAAGATTTCTCCGCACTATGCTGGTACGGCACGAAGTTGTGACCAAATACGCTACTTCGCGGTTCTTCTGTGGCGGAAGGTGAAGGGGGGCATGGGGGTGCCGGGAATTACGCGGGGCGGTGTTCCGGGATTACTGGTGACGGGCCGCTACAGGCTGCTCGAAAGCATTGGCCAAGGAG
>NZ_VJZC01000800.1 GCF_009377185.1 Streptomyces spongiae
CCCCGGCTCCCGTTCTGCTCCCCCCGACTGGCCTACTTACGCTCCCCGACTGGCCTCCTGACACCCCTGCCTGATTTCCGACGCCGCGGCGGACCTCGCGGCAAAGTCCTCAGTGTGCCCAACGCGGCGAAGATCCATTCCCGCTCTTTCGTGTAATAGCACCATCACGCTCCGTGCTGAAAGGCTGTCCGTGAGATCGGAGCATGACCGCGAGATCACGGCACGACCGGGAGGGCATTCCTTTATGTCGGTAGGCGAAGAGGTCCACGCGCAGGAGAAGCCGCAGCAGAGTCTCGGCACCTCGGCCGCGCGGAACCTGGCCACGACCACCAAGTCCGCACCCCAGATGCAGGAGATCAGCTCCCGCTGGCTGCTGCGGATGCTGCCATGGGTGAACGTGCAGGGCGGCACATACCGGGTGAACCGCCGACTCAGCTACGCGGTGGGCGACGGCCGCATCACCTTCGTGAAGACCGGCGACCGGGTCACGGTCATCCCCGCGGAGCTGGGCGAACTGCCGGCCCTTCGGTCGTACGAGGACGACGACGTCCTGGGCGAGCTCGCCCAGCGCTGCGTGCAGCGGGAGTTCGGACCCGGCACCGTGCTCGCGGAGTTCGGCAGCCCCGCCGACGCGGTGTTCCTGCTCGCCCACGGCAAGGTGGAGAAGATCGGAACGGGCCCGTACGGGGACGACGCGGTCCTCGGAGTCCTCGCCGACGGGGCGTACTTCGGCGACCAGGCGCTCCTCGACCCGGACGCCATCTGGGAGTACACGGCGCGCGCGGTCACGGCATGCACCGTACTCGCCCTCCCCCGCCAGGCCCTCGACCAGATCGCGGAGCGCTCCGACTCCCTCCGGGACCACCTCCAGCAGTTGCGTGCCATCCCCTCGCAGCGCACCAACAAGTACGGCGAGAAGGAGATCGAGCTCGCCGCCGGCCACACCGGCGAGCCGGACATCCCGCACACGTTCGTCGACTACGAGGGGGCGCCGCGCGAGTACGAACTGAGCGTCGCCCAGACCGTCCTGCGCATCCACACGCGCGTGGCGGACCTCTACAACCAGCCGATGAACCAGACGGAGCAGCAACTCCGTCTGACGGTCGAGGCGTTGAAGGAGCGCCAGGAGCACGAGCTCATCAACAACCGCGAGTTCGGGCTGCTCAACAACTGCGAGTACGAGCAGCGACTGCAGCCGCACGACGGCGTGCCCAGCCCCGACGACATGGACGAGCTTCTCAGCCGGCGGCGCGGATCCAAGCTGTTCCTCGCCCACCCGCGCGCGATCGCCGCGTTCGGGCGCGAGTGCAACAGGCGCGGGCTCGTTCCGGAGAGCGTCGAGATCGCGGGCAACCGCATCCCCACCTGGCGCGGAGTGCCGATCTTCCCGTGCAACAAGATCCCGGTCAGCGATTCCAGGACGACGTCCATCATCTGCATGCGTACCGGAGAGGAGGAGCAGGGCGTCGTCGGGCTCCGGCAGTCGGGCATCCCGGACGAGATCGAGCCGAGCCTGTCCGTGCGGTTCATGGGCATCAACGAACAGGCGATCATCAAGTACCTGGTGACGGCCTACTACTCGGCGGCGGTCCTCGTACCGGACGCGCTCGGCGTTCTGGAGAACGTCGAGATCGGCCGCTGGCGGTGACCGACCGCGCCCCACACACCGCCCCCACCGCTCGCGGACTCTCCAAGGCGTGCCCACGGGTGACTCCATGACGGAGACGGCACAGAGCCGGACCGAGATCCTGGAAAGGCTGAGCCCCATCGCGAGTTCCGTGGGTCCGATAGGCCCGACAGCTTCGACGGGCGACGCAGCGGACCGGGCGGACCGGGCGGACCGGGCAGGTCCGGCGCACCCGCAAGGGCTGGCGGACCCCAGCTGGGGGCCGGATTCCGGGAGGGCCGACAGCACCATGAGCCCGACGGCCTCGGCGGGCGAGGGGGTCCCTACGGGCCCGGCGGCCTCGGCGGGTGGCGGGCAGCCGGCGGCCTCGGCGGGTGTGGGGGAGCCGGTGACTCCCGCGGTCTCGGGTCACTTGACCAGCCCGGTCGGCCCAGGCAGTCCGTCCGGCTCGGTCGGCCCGATTGGCTCGGCCAGTCCGGTCGGCCCGGTCGGTCCGGCTGAGCCGGCGGGCGTGGTGAGTCCCGCTGGTTCGGCTGAGCCGGCGGGCGTGGTGAGCTCCGCCGGTGCGGCTGAGCCGGCAGCCGCGGTGAGTACCGGCTGTTCGGCAAGTGACGCAGGGGCCGTGAGCCCCGCTGGTTCGGTGGGTGAGGCAAAGGCGAACGGGTCGGCACCCCCGGCACCCACGTCACTCCCGGCATCCACGTCACCCCCGGCATCCCCGGCGTTCTCTGCCGCCCTGGCACCCAGGGTGGACTCGGCAGGGGACACCGGTTCGGCAGGCTCGGCGAGTCCCGCAGGTCCGGGACACCCCACTGGTGAGGTGAGCCCCGCCGGTTCGGCGGGCATCGTGGGGGCGATCGGACCGGAGGGCTCGTCGAGCCCCTTCGACGCGCAGGAGGCGGCGGGGATCCTGGAGCGGACGCGCGCGACGGTGGACCCCGAGCTGCGCCGGGCCATCGGGTCGTTGCCGGGTCCGTTGCGCCGGATCGCGCGCTACCACTTCGGCTGGGAGCACGCGGACGGCACCCCGGCGACGGGCGGCGCGGGCAAGGCCATACGGCCGGCCCTCGTGCTGGCCGCGACCTCGGCACTCGGCGGGCCGCAGTCCGTCGCCGTACCGGCCGCCGCGGCGGTGGAGCTGGTGCACAACTTCACCCTGCTCCACGACGACGTCATGGACCGGGACGCCACCCGCAGGCACCGACCCACCGCTTGGTCCGTGTTCGGCGACGCCGACGCGATCCTCGCCGGGGACGCCCTGCAGGCACTGGCCCAGCGGTTGCTCGCCGAGGACCCGCACCCGGCGTCCGCGGCGGCCGCCGCCCGGCTCGCGGGCTGTGTCGTCGAGCTCTGCGCCGGCCAGCAAGCGGACACGGCCATGGAGAAGCGGGGTCCCGGCGAGGTCACCCTCGACGAGGTGCTCGCCATGGCCGAGGCCAAGACGGGCGCGTTGCTCGGGTGTGCCTGTGCGTTGGGAGGGCTGTACGCGGGTGCGGGGGAGGAGGACGTGGAGGCGCTGGAGGCGTTCGGGCGTGAGGCCGGGCTCGCCTTCCAGCTCATCGACGACGTGATCGGCATCTGGGGCGACCCAAGGCGCACCGGCAAGCCGGCCGGGGCGGACCTCATGGCCCGCAAGAAGTCGCTGCCCGTCGTCGCCGCCCTTGCCTCCGGCACTCCGGCGGCGGCCGAACTCGCCGAGCTGTACGGACTGCCGTACGAAAAGGGGGAGCTGGAGCGCACGGTTCTCGCGGTGGAGCGGGCGGGAGGCCGTGACTGGGCGCAGGGGCAGGCGGCCGACCGTATGTCACGGGCGATGCACGCGCTGTCCCGCGCGGTCCCGGACCCGGAGGCGGCGGGCGGCCTCCTCGCGCTGGCGGAGTTCGTGACGCGGCGCAGCAACTGAGCGGCACGTCCACGCAGACGAAGACCCCGGAGCCGCCCGTCCCGTGCCGACCTGACCTCGTACGGCATGGGTGGCTCCGGCCAGGGCGGGTCCCGCGCATCCCCACGG
>NZ_VJZC01000080.1 GCF_009377185.1 Streptomyces spongiae
GGGGTGAACCCCCGAGCCCACAGATCGAGTTCAGCGAGGAGTCAGCCGACGATGACCGGCTCGGGCTTCCGGTCGGCCACCCGCTTCTCGCGGGCCACCGAGACGATGATGTCCCTCAGCCGCTCGGCGTACCGGCTCATGTTCTTGTACGCGATGTCGGTGTCGGGGTAGCGGCTGGCGAACCACACGCCCTCGTGGAGCCGGTTGAGCCAGACGCACGCCTGGTCGCCGTACGACACCCTCATCAGTCCGTAGACCGACAGCTCGGCCCAGCGGTCGGAGGCGGGCAGGCCGCGGGCGTCGACGTACGAGACGATCGAGTACAGGTCGGGCGAGGTCGGGCGGAAGTCGGTGCCCAGCAGGCGCAGTACGCGGGCCAGGGGAATGCGCGCGAGGGACCGGTTGGCCCGCAGCTCGGCGTGCACCGCTCGCAGGGCGCTCGCGAAGTCGGGTGCCTGGGCGATGGGGACCTCGAGCGGCGCGCCGCCGACGTACCAGCCCACGGAGTCCGACCACCGGGACTTCACCCGGGTGTGGAACGGCACGACCGTGCGGTAGACGGACTGACCGCCGAGCTGATGGGCGATGAGGCTGGTGGCGGCCAGGACGCCGACCGCCCCTCCCCCGAAGGGCCGGCAGTACGCCTCGAAGGCGGCGGCGTCGTCCGCGTCCACGAGCATCTCGTTCATGAGCCGTTGGGTGGGGAGCTCGCCGCCGGGGGCCAGGCCGAGGTCGAGGGGGAAGGCCGGCAGCTTCCCGCCACAGCGGCGGATGAACTCCCGCCAGCGGGAGACGACTTCGTGGGTGGCGTCGATCCGGTCCGCGTCCGCGCGCTCGATCTCGCAGAAGTCGACGTAACTGCCGGGCGGTGTCTGCTCCACGCGGCGGCCCTCGACGCCCGCCGTGTACAGCTCGTGGATGTCGGCCGGGAGGCGCTGGATGGAGTAGTAGTCGACGTTGCTGTGGTCGAAGGCCAGGTACACGCTGGTGGAGTCGTCCCGGACGACCGCCGCGTAGAGGAAGTTCGGCCAGCGCAGCGCGTCCGCCGTGACGTCGAAACGGTCCTGGAGGTGCTGGGCGAGCTCCGTCGCGTCGGAGAAGTCACCGACGACTTCGCGGTGCAGGGACACGTCATCGGCGTCGAGCGTGAACCGGCGCATCTCGTCGCCGGATTCACCGTTCCAGCGGAAGCCGCTGCGCAGCGTCTCGTGCCGGAGCGTCCAACCGCGCAGGGCGTCCTGCAAGATGTCGAGATCGACCCTGCCCGGGATGTCGAACGCCGCCCCCACCCAGGTCGGCACGAACAGGCCGTCCTCCCGCACCGAGCGAACCGTTCTGATGTGCGACTCCTGGATGTACGCCGGCGGCCGGGAGTCCTCCGGCAGGCGCGCCGCCGCCTCGACGGTCGCCGGACTGAGCGTCCACTCGACGAGCCGTCCAGGTCGGACCTCGCAGCGCTGCATGTCGGTGATTCGCACGGGTTTCTCCGTTCACGGGTGGGGCAGATCCGGTCGACCGGATCAATCAAGGGAATGCCTCACCTGCCACGGAAGAGCACCGACACGTGCGGTATCCCTGCTTTTCAATGGATCGGGTGGCATGTCGAACAACGATGCCCAGCGGTCTTCGTCTCCTGCGGGCCGATCTTTACTTCAAACGGGTGATATCGCGTGACCACCCGCGCCGCCATCTGTTCGTACGGTTGGCGGCGGCCGGGTGCGGAAATTCGGTTCGGTTCCGGGAGCGCGGCGGCTAGCCTCCGGACCATGGCTACCGACCAACTGATCCGTCTGTTCACCGACGAGAACAGGGCCCGCGCCTTCGCCGCGGTGGCCCTCGGAGCGGGCACCCTCGCCGAGGTCGGCGAGAGGGCCGGGCTGTCCCCGAAGGACACCGCCCTGGCGCTGCGCAGGCTCCAGGACGAGGACGTGATCTCGACGGGAGACGGCGGTCTGAGCGTCGCGTACGGGCACTTCAGGGAGCGCGTACGGCAGGAGCGGGTGGCCCGGGACGCCCAGGAGGGCGCCGAGGGCCACGACTCCGGGGACGAGCGGACCGAGGCGGTGCTGCGGACCTTCGTACGCGACGGGCGCCTCGTACGGCTGCCCGCCCAGTGGCAGCGCAAGGTGGTCGTGATCCGGCACATCGCCGAGCGGACCTTCGAACCCGGCGTCGAGTACCCGGAACGGGCGGTCAACGAGAAGCTGCAGGCCTGGTGCGAGGACGCGCCGGTCGACCATGTGACGCTACGGCGGTATCTCGTGGACCTCGGGCACCTGCGGCGGCAGTTCGGCTTCTACTGGCGCGCCGCCGAGGCCTGAGACACACGACCGGCCCCACGGGACGGCGGCCGTCGTCGGGAGCTCAGTCGAGGGAGGCGAGATGATCGGCACCGCCGCCTCGCCACTCGATGAGGAAGATGGTCGCGTCGTCGCTCGTGGTGCCGCCACGTTCGTGTTTCAGGGCGTGGGAGAGCGCTCGCACCACCGCCCGTACCTCGGTGCGGTCGCGGAGCATCCGGTTGGTCCACTCGATGAGCTGCTCCTCACCGAACTGTTCCCCACCGGCCTCGTGCTCCTCGAACAGGCCGTCGGTGAAGCACAGCAACCGGTCCCCGCGTTGCAGCATCCGCTCGCTGACCAGCGGCTCCTCACCGCCGAAGCCGACCGGCAACGTGGTCGGGCTCTCCAGCCGGTCCACCACAGCGCGGTCACGGATCAGGAACGGAGCCGGGTGGCCGGCGTTGACCCACTGCAGCCGGCCCGTGGAGATGTTCAGCACCATCATCTGCGCGGTGACGAAGTGCTCGGGGCCGAACTGCTCATTGATGGCCCTGTCCATGAACGCGTACACCTGGGACAGATCGGTATGGGCCCGTCGCGTGTGGCGATAGGCACCGATGGCCACCGTTGCCATGGTCGCCGCATCCAGCCCGTGGCCCATCGCGTCGATCATGGCCACGTGAAGGATGTCGCCGTTGAGGGCGTAGTCGAAGCTGTCGCCGGCCACGTCGTAGGCGGGCTCCAGGATTCCGGCCACCTCGACCTGCGGGACCGTCATCGACAGCGGGGGCAGCAACGACCACTGGATCTCCGCGGCCACGCTCATCGGGGCGCTGCGGCGGGCCTGGAAGAACTGGTCGGTGTAGGCGTCCTTGGTGACGATCATGTCCGCGACCAGACCGGCGAGTCTGCGGAGCAACCGCCGGTCGTCGTCATCGACCCTGTCCAGGGTGACGGCCATCGCCCCGATCTGGTCGCTGCCGTCCAGCAGCGGCAAGTACATCCGCACACTGCCGTCGTGCGGCACCTCCACCGTTCTGCGGCTCAGGAACGCCTCGCCGGCGGGGGAGTCCTCGACCGGCTCGGGGCCTGTGACCCGCAGCCTCCGGCCCGGCAGCGGCACCAGCAGCACCTGTTCGTAGTCCTGCAGGAGGATGGAGACCTCCCGCCCCCCGACCCTGGCCACCTCTTCCGCGACGAGTGGGGCAATCAACTCCGGCGGCATCTCGTGGGCCCGGTCCAGCAGCACACCCAGCAGCCGTTCGCCGAACCCCTCCGACCGGTCCACCCCAATTCTGTCCGGCTTCCGCCCACCGTCCGTCATCGCTGTCTGCTTCCCTTCGTCCCGGGGCATGGGGAATTCATCGGGGTGGTTGCGTCCACGCGGTGTTCGCCAGGCGGGGGACGGCGGAGGCGGCCCGTGCGGGTACCCGGCTTCGTCGAACCGCAGCCGACGCGGGGCGGTGCCGGCCGGAATGGCGCCGACGCCTTCAACACCCCGACCACGTATCCCGACTCACTGTGCCCCGACCTGACGCAGCCCCCGACCCTCGCGGATCCGTCCGGCACGCAACGGCGATCAGCGTGGTCCGACGCAGTCGACCACCACAGGCTTGCACCGCCGCCCGGTCCAACGAGCCGATTACGCCATGGGCGGCATGTCGCCCCCGGATGCCGCTCACCACAAGGGGCTTGGGCCGACGGGGACATGGGCACGCCGACCGGTGAGCGGGCCGAATTCGGGGTACCGGTCTGATCTGTCGGGGCCGACGGCGGCCATGCCCCGCTGGTCGGTAGCCGTGTCCACGTAGTCCGGGATCGCTTCCGGCCGCGTCGTGTCGTGCTCCAACGACCCCGGCGTATACACACCGGGGTCGCCCTTCCGGGCCGGTCGCACGTGAGAGTGTGCCGACCCGCTTTCATGCTATGCCTGGTGCGCATTTCGGGCATCAGGCGTTTCGCGGTCCTCGTGTCCATTCGGTTCGGGATTCGGCTCGGCGATTCGGTTCGGCGATACGGTTCGGCGATTCGGCTCGGCTCGGTCCGGGAAGGGCTTTCGCCCTGCGTCAGCCGCGTTCCTCCTCCGCGTTCTCCACGAGCTGAGCGATCTGGAGATCGTCGCGCGATGTTGCCTTGGGGACACCGCTTCAGAGCTCGTCAGTATGCGTACGGCTGTCCCCTGAGGACTGACTCGTGACCAGCCAGGAGCGTGCAGGCCCTGCTGGGCGGGCGGTGTCCACCGAGAGGTGGAGGCGGGTTCCGCCGGCCACCGTGCCGACGGGATAGCTGCGCTGCTCGGTCGAGGCGAAGCAGCGACGGAGAACCTCCGCGACCCGGCGGGCGGCCTCGGGGGACGAAGCGACGAGGCGCACGTCGACGTTCCCGGCAGAGGGCCGGTCCGGTGACTCCACGGGGTGACGCCGTCCCGTCCTGTCCGCTGCCTCCGCTGAGGAACGGGCGGAATCAGAACGAACGGAATCAGAACGGGCGGAATCATCCGGGGCACCGCCCGGCTCGCGGTCGTCGACCGTGGGCGATGGGGAAGGCTTTGCCGGTCGTCGGTTCTTCGCCCGCCGTCGGCCGATTCCCGGCAGCGCATCGCTGTAGCGGTAGGCCGCGATCCTCGCGTCGTGCTGCGCCGTGAGCCGACGGATCAGGACGCTTCCTATGACGACGACGGCGATGATCAGGGCTGCGGTGATGACGATCTCCACGTCCTCGCCTCCCTCGGGCGGAGTGCACGAGGCCGACCGTGTTCAGTGACGGCTGAACGTCTGCTGGTCACGGTCATGACGCGAACCTGTCCCAGGACTCGTTTTTACACACTACTCCGCTCGGTGGTCCCTGGGAGCGGGGCGTTGTGTCCAGGCATTTTCCCCAGGCGCACCTCCGCATGGAGCCGCCGTGCGGGGATCTTCGCCCTCGTTCGACCCGTCCGAGGAGTACGCTGAGATTACCGAGGATATTTCGTGCACCGGCTTCCACGCTCGTGTCGTTTTCGGCGATCGAATATGCCGGGTCCGCCGCGGCCGACCCGGGGCAGGGTTCGCGTCATGACTGCGACCATTTCCCCCTCGCCGACACTCGAAGACCGGCTGTCGTCGTCCTCTTCCTCTCCCTCTTCTTCCTCGCTCCGTCTGTCGTTGGCTCCCGCCGGTAGCGCACCGGCTGTGCTGGACGGCGGGTGGTGGCCCCGTTCCCGTGATCTCGGGGCGGAACTCCCCACCCTGACAGCCGTGCTGGATCCGTTGTGGGGGCGGATCACCCGGGTCACGGTGAATCCCACGCACTGGCCGGTCGTCCCGCGCAGGGTGCCCGTCGCCGGGCACGTGGTGAACGTGGGCTGGTTCCTGGCCGAGCAGGACCCGCACGAACTGCTGTTGCTCTCGTATCACGCGGGCCGCTGGAACCTGCTGGTGGTCCCGCCGCTGACGGACCCCGTCTCGGCCGCGTGGCTGATGGCCGCGTCGAGCGACCCGCTGGGCACATCGACCGCGAGCCGGTTGATGGAGGAGGCGGCGCGCCTACGAACGGTGTCCGAGACCGACAGGGCCGTGGAGGCGGTCTGGGAATCCGAGGGAGGGCAAAGGAAGGGGGGGTGAGTCCCCATGATCCCCATCAGGCTTCTGGCGGACACCAGACTGGCGGACACCAGGTCGGCGGACACCAGCAGGGAGCCGATTCTCCCTGGCACCGCGGTGCTGCGGATGAAGACAACGCCCAAGCGGACGGGGACGTTCGACGGCGCGTGGTGGCCGCGGTCACGCGACCTCGAGAGCCAGTTGTCCGGACTGCTCACCGCGCTGACCGCCCGGCTGGGTCCTCTCGCCGGTGTCGGCCTCGACGCGGGCGCCTGGGACGACAGGCCGGGCCATCTGGTCGTCGACGGTCGCACCGTCCACATCGACTGGTCGGCCGTCGCTGACGACACCATGATCATCACTCGGGGCGACCAGGACCACTTCCTGTTCCTGGTGATCCCTCCGCAGACGGCTCCTTCGCGCGCTCGCGCCGCGATGGCCATGGCCGTACGGGACGACAACGACACCTCGGCCGAACAGATTCTCGCCACCACCGGCGTCACCCCCGCCGACCGGACGCGCGTACTGCCCGGCGCCCCCGGCTGGTAGCCCATCGGATCGCCCAGCGCACACTCCGGTGCCGGAGGCCGAGTTCAGAACCGAGTTCAGGAACAGGGTTCAGGAACTCGGTTCGCCGGACCGGAAGTTCATCCCGTCCGTCACCGCGCCAGTACGCCCTCACCCACACCCTCATGCATCACCCCCTCATGCATCACACCCTCATACGCCCGGACAGAGGAGCCATGGCCCTTCCACAGCTGAACGTCTACCGGCACGACCGCGACACACGCGCCCTGATCACCCTCGCGGGAGAGATCGACCTGGCCACGGCACCGCTGGTGCGCGAGGCGCTGGCCGAGTGTCTGCGCGACGGCATCCGCAGTATCGATGTCGACCTCACGGCGGTCACCTTCTGCGACGCCGGCGGACTCAACGCCTTCCTCATGGCATCCCGGCTCGCCACGGATGCCGGCAGGACCTTGCGACTGCACCACCCGTCGCAGAGCGTGGCCCGTGTCATCGAGATCACCGGCTCCGGATTCCTGCTCCACTCGTTTCCGGCCGGGAGCAGCCGCCGCACGGTGACGGAAGCACCCCGTCCGCCCTGGACGCGTTACGCCCGCGCCGGGCTGAGACCAGCAAAAAGCCCTCCCCAAGGGGAGGGCGGAGACTTGCGCCCCCGGCAGGACTCGAACCTGCGGCCAAGCGCTTAGAAGGCGCCTGCTCTATCCACTGAGCTACGGGGGCCGGTGCGGTGGCCTGTGTCGTGGTGCCCTGGTGTGGGCTGATCCGTGACGTTGCCGGGGACAAGGATAGGGCTCCCCGAGCCTTGTCCCTGTTGCTTCACCTCCGTGGCTCAATGTGGAGGTTCGGTGAAGCGGTCCTGATAATCGCAGGCAGGTACGAATCGTGCATCGCTTTTGGCGTCTCGCGCATCGGGTGTTGTGCACTCGTTATGCCTGCGTCCCAGTAGTCCCTTCCGTCCCTTGTGTTCTGTCGGCGCGCTGACATGCTCATATGCTTCCGAATGGCCTTAAAGTTGGGCATTCTTCGCATGTGGTGACCTTGGACGTACGGCCTCAGCTGCTCGACGCACTCTCCGCGCTGCGCGATCGTGTCGCCGCCGTGCGCTATCCGCTGCCCCTGGCAGGCGCCGCACGCGCGCGTGCCAACCGCGACGAACTCCTCGCACAACTCGACGACTACTTGGTGCCCCGTCTGAGGGAGCCCGAAGCGCCGTTGCTGGCCGTCGTGGGAGGTTCCACGGGGGCAGGGAAGTCGACCCTCGTCAACTCACTGGTGGGCCGGCGGGTGAGCGAGGCGGGCGTCCTGCGGCCCACGACGCGCAACCCCGTGCTGGTGTGCCACCCCGAGGACCACCACTGGTTCAGCGGGATGCGTGTGCTGCCCAACCTCACGCGCGCGTGGGTGCCCCATCAGGAGTCGGGTGGCGAGCCCTTCCCCCCGGCCAGGGACGACGAGCGGGTCCTGCGGATCGAGACCGCCGAGACCCTCCCGCCCGGTCTCGCGCTCCTCGACGCGCCCGACGTCGACTCCCTGGTCGCCGAGGGGCGCGTCCTGGCCGCCGAGCTGATCTCCGCGGCCGACATCTGGATCATGGTCACCACGGCCGCCCGCTACGCCGACGCGGTGCCGTGGCACATGCTGCGTACCGCCAAGGAGCACAAGGCGACGCTCGTGACCGTTCTCGACCGGGTGCCCCACCAGGTCGTGGCCGAGGTGTCACGGCAGTACGGGGCGCTGCTCGCCAAGGCCGGGCTCGGTGAGGTGCCCCGGTTCACCGTGCCGGAGCTGCCCGAGTCCGCGTGGGGCGGCGGGCTGCTGCCGGCCACCGCCGTCGCACCGCTGCGCTCCTGGCTCATCCACCAGGCGACCGATCCGGGGGCCAGGCACCAGATGATGGCCCGTACGGCCCACGGGGTCCTCGACTCGCTGAGCGTGCGCATGCCCGAGCTGGCCAGTGCGGCTGCCGCCCAGTACGCCGCCGCTCTCCGGCTCACCACGGCCGTCGACGCGGCGTACGACAGCGAGCACGCGCGCGTGAGGACGCGCCTGCAGGCCGGGGCGGTACTCGCCGGGGACGCGCTCAAGCGTTGGCGCAGCTATCCGCTCGACTGCACCGCCGGAGAACTCCTCGACGCCCTCGTCGAGAGCCTCTGCGCGCTGCTCCTGTGCGCCGTCACGGCCGCCGACGAGCGCGTCGACGAGGTCTGGCGGCGCGAACCGGCCGCGACGGCGCCCGGGCTGTTCGGCCGCGACACGACGCCCGACAGCGCGGAGCACCGCATCGGGACGGCCGTACGGCGCTGGCGCCGCGTCCTGGTGGAGTACGCCGAGGAAGAGGTGACCGGCCTCGACCGGAACGTCGCGGCGGAGGCCGAGGTCCTGGCCGCGCTGGTGGCCACGGTCCTCCTGGGCGGTCGCCGGGCACGCTCCGCGGGGGAGGGCCTCGCCGAACGGGTCGGCGCGCACCGGGCGCTCCGGCTGCGGGACCGGGGCGGGCGGCTGCTCACCGAGTACCTCGACAAGGCGCTGTACACCGAGCGCGAGCGGCGCCTCGCCCCACTCGACGCGCTCGACGTACACCCGGAGCCCCAGGCCGAACTCATCGCCGCGCTGTCCGTACTGCAGAAGGAGAGGTGACCGCGGTGACTGCCGTCACTGACCGCACGGATCACGCCGACCACACCGGAGGCGAGGGCTCCAAGGGGGACGCCGACAAGGCCTCCGGCAAGACGGCCGAGGAAGCCTCCGACGGGGCTTCGGAGGGGGCTCCCGAGCGGGCCTCCAGGGAGGGTGATCCCGAAAACGCCCTCCCTGGAGAGAGCCATTCGGGAAACGGGCTCCCCGTAGACGACGACTCGCCCGCGAGTGACGACGACTCCTCGGTGCTCGAGAGGTTCCGCAGGAAGGTCCGCGCGAGGGCCCGTACCGCGCCCACCGCGACTGCCGCGCCCCCCGCGGACACCGGGAAGACCGGGAGCACCGGGAAGCCCGGGAAGCCCGGGAAGCCCGGGAACACCGGGAACACCGGGAACACCGGGAACACCGGGAACACCGGGAACACCGGCCGACCCGCTTCCGCGGACCGTGACGCCGGGCCCGCCGGAGACGACTGGGACGACGGCCTGATCGCCCGGCGCATGTCCGAGGAGGAGGCCGCCGAGCAGGCCGCGGCCGCGGAAACGAGGCTCTCCGGCCCCCAGACGGTGCTCCCTCTCGCGTACGACGGGCAGCTGCGGTCGCGGCTCGACGCGCTGCGCGAGCTGGTGGGGCTCTCCCGGACGCGGCTGGACAGCAGGACACTGGCCGAGGCGGGCCGTGTCCTCGACGAGGCGGCGGCGCGGCGCAAGCTCTCCGGGCAGCACACCGTCGTGGCCATCGCGGGCGCCACCGGCAGCGGCAAGTCGATGCTCTTCAACGCGCTCGCCGGGGTGACCATCTCCGAGACCGGCGTCCGCCGGCCCACGACGTCCGCGCCCATCGCGTGCAGCTGGAGCGACGGCGCGGCCACGCTCATCGACCGGCTCGGCATCCCGGGACGGCTGCGCAGGCGTCCGATCCAGAGTCCCGACGGCGAGTCCGAGCTGCGCGGACTCGTCCTGGTCGACCTGCCCGATCACGACTCCGCGGCCGTGCAGCACCGCGAGCAGGTCGACCGCGTCCTGGCACTCGTCGACGCCGTCATCTGGGTCGTCGACCCGGAGAAGTACGCCGACGCCATCCTCCACGAGCGCTATCTGCGGCCCATGGCGGGGCACGCCGAGGTCATGTTCGTCGTCCTCAACCAGGTGGACCGGCTCCCCGGGGAGGCCGCCCACCAGGTCCTCGACGACCTGCGCAGGCTGCTCGACGAGGACGGGATCGCCCTCGGGGAGTACGGCGAAGCGGGCGCGACCGTGCTCGCGCTGTCCGCGCTCACCGGGGACGGCGTCGGCGAGCTGCGTGAGGTGCTGGGCCAGTTCGTGGCCGAGAAGGGCGCGGCGGGCCGCCGTATCTCCGCCGACCTGGACGCGGCCGCGTGGCGCCTGCGGCCGGTGTACGCGACCGGGCTGCGCACCGGGCTCAGCGAGGAGGCCCGGGACGAGTTCTCCGACCGGCTCGCGGACGCCGTGGGCGCCACCGCGGCGGGTGAGGCCGCCGAGCGCGCGTGGCTGCGCAACGCGAACCGGGCGTGTGGAACGCCCTGGCTGCGGTTGTGGAGGTGGTTCCAGGACCGCTACGACACCCCGACCGGGCGTCTGCCCCTCCGCGCGCCCGTGGACGAGGAGGCCACCGCCCGGCAGCGGGTCGAACAGGCCGTGCGGACCGTGTCAGAACGGGCCGTCTCCGGGTTGCCCGCACCCTGGGCCCAGGCCGTGCGCGAGGCGGCCGTACGCGGCGCCCAGGGGCTGCCCGAGGCCCTGGACGAGCTGGCGGCGCGCGCAGGGACACCACACGGGAGGCCGCCGCGGCCGGGCTGGTGGCCGGTCGCCGTGCTCGCCCAGGCGTCCATGACGATCCTTCAGGTCATCGGCGGACTCTGGCTGGCGGGGCAGATCATCGGGGTCATGTCGCCCGACATCGGCGCGCCGGTGCTGCTGATGGCGATGGGCATCGTCGGCGGTCCGGCGGTCGAGTGGAGCAGCAGGCTCGCGGCGCGCGGTCCGGCACGGCGGTACGGGCTCGAAGCGGAACGCAGGCTGCGGGAGGCGGCCGCCGGGTGCGGGAGGGCGCGGGTGCTGGATCCGGTGGCGGCGGAGCTGCTGCGGTACCGGGAGGTGCGTGAGCAGTACAGCCAGGTGCTGGGGACCACCGCGGCCGTGCGGTGAGGGGCATCGCGGCCATGCGGTGAGGGGCGTCGCCGTCGTGCGTGGGCGTCGGCGTCGTGCGGTGAGGGGGGGAAATGCCTGTCGGGTGCGCAGAGTTCACCCGTACGGGTGGCGGAGTTGTCCACAGGCCAGGGGTTGTGCACAGCGCTCAGCGGGCCCGGCCCGGCGGAGGCAGTCTGATCTCGCGGCGACCACGGCGAACGCGGTCACCGCGGCAGACGCAGCCGTACGGGACGGGCCCGTACGCGTATCCATCCGGCATGGGCGCCGGGGCGAAAGAGGGGTTCGCGATGAACGAGACGACGCTGTGCGTGGTGGGGAACGTGGCCACCCAGCCGGTCTGCAAGGAGACGGCCACGGGCACCTCGGCCCGGTTCCGGCTGGCGGTGACGTCGCGGTACCTGGACCGGGAGAAGAACGAGTGGACGGACGGCCACACCAACTTCTTCACGGTGTGGGCCAGGCGGACACTCGCGGCGAACGTGGCCTCGTCCGTGTCGCTGGGCGATCCGGTCGTCGTCCAGGGGCGGCTGAGGGTACGGACCGAGCGGACGGAGCAGGGCGAGAGCCGCACCTGGGCGGACATCGACGCCGTGGCGATCGGCCACGATCTCGCGCGCGGTACGTCGGCGTTCCGCCGCGCATCGAGGGGAGAGACGGGGATGACGGCCTCGGTGTCCCCGCAGCCCGAGCCCAACTGGGAGACAGCGCCGGCGAACCGGCCGAACACGGTCGACCAACTACAGCCGGAGCCCGCAGGAGTGACGTGACATCAGTCGGTAAAGGACCGACCTGACCGGACTGTGGCTTATCGACGCCTGCGTTGCGAACAGTCCAGAAGAAAATGTGGATAAGCGCAGCTCAAAGCCTGTGTGAGCGATAACGATTCCGAGTCGGATCGGTTATCCGACGAGATGACACGGAAGAGCGGCGCGCCACATCCCTAGGATGCCGGGATAGCTCACGGGGCTGATGATGCTGATGTGGGACCCCGTCCCCACATGCCAACGGGTCCTGCTCGAAAGGGAATTCTGTGTTTTCTGCGTTCTCTGCGTTGTCCGCTCGCGCGCGAACAGGCAGGCGGCCAGGGGCCGCTCGCCTCGCGGCCGCGACGCTGACGTCCGGGCTCGTCGTGGCGGGTGTGCTCGCCACCGCGGGCACGGCCGTCGCCGAGGAGACCCCGCAGAGCCCGGGCGGCGCGACCGCGACGATAACCGGCCTGAAGACCTACGGGACCGCGGTGATCCGCGAGAACGGCGAGGAACAGCAGGTCTCCGCGGGCCTGTTCGAGATGTCCGTCGAGGGCGGCGGCATGCTGCAGACCTACTGTGTCGACGCGCACAACCCGACGCAGCGGGACGCCAAGTATCACGAGACCCCGTGGAGCGGCACGTCGCTCGACGGCAACAAGGACGCGGGCAGGATCCGCTGGATCCTTCAGAACTCCTACCCACAGGTCAACGATCTCGCGGCGCTCGCCGGGAAGGCCGGGGCGGCGGGCCTCACCGAGCAGGACGCGGCGGCCGGCACGCAGGTGGCCATCTGGCGCTACTCGGACGGCGCCGACGTGGAGGCCGTCGACCCCGAGGCGGAGAAGCTCGCGGACTACCTCCAGAAGAGCGCGCGGAACCTGGCGGAGCCCGGGGCGTCGCTGACCCTCGATCCGCCGGCCGTCTCCGGCCACACCGGCGAGCGGCTCGGTCCGGTCACGGTGCACACCAACGCGGACTCCGTGACCGTCACCCCGCCCGTGGCGGCGATGGCGGCCGGGGTGAAGGTCGTCGACGAGAGCGGCAAGGTCGTGACCTCCGCGGTCAACGGCAGTCGGGTGTACTTCGAGGTGCCCGAGAAAGCCGCGGCAGGCTCGGCCGAACTGACCTTGCAGGCATCCACCACCGTGCCCGTGGGCCGCGCCTTCGCCTCCGAGACCCGCAGCCAGACGCAGATCCTCGCGGGCTCCAGCGAGTCGACGGTCTCCGCCGTGGCGCGCGCGAACTGGGCGAAGGAGGGTGCGATACCCGCACTGTCCGCCGAGAAGAACTGCGCCGCGGGCGGCGTGGACATCAAGGCGGCAAACGTTGGGGACGAGCCCTTCACCTTCGACCTCATGGGCATCCGGCACACGATCGACGCCGGCACGACCGAGACGGTGACGATCCCGCTGCAGGAGGACCAGGCGTACGACTTCACGATCAGAGGGCCGAACGGCTTCGAGGAGCAGATCAAGGGCGTCCTCGACTGCGCGACCGAGACCGAGGCGGCCGAGGGCGGCGACTCGGTGCAGACGCTCAGCGAGCCGAGCCCCGCGACGGCGGGCGCCGCGTCCACCACGGGCACCGACCTCGCCGAGACGGGCAGCTCCGGCGCGACCCTGCTGATCGCGGGCGCGGCGATCGCCCTGGTCGTGGTCGGCGGCGGAGCGCTGCTGCTGGCCCGCAGGAGGAACTCCCCCTCGCAGGAGCAGGAGTGAGCTGAACCTCACGCTGACGAGGCGAGGGACCACTGAGCAGGATTGATCCTTGGCAACTCAACAGTGAGTGACCGCGCGGTGACCCACGCGAGCGACGCGGCCCCGGTACGCCTCCCAGGCACCCGGGGCCGCGCCTTTCGCCCGGAGCGATCGCCCCTGCCGGGGCCTCCACCATCCGGTTTCCGTCGAGGGCTGGCCGTGCGGCAAGATGGGTGGTACTGCCCACTGTCAGATTTCAAGCTGCCGGACGGTTTCTCTTGGCTGAGTACATCTACACCATGCGCAAGACGCGCAAGGCGCACGGCGACAAGGTGATCCTTGACGACGTCTCGCTGAACTTCCTGCCCGGCGCGAAGATCGGTGTGCTCGGTCCGAACGGTGCCGGTAAGTCCACCGTCCTCAAGATCATGGCCGGCCTCGAGCAGCCGTCGAACGGTGACGCCTTCCTCTCGCCCGGTTACAGCGTCGGCATCCTGCTGCAGGAGCCCCCGCTGAACGAGGAGAAGAACGTCCTGGAGAACGTCCAGGAGGGTGTCGCCGAGATCAAGGGCAAGCTCGACCGGTTCAACGAGATCGCCGAGCAGATGGCGACCGACTACTCGGACGCGCTGCTGGAGGAGATGGGCAAGCTCCAGGAGGAGCTGGACCACGCTGAGGCGTGGGACCTGGACGCCCAGCTGGAACAGGCCATGGACGCCCTGGGCTGCCCGCCCGGCGACTGGCCCGTCACCACCCTCTCCGGTGGTGAGAAGCGTCGTGTCGCGCTCTGCAAGCTGCTCCTGGAAGCCCCTGACCTGCTGCTCCTCGACGAGCCCACCAACCACCTCGACGCCGAGTCCGTGAACTGGCTGGAGCAGCACCTCGCCCAGTACAAGGGCACCGTCGTGGCCATCACCCACGACCGGTACTTCCTCGACAACGTGGCCGGATGGATCCTGGAGCTCGACCGCGGCCGCGCCATCGGCTACGAGGGCAACTACTCCACGTACCTCGAGACCAAGCAGACCCGTCTCAAGGTCGAGGGCCAGAAGGACGCCAAGCGCGCCAAGCGCCTCAAGGAGGAGCTGGAGTGGGTCCGCTCCAACGCCAAGGGACGGCAGGCCAAGTCCAAGGCGCGTCTGGCCCGGTACGAGGAGATGGCCGCCGAGGCCGACAAGATGCGGAAGCTGGACTTCGAGGAGATCCAGATCCCGCCGGGCCCCCGCCTGGGCAACGTGGTCGTCGAGGTGAACAACCTCAACAAGGCCTTCGGTGAGAAGGTCCTCATCGACGACCTCTCCTTCACGCTGCCGCGCAACGGCATCGTGGGCATCATCGGCCCGAACGGCGCGGGCAAGACCACCCTCTTCAAGATGATCCAGGGCCTGGAAGACCCGGACTCCGGTTCGATCAAGGTCGGCGACACCGTCAAGATCTCCTACGTCGACCAGAGCCGCGAGAACATCGACCCCAAGAAGACACTGTGGGCCGTCGTCTCGGACGAGCTGGACTACATCAACGTCGGCCAGGTCGAGATGCCCTCGCGCGCGTACGTCTCCGCGTTCGGCTTCAAGGGCCCGGACCAGCAGAAGCCGGCCGGGGTCCTCTCCGGCGGTGAGCGCAACCGTCTGAACCTGGCGCTGACCCTGAAGCAGGGCGGCAACCTGCTGCTCCTCGACGAGCCGACCAACGACCTCGACGTGGAGACCCTGTCCTCCCTGGAGAACGCGCTGCTGGAGTTCCCCGGCTGCGCCGTGGTCGTCTCCCACGACCGCTGGTTCCTGGACCGTGTGGCGACGCACATCCTCGCCTACGAGGGCGAGTCCAAGTGGTTCTGGTTCGAGGGCAACTTCGAGTCGTACGAGAAGAACAAGATCGAGCGGCTCGGCCCGGACGCTGCCCGTCCGCACCGCGCCACCTACAAGAAGCTGACCCGGGGCTGATCTTGCGGCACATCTACCGCTGCCCGCTGCGCTGGGCGGACATGGACGCGTACGGCCACGTCAACAACGTGGTCTTCCTCCGGTACCTGGAGGAAGCCCGTATCGACTTCCTGTTCCGCCCGGAGAAGGACTTCAAGCAGGGGTCCGTGGTGGCGCGCCATGAGATCGACTACAAGCGGCAGCTGGTCCACCGGCACGCGCCGGTGGACATCGAGCTGTGGGTCACCGAGATAAGGGCGGCGGCGTTCACGCTGACCTACGAGGTCAAGGACCCGGACCAGGTCTACGTCCGGGCCTCGACGGTGATAGTGCCGTTCGACTTCGAGGCGCAGCGGCCACGCCGGATCACCTCCGAGGAACGGGAGTTCCTTCAGGAGTACATGGACGACCAGGACGAGGCCGTCGCGGCATGACGGTGCTTCACCTCGCCGACGGCGGGGAGGCGGCGGACCTCGCCGCCTTCCTCGGGCGGCTGGTCCACTACGACCGGGCGGCCGCGGTGCGTCTGCAGGGCGCCGGTACGACGCTCGCGGTGTTCGGGCGACCGCCGTCGTTCGAGGTCCTCGCGATCCGGGCGGTACGGCTCGTGAAGCCGTACGAGAACGGGCTCGACGTCACGCTCGACGTGACCGTGTCCGCGGGCGAACTCCTGGAAGCCATCGAAGAGTCGGCGGCCACCGCGGTGCTGCCGGCCGCGGTCACCGGCCCGCCGTGGGCCGGGGTGCTTCCCCCGCGCGGCGGCTGGCGGGCGGAGCCGGGGCTGCCGGCACCGGACGCGGTACGGACGACGCTCGCCGCAGCGGTGGCGGAATTCCGGTCCCGTACTCAGGAGTTGACGCCCGAGCGGCGGACGCGGGCCGAACTCGACCGGATCGGGCGGGAGATCTGGTCCCGGCCCATCGGCGACACCGGCCTTCCGGTACGGGTCGCGCACGCGGCGCAGGCGCTCGGCTTTCTGCGCCCCGCACGGCCGGCCGAGCGGCCCGGTGAGGAGCCGCTGAAGCTGTTCTCGTCGGGCGCGTGGCTCAGGCTGCGCACACCGTACGGGTCGATCGCGGTGCGCAGGGCGGGACTCGGGGCGCTGGACGTCACCGTGCGCTGATCACCGGGCGGGTCGGTGGCTACCGGGCTGTTCGGTGTGCTCCGCTCATGACTCGCTGTCGTCGGGCCACACGCCGATGTGGTCCCGTTCCAGTTCCAGGGCGACGCGGTCGCGCATGCCGAGGGCTTCGGTGTACTCGGCGGGGAGCTGGAGCCGGCCGGCCCGGTCGAGTGTGGCGTACTCGCGGGCGACGACCGCCTCCTGGCCGGTGGCCGCGTCGATCTCGGTGCGGCGCAGGACCTCCGTCGAGGTGCGGCCGTCGCGGATGGCGACCGTGCGCCGGACCTCGCCCGCCACGGCCTGGTCGTGGGTGACGATCACGATGGTCGTGCCGAGGTGTTCGTTGGCGGTGCGGAACGCGGCGAAGATCTGTTCGCCGGTGTGGGAGTCGAGTTCACCGGTGGGTTCGTCGGCCAGCAGCACCTTGGGCGCGTTGGCGAGGGCGACCGCGATCGCCACGCGCTGCTGCTGCCCGCCCGACATCTCGTGGGGGCGGCGGTCGCGGCAGTCGGCGACCTCCAGCAACTCCAGTAGTTCCAGGGCCCGTTCGGAACGGGCTCGGCGGCGGTGGGTGCGGGAGCCGCTCAGCTGCATGGGCAGGGCCACGTTCTGGGCGGCCGTCAGATAGGGCAGGAGGTTGCGGGAGGTCTGCTGCCAGACGAAGCCGACGATCTCGCGGCGGTAGCTCAGGCGGTCCTTGGCGGTCATCGTCAGCAGGTCGCGGTCGGCGACACGGGCCGCTCCGGCGGTGGGGGTGTCGAGGCCGGCCAGGATGTTCATCAACGTCGACTTGCCACTGCCGGACGCGCCCACCAGAGCCATCAGCTCGCCCTCGCGGACGAGGAGGTCGAGGCCCTGGAGCGCCTGTACCTCCACACCGTCCGTGGAGAAGATCCGGACCAGGCGGTCGCAGGTGATCAGGGCGTCGTGGCCGTAGGCGGGGCGGTCGCGGCGGGCGGCCGCGCGGTGGGCGAGGTCGGCGAAGGTGGGGCCCGTGGTGGTCATGGGACGACTCCCTCAGCGGTGGTGGGGTTTCCGGGCTCGTCGGTCGGTGGGCGCGTGGCCGTCATCGGGGATCTCCCGCTCTCAGTTCCCTGACCGAACTCCGTCTCCCGGTCCACCACGCCTGCGCCGCCGCGATCCCCGTCGTCAGGGTCACGACGGTCAGGGCCGGGACCAGCAGGGACCACGGATCCGTACGCAGGTGGGCGTCCGCCGGCGCGGAGTCGGTCGCCGTCGCGAGGGCGACCGACGTCAGGTCGATACCGGGGGAGAGGAGGCCGACGACGGCCCAGCCCGCGAGGGTCCCGCCCAGCGCGGCCAGCAGGGCCTGCGGGAGGGACTCCAGGATCAGCAGACGGCGGCCCTGGGCGCGGGTCAGGCCCATGGTGCGCAGGCGTGCCAGGAGAGCGGCGCGTTCGGGGGCGGAACGGATCAGCGTCAGCAACAGGGCCAGGGCCGCGTAACCGGCGCCCGCCGCCACCGCCGCCGTATAGACGCGTTCGGCACCGGACTGGAGAGGGGAGTCGACGTAGCGTGCCCGGGCCTCCGACCGCAGACGGACGTCGGCGTTCTCGCCGGCCAGCGTGCGCAGCGCCGCAGCGTCGAGGTGGGACCCGGTCACCAGCAGCGTGGTCGGGCGGGCAGCTCCGGCGGCGGACCCGGAGAGGCCAGGGAGCCCGGAGCGGTCCACGACCAGGAAGTCCGCGCCCGGCGCGGCCGGAGTGGTCTCGCGCACCAGGCTGATCCGGAGGGTGACAAGGTTGCCGTCCTCCAGCCGCACGGAGAAGGGCCCGCTGCCGAAGCGGTCGGAGAGGGACGGGGACGCGAGGGCGGGAAGGACGTCCGACCGGGACGAGCCGGAGGGCTTCAATGTGGCCGCGGGGAACGCGCCGAGAGCGGTTCGGCGGGCGAGTGACGCGTACGAGCCCCGGTCGACGCCCACCAGTGTCACCGGTTCGGCACCGTCGTTCGGGATGACGTTGTACGCGATGTTCACCGGGCTGACCTCCCGTACCCCGGGACTCCGGCGGATCTGACCGGGCAGCGCGGCGGGCAGGGGGCGCGGTGACTCGATGCGGGCGTCCGCGCCGGTCGCGGACAGCGCCGCACGGTCGCGCACATCGGCGATGCCCGCGAGAACCGAGCCACCGAAGGCGGCGGTGGTGAGGGCGGTCAGCAGAGCGAGCAGCGGGAGCACCGCGGAAACCGGCGTACGGCCGGCGCGGGCCAGCGACAGATGCCCGACCGCACCCCGCAGTCGCCCCATACGGCGCGCCAGCCCCCGCAACGGCAGCGGATACAGCCGCACCAGCACCAGCGCGGCGATGACCCCCACCAACACGGGTGCCAGCGAGACCAGTTGGTCGGCCGAGGCACCCGAAGCGTCCGAGGCGCCCGAAGCCCCGGAGATCCCCGCGTCGGAGGCCCCCGAGCCGCCCGTCCCCCTCCGCCGCAGCGCCACGACGGCGCCCAGCGCGAGCACCAACAGCGTGACTTCGGCGACCGTACGGCGCCGTGACGGGCGCACGGAGGTCAGGTCCTCGCGCGCGCCGTGGACCCGTACGACCGCGTGGCGGGCCGCGGCGCGCAGGGGGAGCGCCGCGCAGGCGAGGAGCGTGACGGTCGCGGCTGCTGCCACGGCGTATGCGTGGCGCGTGGTGGGGACCGCGAGGAGAGCGAGCAGGAGGCCCACCGCGCCCGCCGGCACGGCGACGACCGCCGTCTCGGCCACCAGCCGTCCCGTGACACCGCGCAGGGAGCCGCCACGGGCGCGCAGCAGGGCGAGTTCCGTACGGCGCCGGTCCGCGGCGAGGCCGCCCGCCATCAGCAGCACCACGGCCGCGACGGTCCCGGTGCCGTAGGCGGCGACGGACACGAGAGGGGCGATGCCGTCGCGCAGCCGCTGATGGGAGAGGAGCACCTCGTCCAGGCCGGTGTTCGCGTCGGTCCCCGGGTCGGTGGTGGCCTGGCGCACCTCCCGCAGTCCGGGCCCCGACAGGAGCGACGCGAGGGAGGAGGAGAGGCCGGTCAGGTCGCGGGCGTTCAACGAGTAGGCGGAGGGGGCGAGTTGCCAGTAGCGCTCAGGGCCACCCTTCGTCGCCTGCAGGGCGGGTGCCGCGTCCGGGGGCAGGAGCAGGGCGCCCAGCCAGTACGTGTCGGCGCCCGGGGGCATGTCCGGCTTCCGCATCAGCGAGGGGGTGCGCAGCAGGGGTTGTGCCGACCAGTACGCGCCCTCGGGCTCGCGCGGGGTGACGATGCCGGTGACGCGCACGGCCAGGGACCCCCACGCGGGTCGGGGGATGTGGATCACCGAACCCACCTTGATCCGCAGCTGCTTGGCGGTCTCGGCGGTGACGGCCGCCTCCACGGCGCGGCTGCGGGCGGTGACCGTTCCGGTGGTGCGCGGCAGACGACCCGTGCTCAGCCGGGAATGGTCGGCGAGACCGTTCTGCGCGACGAGTGACATCTGGGCGGGCAGACCGCTGGGCCGGGGCAGCCAGGGCTCCCATACCTCCGCGGGTTGGGTGGTGCGCACCCCGTAGGACGACTGGGCGCGGTCGACGACCAGGGGCCGCTCGACGGCGGCCAGCACCTGTGCGTACTGCTTGCTCATCTTGTCCGAGCCGAGCGCCGACTCCCACTCCTCCGGCGGGAGTTCGGTCGTGGACTGCTGGGCGTAGAACTGCAGGATCGTCCGCTCGGCCGGGGCCTCGGCGACGGCATCGCGCAGTCCCGCGTCCTCGTACCGGTCCACAGCGCGGGGGAAGGCCGCGGCCAGACAGGCGGTGAGCGCCACCAGCAGAGCCAGCGCGCAGGCCGCTCCGGGCGCGGCCCGCAGCCGGGTCCGCACCCAGGGGGCCACGGTGGACGGGGCGAGTACCCGGGTGGCCCGGGATGCCCCGGACTTCGTCGAAGAGCGCGTACGCACCGTGTCACTCACCTCCCTGGCGCCGCAGTGTGCCCGCCGCGTCCGGGCGCCGTGCCGCGAGTACGGCCGTGACCGCGAGGGGGGTCACCGTCACCGCGGCCAGTAGCAGGAGCACGGGGGAGAGGGGAAGTTCCACCAGGACCTCGGGCATCGGCCGGGTCGCCTGGGGAGTGAGGACGATCAAGGGGATCACCGCCCGGGTCAGGATCGTGCCGAGGGCGACGCCGACCGTCAGGGCCAGGGCCACCAGTACGCCTTGTTCGGCGGCGATGAGACGGGCCAGCTGCCGACGGGGGGCGCCGAGCGCGCGCAGGACGGCGAACTCGTCCGCCCGCTCGCGCAGGGATCCCGCCGTGCTCACCGCGAAACCGACCGCGGCCAGCGCGGCCGCGACCACGGCCGCCGCGGCGAACGCGGCTTCGGGACCCGCCCCGAACGGGTCGTCCCGCAACCGGTCGGCGATCTCGTCCCGTACGAACACCTGCGAGGGCTCGACGTCGGGGCGGGCCCGCACCTCCGTGGCCACGCGCCCGGCCGTGCCCGGCGCCGTCCGCAGCCACCACTCGGTGGGCTCGGCGATCTCCCCGTCCCGGGCGTCCAGCACTCGGTTCACCGACCGCAGATCGACCAGCAGCGCCCCGCCGTCGCTGTCTCCGCCCTCCTCGGTCGTCGGCAGCGCCCGCAGGCTCCGCACGATCCGTACCGGCACCTTCGTGTCTCCGAAGGCGACGTCCATGCGCTGTCCGGTTCCGGAGAGCCCGGCCGACGCGAGGAACCGGTCGGTGGCGATGCCCGTCACCTCGGCCGCCGGGGGCTGCTTCACCTGGAGGCGGACCGAGAACGACTCGGGCTGCCAGGAGAAGTCGGTGGGCACGTACCCGGTGCCGTAGCGGACCGCGAGGGAGCCCGGTGGCGACTTCTCCACGCGCGGGGTGGTCGGCCGCATGGTGTTGTCCGGTGACGGCGACAGGCTGTCGGAACGTGACGTGACCGTCCAGGAGGTGGGCAGCGTCAGCGGTCCTTCCGTTCCGTCGGCGGGGACGGCGCTCATCTTCTCCAGGGACAGGCGGTGCTGCTCGGCGCCGCCGACCGGCTGCTCCATGGTCAGCCGCACGTCGGTCAGCGTCAGGGGTTCGGCCGCCCGGCCCGTCGGGGCACCGGCCGCGCGAGCGAGGTCCAGGGTGAGGACGTGGAGCCGTCCGTCGGGGGCCAGCCGGCCGACGGGGAGCCGGTACGGCACGCCGTGGCGGTCCTGGAGGGTGGCCGTCACGTCCGCCATGACGCTCCCGCCGCCCCCGTCCGTGTTCGCCGCGTCATTGCCCCGGTCGTCCCGGTCGTCCCGGTCGTCCCGGTCGTCCTGGTCATCCCGGTCGTCCTGGTCGCTGCGGAGCCGCAGGGCCAGGCGGAGCTCCCTCGCCCCCACGGGCAGCCGCGCGCCCGCCGTCCTCTCCTTCGGCGCGAGGCCCTCCAGCAGGGGCCGCACCGGCTCGGAGGCCAGATCACTCCGGAGGAGCAGTCCGTCGGCGGAGGAAGCCGTGTCCAGGGCCAGTACGGTCGCTGTCCGGTCGCCGGACAGCGGCAGGGTCGTACGGAAGGCGGGAGCGGTGGCCCGTACGCCGTCGACGGTCGTGAAGCGCCCGGAGCCGCCGAGTCCGTTCGCGCTGCCCGCGACGACACGGACGTCCGTACCGGCCCGGAAGTCCGCCTGGTCCTCCTGCGAACGGCTCCAGGAGGCGCCCTCGCCGATCGCCAGCATCCCCAGGGCGACCGTGAGGACGAGGAGCAGCACCGCGCCGGCACCGCGCGACGGGCGGCGGCTGAACTGCCAGCCGGCCAGGGCGCTCGGCAGCCCCCTGCCGCCCGCCGCGCGGCGCTCGGCGAGCCGGGCCACGAGCGGCAGCAGCCGCAGGGTGAGGACGGTGCCGGCGAGCAGGGCGAGGGCGGGGGCCGTGACCAGCAGCGGGTCGATGCCGAGGGTGCCGTCGCTGTCGCCGGTGACGGCGCCGGTGTTGCGGCGGTCCAACTGCCAGTACGCGACCCCGGCGACGACCAGGAGTCCGACGTCGGCTCCGGCACGCACCGGGGCGGGCAGGGCACGGGCCCGCCGCACCGTGAAGGCACCGGAGGTCAGCGCCGGCACCGTCACCGCGAGCGCGCACCCCAGCGCCACCGCCGCCGCGACCAGCCACACCTCCACACGCGCGCCGGAGGCGTCGAGGCGCAGCCCGATCCGCGCCAGCGCTCCCTGCTCGGCGAGCAGTCGTGTCAATGGCCCGGCGAGGAGCGGCGCGCAGACCGCCGCGGGCACCGCGAGGAGCAGCCCCTCCAGCGCGGCGAGCCCGGCGACCCGGCGGGGCGAGCCGCCGCGCGCCCTGAGTAGCCGGGTCTCGCCCTCCCGTTCGGCGCTCAGCAGCCTGGCCACGAGGAACAGCGCGTACGCCGCGAGGAGACCGAGCAGCAGCGCCACGATCAGCAGGGTCGAGCGGGAGACGAGCAGGGAGCGTTCGACGTCGTCCAGGATCTCGGGCAGTGAGGTCGTCGCCGCCGTGGTGCCGCTCAGCGCGTCGGACTTGCGTAGCGCGGCCGTGCTGTCACGGGCCGCCTGCCGCAGTGCGCCGATCCGGTCCGTCGTCAGCGTGGAGAAGTCGGCGGAGACGACCCAGGCGGACTCTCCGCCGCTCACCCGGCCGCCGGCGAGCACGGACGGATCGGTGAGCAGCGGGCCGTAGGTCGTGAAGGAGAGCTTGTGGACACCACGGCCGCGGAGGTCGTCCACCTGCCAGTACGGGGCGTTGATCCGCTCGGGCCGGTACAGGCCGGTGAGCAGGACGCGCACGTCGGGCCCGCCGAAGCGGTCCTTGAGGGTGAGGCGGGCGCCCGGTTTCAGCCCGAGCGGCTCGGCGGCGGTCTGCGGCAGAGCCACCTCGATCACGCTGCCGCCACCGCGCGGTGGACGTCCCTCGGTGACCCGCACCTGCGTGCGGTCCAGGGCCGCGAAGTGGGTGAGATCGGGGTTGCCCGACCGTGCGGCGGGCGGCTGGAGGGAGCGCGGGAGGGCGTACGGGCCGGACCGTACGAGCGTGCGCACGGTCACCGGCATGCCGTCGAAGGTCCGTCGAGCGCTCTGCCGCACGGCACGGTCGGCGGCCGTGCGCCGGTCCGCGGACGGGGTGTCCGCTTTGACGATCAGGGCGGTGTCGACGGCGTTCTCGGGTGCGGTGAGGGAGTGGCGCAGGGCCGCGTCGCCGATCGCGCCCGAGTACGCGGTGAGGGTCGTCGGCACCGCTGTGGTCAGCAGAACGGTGAGCAGCGCGGCGGCGAGCAGCAGTCGGTGCGCCCGCACGCGCAGTAATACGAACCCCGTCACCCGGCCCCCCGGCACCAGCCCCCGTCTCCGGGATCACCGGAGATCTTCGGGTGATGCTGTCAGATGGCGGGTACCGCGGGTAAGCGCTTGTAGGTCGGACTTGACCGGATCGTGACCGGAATCCGGTGCCGTGCGACCGGAATGCGCGCGTCGAGGCGAGAACTCGGTGAGGGAAACGGCGAGAGATCCCGGTGAGAGAACCTGGCGAGGGAACCCGGTGAGAGAACCTGGCGAGGGAACCCGGTGAGAGAACCCGGCGAGGGAAACCGGTCTCAGCCCGCGGTGTTCACCATCGAAGCCGCCGCGTACGTCATGTAGTTCCACAGCGTGCGCTCGTGCTCCTCGGAGAGGCCGAGCTCGTCGACGGCGACCCGCATGTGCTTCAGCCAGGCGTCGTGCGCGGCCCGGTCGACGGTGAACGGGGCGTGGCGCATCCTCAGGCGGGGATGCCCGCGGTTCTCGCTGTACGTGGTGGGGCCGCCCCAGTACTGGATGAGGAACAGCGTCAGCCGCTCCTCGGCCGGGCCCAGGTCCTCCTCCGGGTACATGGGCTTCAGCAGCGGGTCCTCGGCGACGCCCTCGTAGAAGCGGCGGACGAGCCGCCGGAAGGTCTCCTCGCCGCCGACCTGCTCGTAGAAGGTCTGCTCCTGCAGCGTGCCGCGCCGAATCTCATTCACCCACCCATGGTCTCAGACAGGGGGACGGAGGACTCAAGGCCTAGGACCGGGGCAGAACCGGGGTAGTGCCGTGGCGGAGCCGGGGCAGAGCCGGGGTAGTGCCGTGGCAGAGCCGATCCCGGCTCGTCCGGTCGCGGTGCTCGCCTCGGCGCCGATCGCGCAGCACAGTGGATATATGGGCACACATGCGCTCGACCGGGACCTGGGTGACCTCGCCGCGGAGGCCAGGGCTGCCCTGGTGCGCGAGATCGGTGCGAGCGGGGCCTGGGACGCCGACCCGGTGTGGCGGGAGGCGTTCGGGGCGGTCCCGCGCCACCTCTTCGTGCCGTACTACTACGTGGGCGGTGGGCCCACCCCCTCCACGGGGGCCGGGAGCCCGGGTGGGAACGGCTTCGAGCGGCTCTGGGGCGAGGAGCGCGATCCGAGACGACGCGAGCGCTGGCTGCGCGGCGCGTACACCGACGTCCCGCTCGCCACACGTTTGCGCGACGGGGAGTTGATCTCCTCCAGCAGCCAACCCTCGCTGATGGCGAACATGCTGACCGAGCTGGAGGTGGAGGACGGCAACCGGGTCCTGGAGATCGGTGCCGGCACCGGCTACAACGCGGCCCTGCTCGCGTACCGCCTCGGGGACGACCGGATCACCACCATCGACCTGGACCCCGACATCACCGAGGGGGCGCGCAGGCATCTGGCCGCCGCCGGGTACCACCCGACCGTCGTCACGGGCGACGGCGCACGCGGGGTGCCCGAACGCGCCCCGTACGACCGGATCATCGCGACCTGCACACTGTTCTCGATCCCGCGTGCCTGGCTCGCCCAGTGCGCACCCGACGCCCGCATCCTCACGCCGCTGGCCACGGGCCTGGTCCGGCTGCGGGTGCGGGACGCCGAGTACGCCGAGGGACGGTTCCTGCACACGCCCGCTTACTTCGTGCCGTTGCGCGGCGACGGGGGAGGGCCGGGGCGGATGCATCCTCATCTGGGCGGGCTGCCGCACCGGGCCAGGGACCACGAACTCTTCCGGTTCCTGCTGACCCTGACCGCGGGCAGCCTCGACCCGCACGAGGCGCTCGCGCTCTGGGACCGCGAGGAGCAGCCGACGCGCGACCGGTACGGGATCACGGTCAGCGGCGACCGCGCATGGGCGTGGCTGGACGACCCGGAGGGGCCGTACGCCTGGCCCCTCCCGTGAACGGCCCCTCTCGTGAACGGCCCCTCTCGTGAACGGCCCCTCTCGTGAACGGCCCCTCTCGTGAACGGCCCCTCTCGTGAACGGCCCCTCTCGTGAACGGCCCCTCTCGTGAACCGTCCGGGCAGGCTCAGCCGCGTCGGATGGTGATCGTCGTCCAGGCCCCCACGTGCACCTGATCCCCGTCCTGCAAGGGGATCGGGACGAACGGCTGGATGGGCTCCTCGGAGCCGTTGACCGTGGTGCCGTTCGTGGAGTTCTGGTCGACGACCGCCCAGCTGCCGTCCGGCTGCTGGACCAGCACCGCGTGCTGGTGCGAGACCCCGGGGTCCTCCGGCGGCACCGACAGATCGATGTCGGGGGTGTCACCGGTGGAGTGGCGGCGGCGGCCGATGGTCAGCTGGTTGCCGACGAGGGCGCGCTGCTGCTCCGGGGAGTACGCGGGCAGGTTGAGCCCCGCGGCCTCGGGACCGGAGCGCTGCATCATCGACATGAAGTAGTCGCGGTCCGGGCCGATCGTCGCCGTCCAGGTCGTCGGCTGCTGTGGCTGCTGCGGGTACGCGGGACCGGGCGGGGCCTGGGTGGCACCCGGCTGCGGGTATCCGTATCCACCGGGCGAACCCGGTCCACCGGGCCCGGGAGGCGCACCGGGACCGGACGACGGCGGGGAGATCACCCAGTCGTCCTGCCCGCCCCCGAAGGGTGGGCCGCTCTGGGGACCGCCCGGCCCCCCGGGAGCGGGCGCACCCGGCTGTCCCGTCTCGTTCGGGAACGTGGGCGGAGCGGGCGGAGCCGACTGCTGGAAGGCCTGCGGCAGACCACCACCCGCCGGACCACCGGGACCACCCGGACCACCGGGACCACCGAAGCCTCCGGGGCCCCCGGGACCACTCGGACCGCCGAAGCCTCCGGGACCGCTCGGACCCCCGGGGCCACCCGGACCGGCCGGTCCACCAGGGCCCCCGAAACCACCGGGACCACCGGGACCACCAGGCCCGCCCGGACCGCCGGACGTGGGCGCGGGCGGCGGGGCCTGACGCGACGGATCGCCACCGAACGGATCGCCGCCGAAGCCCCCGGGCCCCGGGCCGGGCCCGGGGGGACCGCCGGCTCCCGGCGGAGCGGTCGGTCCGGAGGGCTCGCTGCCGAAGGGCGGTCCCGGCGGGATGGGCTCCGCGGGCCGGTTCACCTGTGAGGGCCGCGAGCCCTGGTATTCGTACGAGTCACCGCCGCCGAAGGACGGCCCCTGCCCGGGCGGCGGCTGCTGGAACCGGAGCGCCGGATTCGGCCCACCGGGCCCACCAGGGCCACCCGGTCCACCAGGACCTCCGGGCCCAGGCGGCCCACCGGGGCCGCCAGGCGCCCCGAACGGAGAGGCGCCGCCAGGCCCACCAGGTCCCCCGGGCCCGCCGGGCCCACCCGGCCGCGGCGCGGCCGGGGTGTACGTGGTGGCCGTGTTCGTCAGGAAGTTCCACCGGCACTCCTCGCAGAACGGCGCGCCGCCCTCACGGGGCGTACGGCACTGCGGGCAGAGCTCCGGCATGTGCTGCTGGGGTGGGGCGCCCGGAGGCGGGCCTCCGGGCTGGCCGCCCCCGCCCGGAGGCGGGGGAGGGG
>NZ_VJZC01000007.1 GCF_009377185.1 Streptomyces spongiae
CCCCTCCACTCCCGCCACGTCCACCGTCGACCGGCGTCTGGGATTGACGCTTTTCGCCAGCATTCACCAGCGACGGCCTCGCCCCGTGCACCTTGAAGGCGGCCGATCCGGTCGGATTTTCCAGGAAGGCGCAGAATTCGCGCGCGCACGCCGTTGACCGGAATGAAGCGGTCAAGTAGCTTCACCCAACAGGACGACATGTCTCCACTGCAGGACAATCGCCATTCGTGGGCTCGGCTCGTCCAGTCCGGGTGTGCGGCGAACAGCGCGGTGCGAGAGGAGCAATGCGATGGACAGCAATGTCCGCGACGTCACGGAGGTGACAGCATGAGTGGCCTGTTGAACCCTACGGAAGCCCTGGAGCATCTCAAGTCGGACCCCGAGGCCGGGACCGCCGAGGCCTACGGCGAAGCCCTGAGTCAGTGCCCCATGGCGCGGGTCAAGATCGCCGGGTCTGACGTGAACTGGTGGGGTGCCCTGGGATACGCCGAGCTCACCACCGTGCTTCGTGACTTCCGGAAGATGAGCAGCATGGTGACGACCGAACCGGACGGCACGCCGGCCATCCTTCCGCTTTTCGCCGACCCTCCGCTTCACACGGGGTTCCGCAAGCTGTTGAATCCGAATTTCCTGCCTGAGGTCGTGGGCCGTCTGGAGTCAGGCAACCGCGAGATCGCCGTCGCGATGATCGACGCACTGGTGGCGCAGACCGAGGTCGACTTCTCCACGCAGTTCACCTATCCCTTCCCCACACGCGTGCTGTGCCGGTTCCTGGGAGTTCCCGACTCGGACTGGCCCGTCCACCACGAGTTCGTCATGGCGACCGGAGAGCAGGTCGGGTTCGCCGTGAACGACGAGCAGGACGAGCAGCTTTTCGTGGCCGCGATGGCGAAGATCCTGCCGTACGTGCAGAAGGTCATCGTGGATCACCGGGAAAACCCCCGGGACGATATCGTCAACAGCTTCGTGACGGGTCAGGTGCAGGGCCGCCCACTCACCGACGAGGAAATCAGCAAGCTGATCATCGCCATGATGCTGGCCGGTCACGGCACGACCACGGCCGCGCTGTCGAACACGGTCCTCCGGCTCGCCCGCGATCAGGAGCTGCAGAGTCTGCTGCGCGCCGAGCCGCACCGAATCCCCGACGCCATCGAGGAAAGCCTGCGGATCGACACGCCGCAGCAGACGTTGAGCCGCAAGTGCGTCGCCGACACGGAGATCGCCGGTGAGAAGATCGCGGCGGGCGAGTTCGTACTGACGAGCTACGGTTCCGCCAACGTCGACCCGAGGCGTTTTTCCGACCCCGGCAGGTTCGACCTGGACCGGGAGGACAAGAACCACCTCGCCTTCGGGTTCGGTCTCCATGCCTGCCTCGGACAGCACTTCGCTCGCATGAACATGCGCATCACGCTGGAGGAGCTCCTCGCGAGGACGTCGAACTTCGCCATCAACGGAGAGGTGAAGCGTCGGAGCTTTCCCGTGCTCTCGGTTGACGAGCTGCCGCTCGTGCTGCGGGCGGCCTGATCCGCGGGCGCACAGTGATTTCTCGTGCCGCTTGTCAAGTCGGCAGGGCAGCGGGAGGCACGGCCTCGTAGGGCCGTCCGTCGCGAAGCTGCATGATGTCGGCCATCGGTGCCGCTCGGAACCCAGCAGAGCTCCTCCGGGCGGTCCAGTGCCACGCTCCTTCATGACGGCAACCGGATGTCAACCGGCGGGAGTTGGTGTGGCAGGTCGTCTTCTGGGCGTGAGGAGGGCCTGGTAGATCCCGTGGGCGACGTAGCGCTGATGGGCCACTGCCGAGGTGGACCCGTCCGAGGGGCCAGAAGGCTCTCTCGGGCAGGGCGAGGGCCGGACGACCGTGCATCGACCTCGTGCGCCGGCATGGCCGACTGGGAGTCAGCAACCGCGCGACACAGGCCCGCATCTCGTCATTGTCTGTCGAACTGTCGAACGGATAACCCGGAAGCGCGAGAGGAGGCCCGTTGCCACTGTCCCGTGGATGCCCTGCATCGTTCTCCACCACCCCTTGACGTGCACCGACTAAGACGGCGATGCCTACCACCCACCGGAGCGACGCGGCCGGCTCGTGCACAGGAGCAGGAGTGCACGAGCTCGCCCCCAGGAGCGGTTTCGTTGAAACCTCAAAGAAAAGTGAGGTTCACACGATGGTCAAGGTTGCGCAGAGTCCCGCCAACGTGCGGACGGCGCCCCGGAGTAGAGAAGCGGTGACCCGCTGTGCGGGGTCAGGTTTCCGACGTACCGCTCAGCGACAGGCCCCACCAGCGGTCGAATGGCCGCCGACGGGGCCTGTCGCTACAAATGCAGCCAGGTGAAAGAGTCCGGGCGACTGACGGATTGTCGGCGAGCGGGGCGTCGCCGCTCACCGTGCACCAGGCGTCCGACATCCAGGGCGCTCGCGCGCTGGTGCGCAGTTCGCGCTTGAGGATCTTGCCGCTGGCGTTCTTCGGCAACTGCTCGGCGAACTCGATGTGTTTGGGCGACTTGAACCCGGCCAGGCTCTGCCGGCAGTGGGCGATGAGTTCCTCGGCGGTGGCCGATGCTCCGTCCCGCAGGACGACGACGGCGGTGACCGCTTCGATCCACTGCGGATGCGGGAGTCCGAAGACCGCGGTTTCGGCCACCGCCGGGTGCTGGTACAGCACTTCCTCGACCTCGCGGCTGGCGACGTTCTCGCCGCCGCTCTTGATCATGTCCTTCTTCCGGTCGACGACGGTGAGGTAGCCCTCGCTGTCCATCACTCCGAGGTCACCGCTGTGGAACCAGCCGCCCGCGAACGCGGCATCCGTCCGCTCGGGGTCGTTCCAGTAGCCGAGCATGGCGTGGGGGCTGCGGTGCACGATCTCCCCGACCTGGCCGGGCGGCACCGGCCGGGTCGCATCGTCGACGACCAGTGTCTCGACGTTCAGTCCGGGCCGGCCGGCCGAGCCGGCCTTGCGGACCTGGTCCTCCGGCTTGAGGATGGTGGCCACCGGTGACATCTCGGTCTGCCCGTAGAAGTTGAACAGCCGGACGTCGGGCAGCCGTTCGCCGATCTCCTTCAGCACCTCCACCGGCATGATCGAGGCGCCGTAGTAGCCCTTGCGCAGCGAGGACAGATCCCGCTGGTCGAACTCGGGGTGGCGCAGCAGCGAGATCCAGACGGTCGGCGGGCAGAACAGCTTGGTGGCACGCTCGGCCTCCACCGTGCGCAGGATCGTCGCGGCGTCGGCTCCGGGCAGCACGATGTTGGTGGCGCCGAGATAGATGCCGGGGGTGAGGAAGCAGTGCAGCTGTGCGCAGTGGAAGAGCGGCAGGGCGTGTACCTCGATGTCGTCGCCGCTCATCTCGCCGTCGACGGCACAGGTGACGTACTGGGCGATCAGGCTGCGTGCGGAGAGCATCGCTCCCTTGGGGCGGGACTCGGTGCCGCTGGTGTAGATCAGCTGCGCCAGGTCGTCCTCGGCGACGAAGACGTTCGGAGCGGACGAGTCGTCGTACGCCATCCAGTCCTCGACGGACTCCCAACCCGCGGGTGTCGGCAGCCCGCTGTCGTGGATCACGCCGCGGACCGTGACGGTGCCGGTGAGAGCCGCCTCCTCCAAGGCCTGTTCCGCCACGGGCAGCAGGGCGTCCTCGACGACCAGTCCGGCCGCGCCGGAATGGTCGAGAACGTAGGCGACTTCCCCCGCGGTCAGCATGAAGTTGACCGGGACGGACACCGCGCCCAGCCGGGCGAGAGCGAAGTAAAGGACCACGTAGGCGTGGTTGTTGTGGCTGAGCAGGGCGACCCGGTGGCCCTTGCGGACACCGCGGTTGGCCAGGGCGTTGGCGGTGCGGTTGACGGTCTTGTCCAGCTCGGCGTATGTCTGCCGGAGGTCGCGGTAGACGATCGCGGTCTTGTCCGGCACACGGGCGGTGGAACGGCTGAGCAGGTCGCCGAGTGAGGCGCTTCTGACCTGGGCGATCCGTTGGGTGAGTTCGTCGCTGAACATGTCGCTCCTTGTTGGGCTCGTGGGGGGATGTCAGCTCGTTATGGCGCCCTCAACAGGGACACCATGAGGGCAGGACGGGGTCGGTCACTCGTTCGAGGCGGCTGTGAGTGTGGGCACGGGCTGTGCGTGTGACGGCTGGAGAGCGAGCACCGAGCGCACGCTCCGGCGGAGTTCGGCGGGGCGGTCGCGGGACCAGTCAGGTGCCCGCCATGCGATGTGCCGGTCCGGGCGGACGAGCAGTGCCCCGCTGCTGTCGACACCGCGGAGGGCGGCCCATTCGCCGGTGGGGTCGGTCCATTCGGCGCCGGAGCCGATGACGCGCACATGGATGGTCGCCCCGGTGTCGCCGGCCGCCTGCGCGGCCGCGGCCCATCGAGGGGCGTGCTCGGCATCGACGAGCAGGGTGAGGCCGCGTGGGGCGATCAGTTGGTGCACCGACTGCCGGGATCCGTCACGGTCGAGCCACACGTGAGGGAGATGGTGACCGGGCCGCGCGGTGGACACATGGTCGCGTAGCGGATTCTCACCCTCCGGTGCGGGTGTGTCGTCGGGCACCAGCGCGCCGGATTCGTAGTGGTAGCCGAGCTCCACCGCGAGCTGGCTGAAGTCGTCGGCGTTGCTCGCGATCGCCTCGGCTACCGCGGCACGCTTGGCGTCGCCCTCGGGGGTGTCCGCGAGCCACTCGGTGACGGCGTCCCAGCCCGCTTCCTCGCTCTGGTCGGCGCGCAGACCGAGCGCCGCGGCGATACGGGCGTGTCCGCCCGCGTTGGTGAGACAGTGCTGGACGTTGAACTCGCCCACCGGGCGGCGTTCGGCCTCGTAGCTGTCGAGCAGTGCGTCGGTGGCCTGGCCGGTCAGGACGGCGTCGAGCTTCCAGGCGAGGTTGTGCACGTCCTGCACCGCTGTGTTGAGGCCCAGCCCGCCGGTCGGCGGGTGCCGGTGGGCCGCGTTGCCGGCCAGGAAGACGGGGCCCAGCCGCTGGCGCCGGGCCACCACGCCCTCGAACTCCCAGTGGCTGACGGCGTGTACCTCGATGTCCAGATCGGGGATGCCGAGCATGCGACGGATGCGGCCCAGGATCGCCGCATGGTCGTGGCGGTCCGCGTCGCTGGTGCGGTAACCGGTGTGCACGGCCCACTCGGGCGAGTCGCCTCCCCAGCGGTCGGGACCCATGGCGCACAGGGCGCCGGCGAAGGAACCCCGGCCGTCGGGATTGATGAAGTAGCGCAGCAGCACCTCGTCGTCGGAGATCCACTCCGACAGGTCCATGGTGGCGTGCACGGTCACCATGTCGAGCAGCCCGGTGGGGCCGTCCATCTCGATGCCGAGCAGGTCGGTGCAGGTACGTCCGCCGTCCGCGGCAATGACGTACCGGGCGTGAACGTCGTAGTCCCGACCGCTGTCACGGTCGCGGACGGTTGCTGTGGCTCCCTCTCCGGCATCGTCGGCGGACAGGGAGAGCGCTGTGAGCTCGTGGTGGAAGCGGATGTTCTCGGGCCCGCACACCGCCTCCGCCCGGGCCCGCAGCAAGGGGTCGAGGCGCAGCTGCGGCACGTTGGCGTAGCGGGAGGGGCTGGCCCGGGCGTAGCGCTCGGCGTCGGGGCCGCCGCCCCAGGCGGGGAGTGCGCCGATCACCTGCCCGAAGGGTGCGGCCGGCCCGGCGAGCGTCGTGTGCCACGCCACCTTGTGCCAGCGGTCCTCCGGCGGGGAGAGGTCGTAGACGGCGTCAGCCACGCCCATCTCTGTGAAGATCTCCATCGTGCGCTGATTGAGCAGGTGCGCCCGAGGCAGCGGTGAGGCGGCCGCATGCCGTTCGACCAGAAGGACGTCGACGCCTCTCTCGCCGAGCAGGACGGCCGCGGAAAGTCCGGCGGGGCCGCCACCCACGATCAGGACGTCCGGCGCACGGCGAGGTTGGCTGCTCATCGAATGGCTCCCTTGCCAAGCGGGCTGCTGTGAGTTGAACCGTAGGCTGCTCTCAATATTGAATGCAATAGTGACGGCAATCTCTTGGGAGGGAGTGATTGCATTCAATTTTGCCTGCACCTATGGTGGGCGACACCAGCCGACCAACGAAGGGACGGCACACCGTGAACCTGCGGGACAGCACTTCCGGCGCCCTGTCCGCGGCGACGCTCCATGAAGCGGCAGGCCGCATCGGAGCTCTGCCGTCAAGCATCGGACCCGCCTTCGCCGGCGCCCGGATCGCCGGTCCGGCCTTCCCTGTCGCCTCTCCGCCGGGCGACAACCTGTGGATCCATCGCGCCGTGTACGCAGCCGAGCCCGGTGACGTGCTCGTCGTCGACGTCGGCGGGGGCACCGAGTTCGGCTACTGGGGCGAGATCCTGAGCACCGCCGCACTCGCGCGAGGCCTGGCCGGTCTGGTCATCAACGGCGGAGTCCGGGACCGGGACGCCCTCGCCGAGCTCGGCCTGCCGGTGTTCTCCGCCGGCCTGTGCATCCGCGGCACCGGCAAGGACCTCGACGGCGCCGGCTCGCTGGGCACCTCGGTGCGCATCGGAGAGGTGTTCGTCGACCGGGGCGACCTGGTGGCCGGTGACGCGGACGGAGTGGTGGTGGTCCCGCAGGCGGACACCCAGGCCGTACTGAAGACCGCCGCCGAGCGCGAGGACAAGGAGGCCGAGCTGATGCGCCGCATTCGCGCGGGGGAGCGGACCCTCGACCTCTACGGCTGGCAGTGACTCAGAAGAAGGAATGGCCCATGCCCAAGTCCCGTAGACACCCGATCGAGATACCCGGACTGCACCACGGTGGTGCCCCCTTCCCGCTCGCCGTCAGGCTCGACAACCTGCTGGTCTCCAGCGCCGTGCACGGCATGGACCCCGACACCGGCAAGGTCCCCGACAGCTTGGAGGCCCAGACCGCCGGGGTGTTCGCCAACATCCGGCGGATCCTCGATGCGGCCGGCGCCGGCACGGACGACATCGCCAAGGTCACCGTCTTCCTCGGCGAAGGCCAGTCACGCGAACCGCTGAACGCCGAGTGGGTGGCGATGTTCCCCGACGAGCAGGACCGGCCGGTCCGTCACACCGTGCCCTCGGCGCTGCAAGTCCCTTTGCTCATCCAGTGCGAGTTCACCGCCGTAATGCCCACCCGAACCCCCCAGGAGCAGCCGTGATCATCGACAGTCACGCCCATCTGGTGGCGCCCGACTCCTTCTACGGCCTGTGGACCTACCTGGAGGCGGCCGGCACCTACCACGGGCGCTTCCCGTCCAAGGCCACCGACGAGGAACTGCTCGCCTCCGCCGGGCGGCAGATCGCGCTGATGGACGAGGTCGGCACCGACATGCAGCTGACCTCGCCGCGCCCGTTCGTGCTGAAGCACTCCGCCCGCCCGGCGAAAATCGTGCACTGGTGGGTCGAGGCGAACAATGACGCCATCGCCACCCAGGTCGCCGCCCACCCCGACCGGCTGCGTGGCGTCTGCGCCCTGCCACAGGTGGCGGGCGAACCGGTGAGTACGGTCTTCGAGGAACTGGACCGAAACCTGGAGCGAGGATTCATCGGGGTGCTGCTCAACCCCGATCCGAGCGAGGGTGCCGGCACCACACCGGTGATGGGTGACGAGTACTGGTACCCGCTGTACGAACGCCTCGTCGAGCGCGACGTACCGGCGCTGCTGCACCCGGCCGCCTGCTACGGACGCGAGAGCTACAGCGAGCACTTCATCACCGAGGAGAGCCTGGCGATCAACAGCATGATCCGGGCCGGAGTGTTCCGTGACTTCCCCGACCTGAAGATCATCGTGCCGCACGGCGGCGGGTCGGTTCCCTACCAGCTCGGCCGCTGGATCGCTCACGACCGCGGACTCTTCAGCGCCAAGTCGGACGACCGCGAGACGTTCGAGGAGACGCTGAAGCGGTTCTGGTTCGACACCTGCCTGTACACCCAGGAAGCCCTGGAACTGCTCTTCGCGGTGGTCGGCGCGGACCGCGTCCTGTTCGGCACCGAACGGCCGGGCAGCGGCGGAAGCCTCGAAGACCTCAAGCCGGTGATCGACAAGATCCCCGCCCTGTCCGACGACGACCGGCGAGCGGTGTTCGAGGGCAACGCCCGCCAGGTCTACACACGGCTGAACAGCTGAAGGGAAGACAACACCATGGGAAGCATCGTCGCCGTGGCAGGCACCTCGCACAGCCCCATGCTCGGCATGGAGCCCGAGAAGATGTGGAGCCTGCGGGGCGAACACGACAAGGCCAACACCGAGTTGTACGACACCGACGGGGTCATCCGTCCGTACACCGAAATCGCCGAACGCGCCGGCGACCGCTATCTGGCCGAACTCAAGCCCGAGGTCTGGGACCGGAAGTTCACCCAGGCGCAGGCCGACATCAAGCGGCTCGCCGAGGACCTCGTCTCGCTCGAACTGGACGCGGTCGTCGTCGTCGGCGACGACCAGGACGAACTCTTCTCCCACCAGAACCTCCCCTCCATCGCCGTATACCACGGCGAGGAGATGACCACCCACCATCCCGTCGACATGGGCCTCGGTCAGCAGATCATCGAAGTGCAGCGCCGCCTCGGGATGGACGGAGAGACCTACCCGTCCGACGCTGTACTGGGTCGGCACATCATCGAGAGCCTGGTCGACCAGGGCTTCGACATCTCGTCCAGTGACAGCACCCCACCGGACACCGGATTCGGACACGCCTTCGCATGGGTCGCGGGCAGGCTCCTCAAGGGCCGAACCATCCCGTTCGTGCCGATTCTCCTCAACACCTATTTCCCGCCGAACCAGCCGACGCCGGCACGGTGTTACGACCTCGGCGTGGCACTGCGTCAGGCCGTCGAGTCCGCGCCCGGCGATGCCAGGGTGGGTGTTGTGGCCTCCGGCGGGCTCAGCCACTTCGTCGTGGATGCCGAACTGGACCACACCCTGCTCGACGCCATGAACGACCACGACACCACCACGCTCCGCGGACTGCCCGCCCACCGGATGAACTCGGGAACCTCGGAGCTGCGTAACTGGATCACCGCGGCGGGCGCGGGCAGCCACCTGGCCACCAAGTGGGTCGACTACCTGCCCGCCTACCGCACGCCCGCCGGCACCGGCGTGGGCCTGGCCTTCGGACTGTGGGCATGACCAGCCAGGCACATCCGGCCCCGGTGCGGGAAGAGAGTGAGGACGAAGCACTCGCGCGGCTGGCCCGGCTGGACACCTGCGCCGTCGCCGACGCGCTGGACAAGCTGGGCCTGTCCGGCGCTGTCCTGGGCTTGACCGCGCTGGCGGCGCCGCGTCGCATCGCCGGTCGCGCGGTCACCGTCGACCTGGTGGAGCAGAGCCCCGAGGTGGCGGGTTCCGGCCGCCACCTCGGCACCGCGGCGGTCGACGCGTCGGGTCCCGGTGACGTCATCGTGGTGGCGCATGGCGGCAGAACACACGCCGCCGGCTGGGGAGGCGTGCTCTCCACAGGCGCCCGGCGCAACGGCGTCGAGGGCGTCGTCGTCCACGGCGCCTGCCGCGACGTGGACGAGGCCCGTGAACTGGACCTGCCCCTGTACGCGGCGACGGGAGTCCCGGTCACGGCCCGCGGCCGGGTGATCGAACGGGCCTGGAACGTTCCCGTCGATGTCGCCGGTGTCCCCGTGACCCCCGGGGACCTGGTCATCGCCGACGCCAGCGGCGTCGTGTTCGTGGCGGCCGCACACGCCGAAGAGGTGCTTGCCACCGCCGAAGCGATCGCGGCGAAGGAACGGGCCATGGTCGAACGGATAGGGGCCGGACACGCGGTGGCCGACGTGATGTCCGCCGACTACGAAACCATGCTGGACAAGCAAGGAGCCCTCTGATGACGGATCCGGCGCAGACCGCGGTGAAGAGCCTGCAGGAACTCGACACCAGCCATGTCAGCGACGCCATGGACCGCCTCGGCATACCCGGGCAGTGCCTGGGCATCATGCCGGTCGACCGCACGTTCCGCCTCGCCGGACCGGCGTTCACCGTACGGTACGTGCCGGTCGGCACCGACCCCGGCAGCGTCGGCGACTACATCGACGACCTGGACCCCGGCACCGTCGTCGTCCTCGACAACGCCGGACGCCTGGACGCCACGGTCTGGGGTGACCTGCTGACCGCCACGGCCGCCCGGCGAGGCCTCGGCGGTACCGTGATCGACGGCGTGTGCCGCGACTCCGACCGCGCCCTGGAACTCGGGTATCCCGTCTACAGCCGCGGCCGCTGGATGCGGACAGGTAAGGACCGGGTCCGCGTCGACGGCTACCAGACACCGGTGACCGTCGGCGGCGTCCGGGTGGAACCGGGCGACCTGCTGATCGGCGACGCCGACGGTGTCGTCGCCATCCCGGCGTCGCGAGCCGACGAGGTCATCGCCGCGGCCGAGCAGATCCGGGATGCCGAGAATTCGATACGAGCCGAGGTGGAGCAGGGCGCCGCGCTGGCGGCTGCACGTGCCAAGGTGAGTTACCACTCACTCCAGACCCGTCAGCGCTCCGGCGGGTGACGCGCCTGCGGGAGCCATCGGCGCTGGAGGGGATTCCTATACTGCATGCAAGATTGGATACAACCTCTGGGAGTGATCGCGTGACTGGCTCTAATCGGCGCACTCTTGTCAAGGAAGGTGCCAGCGCCGAGCGGACGGTGCGCGAGCTGCGGAACCAGATCCTTCAAGGCCAGCTTCTGCCCGGCGAACAGATCCGCCAGGAAGAGATCGCGGAGCAGCTGCAGATCAGCCGGGTCCCCGTACGTGAGGCGCTCAGCATCCTGACCAGCGAAGGACTGCTGACCCACCGCCCCCACCAGGGGTACTTCGTCACCAAGCGGACGGCGGAGGAACTCGCCCAGATCGGCCTCATGCTCGCCCTGCTCGAGGATGAGCTGGCCCGCACCGTCGTCTGGCCAGCCGATGAGGTCATCGCAGAACTGCGGTCGCTCAACGAGGACATGGCACAGCTGGTGGACAAGACCGAGTGGATGGAAATGGTGGCGCTCAACCACGAGTTCCACCTGCGTATCTTCGGTCTCTCTCCACTGAGACTCGTGCTCGACGAGGTTCGTAGGCTGTGGACTCTGGCGGACGCGTTCATCGCGATCGACTACGCGACGCGGGAGCACAGACGGCGGACGGTCGCACAGCACGAGCGCATCCTCAAGGCGCTGGCCGCCCGCAGCCGCGCCCGCTTCCTCAAGAGCATCCGCGACCACCGCGACAGCACGAACGTCGGAGCACGGGCGGGCATGACGCACCGCAGTACCTGACTGCGTGTCCGGCCCGCGTCCACCCTGCTGTCCCGCCCGCATCCAGCCAGGGCGCGGGCCTTCCGACTCACGCTCACTGGAATAGGACGGTCAGATGCAGCAGCAGGAAAAGATCCTCGTTCTCGACGGGGCACGCACGCCCGTCGGCAGCTTCGGAGGCGCGTTCGCGGACGTCCCGGCACACGAACTCGGCGGCATCGCGGCGCGCGCGGCCCTGATCCGGGCACGCGTGACGCCCGGCAACGTCGACGAGGTCGTCATGGGATGCATCGGCCAGGTCGGCCCTGACGCCTACAACGCCCGCCGAGTCGCCCTGGCGGCCGGCCTGGACGCAGGCACCGCGTACACCGTCAACAGGCTGTGCGGCAGCGGCCTTCAGGCAGTCTGGTCGGCAGCGATGCAGATGCGCTGGGGCGGCGTGGACATCGCCCTGGCCGGCGGCGACGAGAGCATGAGCCGGATGCCGTTCTACGACTTCGGCGCCCGCTCCGGCTACCGACTCGGCGACCGCACGTTCCACGACGGCACGGTGATGATGCTGACCGACCCGTTCCACGGCGTCCACATGGGCGTCACCGCGGAGAACGTCGCCGCCAAGTACGGCGTCTCACGCCGGCAGCAGGACGAGTTCGCGGCCCTGTCCCAGCAGCGCGCGGCGTCTGCGGCCGCCCGCGCAGCCTTCGCGGAGGAGATCACACCCGTCGGGATCGGCGGGCGCAACCCCCGCACGGTCGAGACGGACGAGCATCCCCGGCCGGACACGACGGTGGAAACACTGGCTGGTCTGCGCCCCGCGTTCCGGACGGACGGCACGGTGACGGCCGGTAACTCCTCGGGCATCAACGACGGAGGCGCGGCCCTGGTGCTGGCCCGGGAGTCGGTGGCGACCGAGCGGGACCTCCGCGCGCTGGTGGCGCTGGAGGTGGTGGCGACCGCGGCGGGGGAACCGGAGCTGATGGGGTACGCGCCGGTGCTCGCGCTGCGGAAGCTGTTCGAGCAGACCGGCACCTCCCCGTCCGACATCGACACCGTCGAGCTGAACGAAGCCTTCGCCGCACAGGCGGTCGCGGTGATCCGGGACGCGGGGCTGAATCGGGAGAAGGTCAACCCGTACGGCGGAGCCATCGCCCTGGGCCACCCGGTCGGCGCCACCGGGGCGATGCTCACCCTTCGCGTGGCCAAGGACGTCGTCCGGCGCGACCTCGAGCTGGGCGTCGTCACGATGTGCATCGGCGGAGGGCAGGCCCTCGCCGCCCTCTTCCGCCGCGTCTGAGCCACCGGCCGAGTCACCCGAGAAAGTGGGGACCCCATGAAGGACCTCGTCCGTTACACCTGCGAGAAAGGCGTCGCCCGGATCATCCTGGCCAGGCCGACCAGGGCGAACGCCATCGATCTGCCAACAGCCCAGGCCCTCGGGGTGGCAGTCGACCGGGCCGCGCAGTCCGACGCGCGTGCGGTCGTCGTGCTCGGCGAGGGCAAGCGGTTCTGCGCCGGGGGCGACGTGGCGACGATGGCCGCCGCACCGGACCGTGCGGCGTACGTGGAAGAGCTGGCCATGATGGTCGACGACGTGTTCCAACGCCTGGCCGGGCTTTCGAAGCCGGTCGTCGCCGCGGTACGGGGAGCCGTGGCGGGCGCGGGTCTGGCGCTGATGCTGAGCTGTGACGTGATCGTGTCGGCCGCCTCCACGAAGTTCCTCCTGGCCTACGCGGACGTGGGGTTGACGCCCGACTGCGGAGTGTCCTACCTCCTGCCGCGAGCGATAGGACAGCAACGCGCACTGGAACTCGCCCTGACCGGCCGCGTGCTCTCCGCGGAGGAGGCCCGGGAGTGGGGGTTGGTCACCGAAGTCGTGGATGACGCATCTGTTGACGCGCGCGCCGTGAGGCTCGGCGAGCGGCTCGCGGCGGGACCGACGCACGCCCTGGGAGAGACCAGGCGACTTCTGCGCTCGTGGCACATGACCCGTGACAAGGCGGGCCTGGAGGAAGCCCGCGTGATCGCCGAGGCGATGGACCGGGCCGAGGCAACGGCCCTGGTCGATGCTTTCGCGTCTCGGGGCGACAAGGGCACGAAGACGACGTCAGGGGCCGAGCCCGAGCGCCAAGGCGCGGGCTAGCTCCCTGCCCGTGGCGAGCGTCACCACCATGTCAACTCGACCTCCGCCAGGTCGGACACCGCGTTCGGGTGCCCCGACTCGTCGGCGCATCCCAGGCGCGATGGTCAGCAAAGCCCTGGTGTCACCGAGCCACAGCGTCATCGGCGCAGCCGACGATTTCCGGCAACATATTCGAGAGGGTATTAAATGTCTGGCGGCAACAACGGGAAGCTCATTCCGCGCAGCATTCTCATTTTTGGTGCAGCCGGCCGTGTCGGCAGGCCACTGGCAGCATTCCTCCATCACCAGGCACCGCAGATCCAGCTGCGCCTGGTGAGCAGCAACCGGCAACGTCTCGACGATCTCCGTCGCGATTTCCCGTATGCCGAAGCCGTCTACGCCAACTACTTCGACCTCTCCTCGCTCGAGTCTGCCGTGCAGGGGATGGAGGGAGTCTTCGTCGTCGCTCCTACCGGAACGGACGAACGGCTCGCCATGACGAACCTGGTGGCCGCCATCAGGGAAGCAGGAACCGCCGTCCATGTCCTGCGCGTTCTCGGCCTGCAGCCGGAGGCCAACCCGCGGCGCTTTCCACAGCACATACATGACCTGGGCTCAGGGCTCCCCACACAACATCCCATGGCGAAACGGATCCTCGACGAGAGTGTTCTGCCAGTGACCTATCTCAACATCGGCGCCACGTTCATGGACAATCTCATGCGGACGAAGGAAGGTCTACGCCGCGAACGCAAGCTCATCTGGCACGACCGCCTCATCCCGTGGATCGATCCACGGGATGTAGCCGAAGTCGCCGGACGCCTGTTCCTCTCGGACAACCACCGGCATATCGGCCAGTTCCACACGCTGAACAACGGGCATGATCTCAAGCGTTACAGTGACGTTGCCGAGCTCATGAGTGAAGTCTTCGGAGAGAAGATCACTCACGACGGCAGCAAGGAAAGCTTCCTCAACGAATACGACAAGTTCGGTGTGCGCCCCTCGTCGGAGCTCTGGAATTTCTTCTCGTACGAGGAGGAGAACGAAGTTGTTTGGGCCCTCAACGATTTCGTCGAACGCACGCTGGAGCGTAAACCGCTCACTCTGCGGGAGTGGCTGCAGGAACACGCGAAAATCCTACTGGCGTCCGTTCCTCGCCGAGGCATGTCATCACGCGAACCGTCTCATTGACCTCGATCCTCCCGAGGGCTGACGGCGGTGTCGTGTGCGGTCGACTGCCCGATATGTCCCGTTACGTGTCGGGATCGGCCTTCGCATGACGCTGCGAGGGCGTCGGGTTCCACGGGCCCGAGGGTGGCGCGGTCTGCTCCTCTCCGGTGTCGTCGGGGTGGTGGCCGGCCGTCAGGTGAGGGCCGGAAGCCGGGTGGCGCGCTGTCAGGACTTCGAGGGCAGCGGCCCGAGGCCGACGTGCTTGATCGCTTTGACGCGGTCCTCCACATCGGCGTGATCACGGTAGAGGGCGTCCACGAACCACACCTGCCCGGAGGCGGGCACCCCGGACAGCCCCTGGCCGGCAGGGAAGTTCGCAGTCACGATCTGATAGCGCCAGCCGGTGCGTTTCTCGAAGACGGTCAGCTTCTTCGCATCCCGCCGCGACGGTTTGACCTGGCGCACGATCAGCCGCGTCCCTGCCGGCCAGCCGGTCAGGTCGCGGACCCCGGTCAGCTCGGCGACCTGGTAAGACAGCCACTCACCATCAGGGCCCTTGATCTCATGCGACTCGCCGTCCTGCCGCAGCGCGGTGGCCCACACCTGCTCGGGCAGCAGCGCGATCGCCTGCTCGTCCGTGGCGTTGACGGCCCAGCCGGCCACCCAGCGCACCCGGCGTCGGCTGGGGGTCAGGGTCTGGAGGTGGCCGCGGAGGGCGTGGCTGAAGGCCGCGCCGTCGATCCGGATCAGCAGCTTCGACTACAGCGGCAGGGCAAGTTGCCGCAGCGCGGCGGCCAGAACGACGGAGGCGCGGCCCTGGTGCCGGCGTCACCCGCCGGTTCCAACTCGACCTCCGCCGGGTCGTCGCGTTCGGGACCCCAGCGCGCCGGTGAAAGTCCAGCATGCCCTGCCCGGTTATCAGCATCTTGCGTGCCTGAGCGCACCGGCGGTTCTCCTGATCGTGCACGCGACGTGCCGCGTGCTCCAGCCGCTCGTCAGCCACTGCTGGACCTGGCCCGCGCCGCCGCCCACCTCGTTATTGCGGTCGTGCCGGCGTCACTGGCGCCGGCACGGGGAGGTGGGCCACTGCGGCGGCCGGGTGGTGCGCCTGGCCGCCGCATGTGTGTCAGGCCGGGTCCGGGACCGCCGTGATGGCGTAGTCGGTGTTGGCGGGGTCGGCGGCGTTGAAGTGGGCGTTGGGCAGGTAGAGCATGTCGCCGTGGCGGGCGACGGAGGTGGGGGTGTCGAACCGCGGATCGGTCGCCTCGTGAGTGAGCCGACCCTCCGTGCCGCCCTTGTTGAGGTGCAGGACGGAGAGCGTGTTGGCGAAGTTGCGTACGACGTAGAGCGTGCGCCCCTCCCGACGTATGCCGTCGCCCCAGCTCATGTCCGCGCCGCCGACATCGACCGGCGTGGCCTGGCCGCTGGCCTCGTCCACGCGGTACAGCATGCCTGTGTTGGTCTGGTCGATCAGGAGCGCTGAGCCGTCGGGGGTGGTGGTGATGCCGTTCGCGTTCCAGCCCTGGTTTTCGTCGCTGTAGGGGATTCCCTTGAGGGGGATGGACTCGACCTGGCTCTGCTCGGGCAGCTCGCCCCCCTTGCCCAAGGGCAGTTTGTAGAGCACCGGGGAGAAGGAGTCGGTGACATACACGGCCCCGCCGTGCGCATCGCGCGTTCCCGGGCGCTGACCGCGCCCGAGGAGCCCGTTACGGTCCAGCTCACGTTCGTACTCCCTCGTTCCGTGACCTCGCGGGGCCAGGTCCCGGGGCCGGGCTCAGCGGCCTTGATCCGAGGGGAGTCTTACGAGCGGGGTTACACGTCGAATGGACGCTCGATTGACGATGGGGGCGGTGGGTTCCGCGCAGCGGAGGGCCACGGACCGCGGCGGCGGGAGCGTCCGCGCCGTACGATCCTGCGGACAGTGCTCGGTTGACCTGCGCGTTTCTTCTCAGGCCGCACCGGCTTCGTGCGTGGTCGCCGCTGTGGCGAGGGCGTGCAGATGGCGATTGACGCCGCGCACCGATGCCATGTCCTGAGCGGAACGGCCGCCCCGTTCCGCGAGAACGGACCGTACGGCGAGCAGGGTGCGGCCGAAGGCGACGGTCCCACGGCACGTCGTCGATCAGCTGCCACGCGGCGACCGCACGCGTCGGTTCCTCATAGGCCCTGGGGGCGCCCAAATCGTTGCGGGCCCGGGCGAGTTCGGCGCGAGGCGATGGGCCGCTCCTCGGCGGGCGGGAACTCGTGCGAGAACGGCTCAGTCCGCCACGGCGGTTCAGCCAATCGAGCTTGCAGGTCCGAGCCCCGTGGACCGGGGTGAGCCCGGCTCCAAGATGCACGTCCCGTCCCACGCGAACGGACCGCCCCTACGCGTCGGACTCTCTGCGGCCAACACCCAAGACAGCCAGGCCCTGAAGTTGATGCTGTCTCGATGGTCGTGGCCGTCAAATAGTTCCGGATGACCTTCTGGAATCCCGCGTCAGGATTCCCGTCGCTTTCCCGTCGCTCTTCGGCAGCGAGCACGACTGGGACTATCGGAGCACACCGTATGTCGCGGGCGCGAGGCCCACTTGGATGTACCGAGGTAACGATCACTCCGCTGATCTGGGGTTCTTGCGCTGGTTGGCATGGAAGCGCGCCTTCTTCTGACGATTTCCGCACGTGTTCATGTCGCACCATTTGCGAGTGCGGCTTTGGCTGGTGTCGAAGAAGGCGGCTTGGCAGGTCGGTGAGGCGCACAAGGCCAGTTTTCCGTCTCGTTCGCCCGAGATGATGCTGATCGCGTCGGCGGCGATCACGCTGAGGGCATCCTCCACGCAGGAAGCGGAGCTGAGCCGCCATTGCCGCTTGCCCTCGGGCGTCAGGATCGCCGCGGCCCGACCTTGAGCGCTGCGGTCATTGATGACTTGGACGGCAGACGCAGGGAGGGCGTCCTGGATCGCGGCCGCTGTCGCGGCGGCGTGAATCGACTCCCTCAGTTCCCGAGCGAGGTCGAGCTGGGCAGTGGTGCAGGAGTCCACGGCGAGGCCGCTCACTGCCAGCCAGTCGACCAGTCGGTGCGGCGTGGGAATGCGCTCCACGGCGTCGCCATGACGCTCCGACAGAGTCCCCGTGAAGCTGGTCGCCAGCACGTTGCCGAGGCGGAAGTCAGGGAAGCCAGCACGCATGGAACCACCTTAGCTGGTTGCGGCGTGGCTCGGAGAACTGCTAGAACCGTCTTAGCCGGTTCCGCGATGGCCAGCAGCAGCCAGGGCGCCCCGGAGAGCCGGACGGCCACTCCTGGCAAGCCACTGCAGGCAAGGCCTCATCAGCCACATCCGGCCCTCCCGGGCCGCCTAACAACTTACGGAGGCCTCATGCCCCGTCCAACCAGCGACGTGCAAGCATTCGAAGCCCATGCGACTGACGCTGACCTCGACGATCTGCGCGCGCGACTGGCCGCGGCGCGACTGCCGGAGGCTGAGACGGTCCATGGCGCCGCGCCCGGCTCTCGCCGATGGGAGCAGGGCGTTCCTCTCGCCGACCTCGTCGATGTCGTGAACTACTGGCGCACCGGGTACGACTGGCGGTCGTTCGAAGAGCGCCTTGACCGGATCGGCCAGTTCCGCATGACCATTGATGGTCTGGGAATCCACTTCCTGCACCGCCGATCCGCGCGCGCGGATGCCACTCCTCTGATCTTGACGCACGGCTGGCCGGACAGCATTGCTCGGTTCATCGATGCGGTGGACGAGCTGGCGGATCCGAAAGACGCGGACGCGCCGGCGTTCCACGTCGTGGTCCCGTCGCTACCGGGCTTTGGTCACAGCGACAAGCCGGCCACCACCGGGTGGGGAACCGAAAAGATCGCGGCCGCCTGGGTGGAACTGATGGGAAGGCTCGGCTACAGCAAGTTCGCAGCCCACGGCGGCGACTGGGGAGGCAATATCACCACGGTCCTCGGCGGCAGGTTCCCGGCGCACGTTCTCGGCATCCACACCACGTTCGCGGAGGCACCGCCCGGGTTGACGACGGACGGGCTGACGGCGGTCGAGCGCAAGTGGACCGAGGAAAACCGCGATTTCTGGCGCCACCGCGCGGCGTACGCGAAGCAGCAGGCCACCCGACCGCAGACCATCGGCTACTCGCTCGTCGACTCACCGGTCGGGCTTCTTGCCTGGATCCTTGACAAGTTCGCCGAGTGGTCGGACACCGAAGACAGCCCGTTCGAGACGATTTCCAGGGACCGCGTTCTTGACAATGTCACCCTGTATTGGCTGACGCGGACCGGCGCATCGTCGGCCCGCATTTACTACGAAAGCCACAACTCGCTGGACCCCGAACTTCGGGTCGACGTCCCGTCAGCAATCAGCATGTACCCCCGCGACGTCGAGAAGTGCCCGCGCCCCTGGGCACAGGAGCGGTATCGACAGATCGTCCGATGGAGTTCGCCCGAAAACGGGGGACATTTCCCGTCGCTGGAGGTTCCCGAGTATTTCGTCAAGGATCTGCAAGAGGGCCTCGCGGCAGTGCTGGCCGCTAATCGCTGAACGCTGCTGGGTGCCGGCACTCGATCACCGCCTGCTACTGGCTGCCATGGGCCTTGTCGTTGAAGATCCGCATCGTGGCGACGGCGAGATCCTGCCGGCCGGCGGCCAGGTCTTCCGCGGCGACTGGGACCCGCACGGCGGCGGGGTGATTCCGGCATCGACGGACCGCTGGTCTCCGGGGGGTGACATCGGCCGCCTGGACGACGAGGGGCACCTGACGATCACGGTGCGCAAGAAGGGCCACAAGGAGGCATGGGTGACGGCCTGGTCACCGGCCTAGCCCGGGTCGACCTCGAGGCCGGTGACCAGGCCGCGCAGGACGGGGCCGTAGTCCGGGTGGGCGAGCGCGGACGCCATCTGGGCGACCAGGTAGTCGGCCGGATTGCCGGTGTCGTACCAGCGGCCACTGATGACCTGCCCGTACACCGCGCGGGTGGAGGCGTAGGCGTTGATGGCGTCGGTCAGGTACACCTCGCCGGTCCTGTGTTCGTACCAGCGGCGGGTCTGCTCGCGCAGTTCGTCGATGATGCCGGGGGTGACGACGTAGCCGCCGATGGCCGCGTACGACGACGGGGCGGCCGTGGGCTCGGGCTTTTCGACCAGGCCGGTGATGCGCAGTTGGCCGTCGCCGAGGTCTTCCTTGACGATGGGCACGCCATAGCGCTGGGAGTGGGCGGGGTCCATCGGCATGAGGGCCAGCACCGGGCAGCCGGTCTGCTCGTACGCGCGGATCAGCTGCTGGGCGCGGGGGACCTCGGCCACGAAGACGTCGTCGGGCCACAGCACCAGCACCGGCTCGTCGCCGAAGGCGCGGGCGGCGTTCAGTACCGGAGTGCCGTTGCCGTACGGACCGTGCTGGTCGAGGTAGGTGATGTGGCCTCGGCGGGCCAGCTCCGCGACCTCCTCCACCGCCTCCGCGTAGGCCGTCTTGCCGTCCGCGCGGAGCTGTTCGACGAGGGCGGCGTTGGGGCGGAAGTGGTCCTGGATGAGGCTCTTGCCGCTGGAGACGACGATGGTGATGTCGGTGATACCGGAGTCCACCAGCTCGCGCACGGTGTGCTCGATGACCGGCTTGTCGCCGACCGGGAGCATCTCCTTCGGTATCGCCTTCGTCAGGGGCAGCAGGCGGGAGCCCAGGCCGGCTGCGGGGATCACGGCTCTGCGAATCGTCGGGGACATCATGTCTCTCTCGGTCGAGCGGCACACCGTACAGGCTCCAGGATGGTGTCTCAGGGCTCGTTGTCGACCGCTGGGTCGCTGACGGCCGCGGAACGGGCCGGAAGCGGAAGCTGATGGAGAGCGTCGGAGATGCTGCCGCGCGCCAGTCGGCGCCCGGTCCCGGCGATGTGCGCGTCCGGACCCGGCAGGAGCGTGGTCTCCTCCAGCTCGTCACCGGAGTACGGGGAGTGCCGGCCTCAGTCGGCTGTCGTGACGCGGCGGACGCACTCGCGGAGCAGGGCGCGGCGCTGGTCATGCAGTTCGGGGGGCTCCTGCGCGGTCGCCGCGTAGACATTGCTGACCGGTGACCACGCCATGGACATGGCGATCACCATGGCCATCACGTCGAACGGGTCTCCCTGGCGCACCAGGCCGGCGGCCTGGGCCTTGGCGATGGCGTCCAGCTTGTGGTTGTCGACGCGGTCGGGGGTGTCGACCAGGTGGCCGGTCGGGCGTCGCTCCAGGCGTGCCCAGGTGGCGAGTCGGATGAGGTCGGGGCGGCGGAGATACTCGTCGTAGAGGCGAACCGCCCAGTCCGCGAGGTCGGTGGCGTCGATCGGCACGACATTCACGATCCGCTCCAGCGAGCCGAAGAAGATGGCCTCGAAGAGCCCTTCCTTGCTGCCGAAGTAGGCGTAGAGCTGCGCCTTGTTGGTGCGTGCCGCGGCCACGATCCGCTCGACGCGCGCGCCGGCGATCCCATGCTCGGCGAACTCCTGGGTCGCCACATCGATGATGCGTTGGTACGTCGCGGCTCCACGCGAGGTAAGGGGCTGATCAGCCATGCTCCTACGGTACCAAACAGAACAGTTGGTTTGCCCGACGGGCCGATTGTGCTTACGGTGAATAGACCGAACAGTCTGTCTATGAGGAGGCGCCATGAGGAGCACCGTCGGCTGGCAGGTGGAAGGGCCGTCGTCGACACTGCGGCGGATGCCACTGGAGCGGCGCGACCTGCGCCCCGACGACCTCGCCGTGCGGGTGGACTACTGCGGTGTCTGCCACACCGATCTGCACGCCGTCAGCGCCCGGGACGGAGGAGGAGGCCGGCCCCTGGTGCCGGGACACGAGTTCACAGGCGTGGTGACCGAGACCGGACCCGCGGTCACCCGCTTCACCGTCGGTGACCCGGTCGCGGTGGGCAACATCGTCGACTCCTGCGGCGAGTGCGCCATGTGCCGGGCCGGCCAGGAGAACTTCTGCCACGGCTTCCCGACCCTGACCTACGACGGCATCGACCGGCACGACGGATCGGCCACACTGGGGGGCTACTCCCGCGAGTACGTCGTCCGCGAGCGCTTCGCCTACGCTCTTCCCGCCGGTCTGGATCCGGCCGCCGCCGCTCCTCTGCTCTGTGCCGGGATCACTGTCTGGGAGCCGCTGCGCGCCCTCGGGGTGGGGCCCGGAACCCGCGTCGCGGTGGCGGGACTCGGAGGTCTGGGCCACCTCGCGGTCAAGATCGCCGTGGCGCTCGGCGCCCACACCTCGGTCATCAGCCGCTCACCGGGCAAGGCCGACGACGCCCGTCGTCTCGGCGCCCACGGTCTCATCGTCTCAACGGACCCGGAACAGATGGCCGACGCCCGTGACCGGTTCGACGTCGTCATCGACACCATCTCCTCCCCGCACGATCTCGGCCCCTACCTGCGCCTGGTCGCCATGGACGGGACGCTCAGCCACCTCGGGGATCTGGGACCCGTCACCGTGGAGACGATGGACCTGCTCGTGGGGCGCAAGAAGCTCAGCTCCGCAGGCAGCGGCGGCAGGCCCGAGACCGCCGCCATGCTGGACTTCTGCGCAGAGCACGGCATCACCGCCGACATCGAACTGCTCCCCTCGGCACGAGTGAACGAGGTCCTCGACCGTCTCCGGCGCAACGACGTCCGCTACCGCTTCGTCCTCGACATGTCCGATCTGGACTGAACGGCAAAGGCCACTCGGTACGCCGCGGAGCGGACGTGATGGTCGTCGGCGTTCCCCGCGGGTCCCGGCCGAAGGCGACGGTTGCCTCCTCGGAGATCCGGACGGGATCGACGGCGACCTGCTGGACCGGGTCACTCATGACAGCTCACCCCTGCGTGTGGACGACGGGCTGCGCGAGCCACTCGGTGAACGACATGTGGCCCAAGCGGGCATCCGCTCCGGGCAGAAGCGTCCTCTCCCTCAACTCGGCGCCGAAGTAACGGGCCTGCGGATCGGGGACGACAAGTCGTTCGTCGCCGCGGGCAGTCAGCACCTCGGCCGCCAGATCGTCGAGGTGGCGCACATCCGGGCCGGCGACCTCGAGGATGCCGAACAGCGGTAGACCCACGGCGACATGTGCGACGGCGACGGCGACGTCGTCCGTCGACACGGGACGGGCGAGGACCGGGGCAACGTGTACGCGGTCGTAGTAGGTGTTCTTCTTCACCATGACCTCGATGGATTCGAAGAACGGAGTGGCCCGCACGATCGAGTGGGGGACAGGCGAGTTGCGCACCATGTCCTCCTGGATCAGCTTCGCGCGGAAGTAGTCCGACCACAGCCAGTTGGCTCCCACGGTGGAGAGGACCACGTGGTGCTCGACGCCGGCCGCGACTGCCGCGGTCAGGAGGTTGGTTGTAGCGGTACGGAAGAATTGGAGTCCCGCCTCCTCGGTGCGCGCGGGTGCGTCGGTGACGTCCACCAGTACCTCGGCGCCCCGCAGAGCTTCGTCGAGACCGTCCCTCGTGATCACATCGACGCCGTGGTGGCGTGAGACGGGCACGACCTCCACACCGTGGTCACGGAGCCTCGCCACCGTTCTGGAACCGATCCGGCCGGTGGCTCCTGCGACAGCTACCCTCATCTGGATCCCTTTCCGTCGACGGGGGCAGCGCGCCCCTGGTGTCCTGGTGGCCTGGCGTCCCGGTGACGGCGAAGTCACCGCACGCACTGCATACGACAGACCACGCACCACTGCTGGGACACCACGCCGTACGGCGACCGGAGCTCCGAAGGACGACAACTGTCACAGGAGCAGGGCGTATCCGGTGTCACCTGTGGCACCGTCGCTCGGGGCCGCGTTCGCGCTGTTCGGCCACAGCACCGCGGTGTCGGTAACCGTCGATGAAGGTGACGGTTTCGTCGAGTGGTGCCCGGCCCGTGCGGGGGTGGTCCGTCGTGACTTCAGTTCAGTCAGGGATCAGGACAGCGCGCCCGCGTACCGCGCCGGAGCGGAGCGTGTCGATTGCCTCCGGGGCGCGGGACAGAGGGAACTGCTTCGTCTCGACTCTGACGGCGCCTGATCGCGCGAGTGCGATGACCCGCTCCAGGTCCGGGCGTGTGCCCCAGAACGGAAGTGACATCCGCAGTCCCGGAGGGAGTGCCCCTGGCTTACGGACCGTCAGTTCACCGCCTCCGCTGCCTACGAGGGTGAGCTGCCCGCCCGCCCGCAGGGCACTCACCCCCAGCCGGAGCGTGGCGGAGGTGCCGACGAAGTCGAGAACGGCGTCCACCCCTGCGTCGCCGCTCCGTTTCCGCAGGACATCGGCGGTGTCAGGCCGCACGAGCGTGCCGAAGTGCGCGCCGCAGTCGTCGGCGAGGGCGATCGCGTCGTCCCGTATGTCCACCGCGAACACCTGGGCCGAGGTGGTGGCGCGGAGGATCTGGATAGCCAAGTGCCCCAGGCCGCCGACACCGATGACGGCCACGCTCGCGCCGCCCGCGCCGCCCCCGGCTTCGTCGAGCGCCTGTCGGATGCCGGTGATGGCGTGGTACGCGGTGAGTCCGGCGTCGGACAGGGGAGCCGCCTGGGTGGGGGCGAGGTCGCCGACCGGCAGCAGAAGCCGCCCGGACGGTACGAGCACGAAGTCGGCCAGGCCGCCGTCGCGTCCGAGCCCGGCCCCGGTGCCCGCGCGCACCGCGTCCAGTGCGGGGCGCCGGTCACAGTAGTTCTCCGCCCCGGTCGAGCAGTGTCCGCACCGCCCGCAGCCCCAGGGGCCGTAGACGACGACACGCTCTCCGGTTGGTGGCCCGGTGGCGTCCGGGCCCGATCCGGCCACCCGGCCGGCGATCTCGTGTCCGAGGGTGAAGGGCGTCAGGTAGGGGAGGGCGCCGGGCGCCGCGGCGATCACATGCAGGTCCGAGCCGCACAGTCCGGCCGCCTCGACCCGCACCAGGACCTCCTCGCTCCTGGGCTCGGGCCGTTCCACTTCGGTGATCACCGGGGGGCCTCCCCAGTGTGTCAACCGGACCGCCCGCATCCCGCCCTCCCGACGCCGTCTGTTGACATGCGGCCCACCGTAGCAAAAATGAAGTCAGTTCAATACCCGAGTGAGGTGGTGGACGCATGGGTGACGGGGTCGCGGAGCAGGGCTGTTTCGCCGGGCGCGTCGCGCTGGTCACCGGCGCGGGATCGGGCATCGGCGCGGCGGTCGCCCGTGGGCTGGCCCTGAAAGGCGCCGAGGTCGTCGTCGCGGCGGACATCGACGGTCCCGCAGTGGCATCGGTGGCGGAAGGGCTGGCCGGAGGCCGCGCGGTGACGCTGGACGTGGGAGACGCGGAGCAGGTCGATGGGGTGTTCGACGAGGTGGTGCGGGCGCACGGCCGGGTCGACGTCGTGGTCCACGCGGCGGGAGTCGACGACCCCGCCGTGAAGCAGTGGCTCGCCGACGCGGTGCTGGCCGGCCGGCCGCCCGAAGTGACCACGCGCCTCGGTGTCGAGGCGTGGCGACGGGTCCTGCGGGTCAACCTGGACGGGACCTTCCACGTCCTGCGCGCCGCGCTGCACGCGATGCGGCCGAACCGCTCGGGAGCCGTCGTCACCTTCGGCTCCTCCGCGGCCTTCGACGCGCTCACCGGATATCCGCACTACGCGGCCTCGAAGGCCGGCGTCCACGCCCTGAGCCAGTCCGTCGCGAAGGAGGCCATCGCGTTCGGCGTGCGCGTCAACACGGTGGCCCCCGGGCCCACGGAGACCGCCATGGCCGCCCACACTCCCGAGGTGCTGCGCAGGGGTTTCGCCGACCCCCGTGTACGCCCGTACGCCACGCCGGAGGAGATCGCCGACATCGCGCTGTTCCTGGCGAGTGACGAGGCGGCGAACCTCGTCGGCGCGGTACTGCTCGCCAACGGCGGACGCTTCACGGCGTAGTGGGCGGCTCCGGAGGAGGGGCGGCGCGGCGCGCGAGCGGGTCCACGTACCCGGAAGGCCGCGGGACAACACACGAGTGCGATGCGGGAGGTCCCTGATGTTCCGGCTCGATGTCGATCCGACCCTGCTGCTGGAGACGGAGGAACGACGACAACTGCGTGAAGTGCTACGGGAGTTCCTGGCGGCGGCGTGCGGGCCCGAGGAGCTGCGCCGACAGATCGCCGGTCCGCGCGGGTACGACCAGGTGCTGTGGGAACGGCTCGCCGGCGAGATCGGGGTGCACGGTCTCGCGCTGCCCGAGGAGTACGGCGGTGCCGGCTACTCCTTCGGTGATCTCGCCGTGGCCCTGGAGGAGGCCGGGCGAGTCCTGTGTCCCGCGCCGCTGCTGTCGACCGTTGTGCTCGCCGGACACGCCCTGTTGGGGAGCGGTGACCGGCGGGCGTGCGAACGCTGGCTGCCGGGCATCGCCGCGGGCACCCTCACCGCGACCGTCGCGGGATTCCTGCATGACGCGCACGTCGCCGCCGAGCGAGGACCGGACGGCTGGCTGCTGCGCGGTACGGCGGACTTCGTCCCCGACGGCCAGGGCGCCGGTCTGATCCTCGTGGCGGCCAGAGCGCCGGACGGTCCGCGGCTGTTCGCCTGTGAACCGGAGGCCGGCGACTGTGACCGTACGGCGCGGCGGGTGCTGGACCCCACACGCCGTCAGGCGCTGGTGCGTTTCCGGGGAGCGCAGGCCGAACCGGTCGGAGACGCGGGACAGGCTCCCGCGATCGTCGAGGCCGTGCGCGACGCCGGGCGGACGGCGCTGGCCGCCGAACAGCTTGGCGGCTGCGCACACGCACTGGACGCCGTGCTGGAGTACGTGTCACACCGAACTCAGTTCGGGCGGCCCATCGGGTCGTTTCAGGCGATCAAGCACCGCTTGGCCGATCTGCTGGTCGAGACCGAGGCGGCGCGATCGGCGTCCGGGTACGCGGTGGCCTGCCTGGCGGAACGGACCGCCGGGTCACTGCCGGTGGCGGCGAGCGCCGCGGCGGTGGTGTGTGCCACCGCCTACCGGCGGGCCGTGGCGGAATATGTGCAGCTCCATGGAGGGATCGGCTTCACCTGGGAGCACCCGGCCCATCTCTATGTGCGCCGGGCGCGGGCCGACGAGGCCCTGTTCGGCACCGCGGACGGCCATCGTGTCCGGCTGGCCGGGCTCCTCGGCCTGGCCGGGCGTCCGGACTCCGGTCCGCGACCGGCTCCAGCCGGCCGTGCGGGGGAAGTGGTTGACAGGTCGCTGACTGAGCCCGAGAATCTAAGTGAACTCAGTTCAGTTCAACTTCGTCCGTTCGAAGGAGAGGTCTGATGGCTGTCGAAGACGAGATCCAGTTCGAGCGGGACGGCCACGTGGCCCGTGTCTGGCTCAACCGGCCGCACAAGAAGAACTGCGTGACCGTGCCGATCCTGAACCGGCTGGACGAGATCATCACCGAGGTCGAGGCCGATCCCGAACTGCGCGTGCTGGTGCTGCGCGGCCGGGGCAACACCTTCTGCTCCGGCTTCGACCTCGACAGCCTCAAGGCGGACTTCATCGGCAGCTCCACCGCCATCGACGTGGCCGTGCTCTCGGCGAAGGTGTGCGACCGGCTGTACTCGATGAAGACCCCGTCCGTCGCGGTGCTCGAAGGGCACGTGACCGCGGGCGGGTTCGAGCTGATGATCTCCTGCGACTTCGCGATCGCCGCGGACGACGCCCTGATCGGTGACTTCCACATCCGCCGCGCGCTGTTCGGCGGAGCGGGGCCCATCTACCGGGTGCCCCGGATGATCGGCGTCCGCAAGACCAAGGAACTCATGCTGACCGGCAAGCTCCTGACCGGTGTGGAAGCCGCCGAATTCGGTCTCATCAACTCCTCGGCACCGGCGGACAAGCTGGACGCGACCGTGGAGGAGTTCACCGGTCAGCTCACCGACAAGAGCCCGTTCACGATGTGGATCACCAAGATGACCATCGACCGCAGCCTGGACGCGGACATCCAGTCGCTGATGGTCATGGAGCACCTGGCCGTCGGTGTCATGCTCAACTCCGAGGACGCGGCCGAAGGCGTCTCCGCGTTCCTGGAGAAGCGCGAGCCGCAGTGGAAGGGGCGCTGACGGCCGTGCCCGGTCGCGCGCTGCGCGGGTCCCGCTGCTCGCGCTGTGAGGTCGCCGTCTACCCGGCGGACCCCGCGTGCCCGAGCTGCTCAGGCCCGTCCGCACCGGTGTCCCTGTCCGCCACGGGCACCGTGTGGACCTGGACCGTGCAGCGGTACGCGCCCAAGTCGCCGCCGTACGCGGCGCCCGAGGACGGGTTCCGGCCGTTCGTGGTCGGGTACGTCGAACTGCCCGAAGGTGTACGGATTCTGGCGGTCCTGCACGGGGTGCGCCCCGAGGACGTGCGGATCGGAATGCCGGTGACCATCACAACGGGCGACGGGGTGCCGAGCGCCCGCCTCGCCGATCCGGCCGGGGTGACGACGTGAGAGACGTGGCCGACACGAGCGCTGTGGATGACGTGGACGACGCGAGCGACGGATACGACCCGGCGGCCGGAGACGGGGGAGCCGCCGACGTCCTGGTCTGCGGCGTCGGCATCACCCCGTTCGGCAGGTCGCAGGCCACGGGGATGCAGCTCGCGGTGGAGGCCGTGAACGAGGCACTGGCCGACGCCGGGCTGCCGTGGTCCCGGGTACGGGCGGCGTTCGGCGGCAGCGACGCGGCCGGGAACGCCGACACCCTGGTCACCCGACTCGGTTTGACCGGAGTGCCGTTCGTGAACGTCCGCAACGGCTGTGCCACGGGCGGTAGCGCCCTGGTGTCCGCCGTCAACGCGATCCGCGCCGGCGCGGCGGACGTCGCCCTCGCCGTCGGGTTCGACAAGCACCCGCGCGGAGCCTTCGACCCGCGGCCCGCCGACTGGGGACTGGACGAGGCGTACGGCAGCGAAGGCCTCATGGTGACCACCCAGTTCTTCGCCATGAAGATCCAGCGGTACATGTACGACCACGGCATCACACCGCGCACCCTCGCCCTGGTCGCCGAGAAGGCGTACGCCAACGGAGGCCGCAACCCGTACGCCTGGCGCCGCGAGCCGCTCGACGCGGACGAGATCCTGGCCTCGGGCATGGTCAACGACCCGTTGACCCGCTACATGTTCTGCTCGCCGGGGCAGGGCGCGGTCGCCCTGGTGTTGTGCAACCGCGAGGTCGCCCGAGGGCTGGGAGGTGGCACCGCCCCCGTCGCCCTGCGCGCGGCGGTGGTGCGCACCCGGCGCTTCGGCTCCTTCGAGGTGTTCAGCCCGTGGGCACCCGGCGGCACACCGACCAGCGTCAGTACGGACGCCGCGAGAGCCGCCTTCGAGGAGACCGGGATCGGCCCGGACGACATCGACGTGTGCCAGTTGCAGGACACCGAGAGCGGTGCCGAGGTGATGCATATGGCCGAGTGCGGATTCTGCGAACACGGCGAACAGGAGCGGTTGATCGCGTCGGGCGCCACCGCGATCGGCGGCGCCCTCCCGGTCAACACCGACGGCGGCTGTATCGCCAACGGCGAGCCCATCGGCGCCTCCGGGCTGCGCCAGGTGCACGAGATCGTCCAGCAGTTGCGGGGCCGTGCGGGCGAACGACAGGTACCGGGCGACCCGCGCACCGGCTTCACCCATGTCTACGGAGCGCCGGGCGTCAGCGCGTGCACCGTGCTGACTCGCTGAGCGGAAGGGAGACGAGGCAGGTGACCCGTACGCATCCGATGCCCGAGGACTTCCGGGCCGAGGCCCGCCGCTGGCTGTCGGGCGTGGCGGCCCACCGAGGCCCACAGGGACAGGAGTGGGGCAGCGGCGACGATTCCGTGGCCGTGTTCGAGAACTGGACCGAGGACGAGGAGCGTGCCCGCACCGAGCACATCCGGGCCTGGGAGCGCACCCGTTACGACCAGGGCTGGGGCGCCCTCGGCTGGCCCGGGGAGTACGGCGGCCGCGATCTTCCCGCGCACTACGAGCAGCTGTACCGCGCCGAGGAGGCCGCCTTCGACGTGCCCCGGCGCACCGAGGTCTTCCCAGTCACGCAGCAGCTCGTGGCCCCGGCGATCCGGGTCTGGGGCACCGAGGAACAGAAGCGGCGCTGGCTGCGCCCCATGCTCCGTACCGACGAACTCGCCTGCCAGCTCTTCTCGGAGACCGAGGCGGGCTCCGACCTGGCCGCCGTCCGCACGAGGGCGGTCCGCGACGCGGACGGCGACGGCTGGGTGCTGCGCGGCCACAAGGTCTGGACGTCCGGTGCCCGGGTCGCCACCTGGGGAGTGGCCGTCTGCCGCACCGACCCGGACATGCCCAAGCACGCGGGCATCACGGTCTTCCTGGTCCGGATGGACGCTCCCGGCGTCACGGTACGGCCGATCCGGCAGATGACCGGGGGTTCCAGCTTCAACGAGGTCTACCTGGACGACGTCCGGGTCCCCGACGCCGACCGGCTCGGCCCGGTCGGCGAGGGCTGGCGGGTGACGCTCACCGTGCTCGCCGCCGAGCGGCTGGACTCCGGCACGCTCGGCCTGGACAACGCGGACCGTGCCCTCGACCTGGCGCGGCACCTGCCCCGGCCGCTCACCGGAGGCGAACAGCAGCAGGCGGGCGACCTGTTCGTCCGCACCCTGGTCCAGCGGCTCATCGGCCTACGCGTCACGGCGGCCCTGGTCGCCGGCCGTGAACCCGGCGCGGAGGCGTCCGTCGGCAAGCTCTACGCCACCGCGACCATGCGCGCCACCACCGACCTCGTACAGCAGCTCCTGGGGCCGCGCCTCGCCGCGGACACGGGGGAGTGGGGCACCTTCGCCTGGACCGAGCATCTGCTCGGCGCCCCTGGCTACAGCATCGCCGGCGGCAGCGACGAGATCCAGCGCAACATCCTCGCCGAGCGGGTGCTGGGACTGCCCAAAGAGCCCAAGCAGACGGAGGAGGGAGCGCGTTGAGCACGCTCACCGAGGTAACACGACTGGCGGGGCGGGTGCGCGAACGGCTTGCCGCACTCCATCCCGGCGAGCCGCTCGGCGACCTGAAGACACTGCCCGGCGGCCACTCGGGCCTCACCTACTCCATCACCGCGGGCCACGCCTCGTACGTCGTCAAGGCCGTGCCGCCCGGGCAACGGCCGGTCGGCCGGAACGACGTCCTGCGCCAGGCCCGCGTCCTGCGCGCGCTCGCCGGCTCGGTGCCGGTGCCGGGTGTCGTCGCCGTGGACGAGCCTCAACCGGCCTGGTTCGCCATGGAGTTCGTGACCGGCGAGGCCATCGAGCCAGTCCTCGACGATCACCGGCTCGACGCGAGTCTGTGCCGTACGAGAATGCTGGCGCTGGCGGGCGTCCTTCGCGGGCTGCACAGGACCGAGGCCCGGGTTCCGGGGGCGTCGGAGCCCCTCGACCCGACCGCCGAGCTCGACCGGTGGAGCCGCACCATGCGTGCCGTACCGCCCGAACTTCGCCCTGGAGCAGAGGAGTTGGTCGAGCGGCTTGCGGCGAGCGTGCCCGCGGGCCTGCCTCCGGTCCTGACCCACGGCGATTTCCGGCTGGGCAACGCCCTCTGCGTGGGAGCGCGCCCCGCCGCCGTCATCGACTGGGAGATCTGGGGCCTCGGCGACCCGCGCACCGACCTCGGCTGGTTCCTGCTCTTCACCGACCACCGCAACTTCCCCCAACTGGGCCGTGAGATCCCGGGCCTGCCCACCGAGGAAGAGCTGCTGGCCGCCTACCTCGACGGCCACCCCGCACCGCCCGCCTTCGACTGGTTCCGCGCCATGGCCCGCACCAAGATGGCCGCGATCATGGGCCACAACCTGCGCCGCCACCGCGAGGGCGCACACCACGACCCGGACCAGGAGCGGCTGCCACCGACCATCGCGGCGATGATCCGCACGGCACTGGACATCCTCGGCTGAGCGAGCGAGACGCAAGCCGGCGACACGCAAGGAGCGGCAGGCATGGACTTCGAGCTCTCCCCGAGGGCGCGCGAACTGCACGCGCGCATGGGCGCGTTCATGGAGGAGTACGTCCTCCCGGCCGAGGCCGTCTACGACCGGCAGCTCGCCGAGGGAGACGACCCTCATCAACAGCCCCCCGTCATGCGCGAGTTGCAGGAGAAGGCCCGAGCCGAGGGCCTGTGGAACCTCTTCCTCGCCCACGGCGACTGGGGCGCCGGCCTGACCAACCTCGACTACGCCCCGCTCGCCGAGCTGGCCGGACGGTCCGTCATGGGCCCCGAGGTGTTCAACTGCTCCGCCCCCGACACCGGCAACATGGAGCTGCTCGCCCTCTACGGCACCCCCGAGCAGCAGGACCGCTGGCTGCGGCCCCTGCTGACGGCCGGCATCCGGTCCTGCTTCGCGATGACCGAACCCGAGGTCGCCAGCTCCGACGCGCGCAACATCCGTACCCGGATCACCCGCGACGGCGACTCCTACCTGGTCAACGGACACAAGTGGTACACGTCCGGGATCCTCGACCCCGACTGTGCGCTGATCATCCTCATGGGCGTGAGTGACCCGGACGCCGAGACGTACCGGCAGCAGAGCATGATGCTGATTCCGCGCGACACCCCCGGCATCACGGTCCTGCGCGACCTGCCCATGTTCGGCTACACCGACCGCTGCGGCCACGGCGATGTCCTCTTCGAGGACGTACGCGTACCCGTCGGCAACCTCCTCGGAGGCGAGGGGGAGGGATTCGCCCTCGCCCAGGGGCGGCTCGGGCCCGGCCGGATGCACTACGCCATGCGCGCCGTCGGCTTCGCCGAGCGGGCGCTGGACCTGATGTGCCGCCGGGCCCTGAGCCGGATCGCCTTCGGCGGCCCCCTGTCCGACCAGGGCGTCGTCCGCGAATGGATCGCCCGCAGCCGCATCGAGATCGAGCAGCTCCGGCTGCTGGTCCTGAAGTCGGCCTGGCTGATGGACACACGGGGCAACGCCGCCGCCCGCACCGAGGTGGCCGCGATCAAGGTGGCCGCGCTGGAAGTGGCGCACCGCGTGGTGGACCGGGCGGTCCAGGCCCATGGAGCGGCGGGCGTAAGCGACGACACCGTGCTGGCCCGGCTGTACGCGATCACCAGGGCACTGCGTATCGCGGACGGGCCTGACGAGGTCCATCTGCGCACGGTGGCCCGGCGGGAGCTCGGCAAGTATCCGAAGGAGCAGGTGTGAACGGACACGTACCGCACGTACCGCAGGTTCTGCACGGCCGGGTCGCCGTGATCACGGGTGGCTCGCGCGGGATCGGTCTGGGTATCGCCCGGGCGTACCGGGAGGCGGGCGCCCATGTGGTGATCGCCGCCCGCAAGCCGGACGGGCTCACCGAGGCGCGCGAGGAACTCCTGCGGGTCAAGGGCGACGGCGACGTCCACGAGGTGGTCGCCAACGCCGGGGAGCCCGAACAGGCCGAGCGGTGCGTCGAGGAGACCCTGGCGCGGTTCGGCCGTCTCGATGTCCTGGTCAACAACGCCGCCACCAACCCGTACATGGGCGACCTGCTCGATCTGGATCTGCCGCGCGCGGAGAAGACCGTACGGGTCAACCAGTACGGGATGATCGCCTGGACGCGGTACGCGTGGCGGGCGTGGATGTCCGAGCACGGGGGAGCGGTGGTCAACATCGCCTCCGTCGGCGGCATCGTCGTCGACCCGCACATCGGCTGGTACAACGCCACCAAGGCGGCGATGCTGCACCTGACCCGTCAGCTCGCCTACGAACTCGGCCCGAGGGCGCGGGTGAACGCGATCGCGCCCGGCCTGATCAAGACCGAACTGGCCAGGGCCGTATGGGAGCCGAGGGAGCCGATCCTCACCGCCCGGCTGCCACTGCGCAGACTGGGCACCGTCGAGGACGTGGCCAACGCGGCGCTGTTCCTGGCGTCCGACGCCTCGTCGTGGATGACCGGCCAGACGCTGGTGCTGGACGGCGGCGCCACGGTGCTGCCGATCGGGGTGGACGAGTGAGCGCCTTGTACGAGCCGGCGACCACCGATCTCTTCTCCCTGCGCGGCCGTACGGCGGTGGTCACGGGCGCGTCCTCGGGCCTGGGCGCCCGGTTCGCGGCCGTACTCGCCGGGGCGGGTGCCACCGTCTTCGCCGCGGCCCGGCGCCTGGACCGGCTGAAGGAGCTGGCGGACACCGAACCCCGCATCCACCCGGTCGGCTGCGACGTCGCGAGCGACGAGGACCGCGTACGGCTGACGGAGACCGCGCTCACCGCCACCGGACGGATCGACGTCCTGGTCAACAACGCGGGTGCCCCCGGCGCGGTACGGGCCGAGGACGAGAGCGCCGACGCCTTCGCCGAGGTGCTCGCGGTCAACCTCGTCGCGCCTTTCCACCTCGCCCGGCTGATGGCCGAGGCTGCCCCGAGCGGCTACACCAGATCGGTGGTGAACGTCTCGTCCGTCCTCGGGCTCGTCTCCGGCGCGCCCCTGGGAGGCGCGTCCTATGCGGCCTCGAAAGCGGGCCTGATCGGACTCACCCGCGAACTCGCCGGCCAGTGGGGCCCGGCAGGGATACGGGTCAACGCCCTCGCCCCCGGCTGGTTCCGTTCGGAGATGACCGAGGACCTCTTCGCCGACGACCGCTCCCGCCGATGGGTCCAACGCGGCACCATGCTGGGCCGGGGCGGCGAACCGGGCGAACTGGACGGAGCGCTGCTCTTCCTCGCCTCGGACGCCTCCTCCTACTGCACGGGACAGGTGCTCACCGTCGACGGCGGATGGACGGCACGATGAGCGTGACCGTGAGTTTCCACGACGACGGCGTGGCCCACGTCGAGTTGTGCCGGGAGAAGGCGGGCAACGCGATCGACCTGGCCACGGCCACGGGACTGCTGGAGGCCGCCCGGACGTGCGAGAGCACTGACGGTGTTCGGGCGGTGCTGCTCACCGGACGGGGACGCTCCTTCTGCGTCGGCGGTGACCTGCGGGAGTTCGTCCGGTTCTCCGGCGACAGGCTGGCCGCACACCTCGTGGAGGTCACGGACGCGCTGCACGGCGCCCTGCGGGTGTTCGCCGGGTTGGACGCGCCGCTGGTGGCTGCCGTGCAGGGCGCCGCCGCGGGCGCCGGTCTCGGACTCGCCGCGGCGGCCGACCTGACGCTCGCGGCATCCGACGCCACCTTCGTCGCCGCCTACACGGGCATCGGCTACTCCCCGGACGCCGGGGTCAGCTGGTCGCTGCCTCGGCTCGTCGGCCGCAAGCGGGCCCTGGACCTGCTACTGACCAACCGGCGGATCACGGCGCCCGAGGCGGCGGAGATGGGGCTGGTCAGCAGGGTGGTCGAGGCGGACCGGCTGGCCGATACGGCCGAGGAGACCGCGGTGGCGCTCGCCCGGGGAGCCACCGGCGCGTTCGGCGCCACCCGGAGGCTCGTAGCGGAGGGGCTGTCCGCAGGACTCGACGCACACCTCGACGCGGAGGCCCGTCACTTGACCGAGGCGGCGGTCTCGGCCGAGGGTCGCGAGGGGGTGGCCGCCTTCCTCGCCGGGCGCAGCCCGGATTTCGCCGGGGTGGGCCGTACTCGGCCACAGTCCACAGCGCGATTCGTAACCGAGTTCAAGTAGGTCTACCCTCAGACAACCGATCGGCGGCAGGTGCCGGTCGCGGAGCGCAGGGGAGTGACGATGGCGAGGGCGCGGATCGTGGATCCGGACCAGGGGCCCAGGTCCAAGCGGGCGGCCATTCTGGATGCCGCGGTCGAGTACTTCGGCGAGACCGGCTACGAGACCACCAAGTGGTCGGACGTGGCCGACCGCGTCGGTATCGGGCAGACCGCGCTCTACCACTACTTCGAGTCCAAGGCGCACTGCCTGCTCACGATCATGCGCCTGGAACTCCAGCGCTCCCACGACATGTTCACCGAGGCCACGGCCGACACGTCGGATCCCGTCGAGGCACTGCGGGCCGGGGTCCGCTCGGCCTTCGCGGTGTCGGAGCAGGAGATCCGGCAGATGCGCGTGCTGCAGGCCAACATGTCGCTGCTGGCCACGCCGCGAAAGTCCAAGCGCGAGGAGACCGAGCGGGTCGCGGCGCGTCAGCTGGTGCAGATGGTGGAGCGGGACTGGACGAACCTGCTGGTCCGCGGCATGGCGAAGGGCGCGTTCCCGGTGCGGGACGCCCATATGCTCGGGCTGACCGTGCTCGGCATGATCGTCAGCGTATGGCGGTGGTACCGGCCGACCGGGGCGATCCCGCTGCCGGAGATCAGTGACCTGATCGAGGGGTGTGTGGTGCGGATGGTCGGGGAGTAGCGCCGGAAACGGGGGTGTGCTCCGCCTCTTGTGGTGGGCGGGGCACCCACCCTATCCTCAAACTGAACTGAACTCAGGTTGATGTCCGGTCTGGAAGGGGCGAAGACCATGGTCCTTCGCGAGTACATGGCCCGAATGGACGGTCAGGACCCGGAGAAGGCCCTGGAGCTCCTGGAGCCCGGGTTCCGCTTCCTCATCGCCCTGCCGAGCGGCGAGCGGACCGGCAACTCGAAGGCCGACTTCGCCGCGTACATCGCCGGCCGGCAGGCCGTGGACCGGGTGCACGAGATCGTGCGGTCCTCCGTGGACCAGGACCTCGAAACCGTCTACGGCTTCGTGGTGGACGGCGGCACGACGACCGGGGCGTTCCTGTCGGCCGCCGTCATCTCGCCCTCCGGCCTGATGGCGCGCTACCAGTCCTTCTTCACGCCTGCCTTCCACCTCGTCGACCGGCCCTGAGCAGGAGGCACAGCAGATGCCCGCGACACAGACGCAACCGTCGACGCCCGCGCCCTTCCTGAGCGCGTGGTTCGCGCTCCTCGACAGTCCGGACGCGTCCCGGATCCTCGATCTGATCAGCGACGACTTCTCGTTCTCCATCCTCTTCTCCACCGGCGGCGACGGCGCCACCGACTTCCACGGCGGCCGGGCCGAGATGGAGGGCTACCTCGCGCAGCGCGAGCAGGGGACCCGGACCCATCACCTGCTGACCGCCAGCGCCCACGGCCGCGACGAACTGTTCCTCGGCGAGGTCCGCCGCTCCGGCGTGCCCGAGGCGACCTTCGTGGCCTCGGCACGGCTCACCCCGTCCGGCAAGGTCCGCCGGTTGCTCATCGGACGCTCGCCCGCGGTGCTCTTCGCGTGACCCACTCACTCTCACTCGGAATCTCACTCGGGAGGTGCCATGTACAACCTCATCCTGCTGGCCGCACGGCCGCCCGAGTGGACCCATGAGCGGTTCATCGACTGGTGGCGGGGCGAACACGCCGAACTGACCAAACGGTTGCCCGGACTGCGCTCCTGGCGGCACACCGAGATCGACGCGGCCCTGGAGCCGCGCTCCGAGGGATGGGACGGGCTCTCGGTCCTCGGGTTCGACACCGCCGAGGACCTGCGCAAAGCCCTGGACAGCCCGGAGTGGGCGGCGGCCGTCGCCCAGGTCGGCGACATGCGGGGGCGCCGGATCGCCGTCATGGGAGACGAGCGGGAGATGTACGCGGGCTGACCGCGGCCGACGGGGCGAGGAACTTTCGCGAGTCGGTGCGAGGAACTTTCGCGACACGGGGCGAGGAACTTTCGCGAGACGAGGCGAGGAAGCGGGCGGGATGCGGGATGCGACAGACAGTGCGGGAGTTCCAGCAGCGGGCAGAACAGAGCGACTTCACAGCCGTCATCGACGACCACGGACACCACTTGGCCCGTGACCTCCTCGACCGCGCGGTCGCCCTCGCGGAGGCCATGACCCCTGACGGGACCCCGGGCGGCACGGTCATGACGCAGGCCGACAACTCGTGGCGTACGGTCGCGGCCACCCTGGCCGTGGGGATGACCGGCGGCGTACTCGCCGTGGTGAACCGGCACACCACGAGCGCGGAGTTCCAGGCGGCCCTGGACGACATCCGGCCGGACGTCGTCATCGCCGAGCCGTCGGCGCTGCGGGAGTGGCACGGGCCGGGCCTGCCGACCGCGTGGACGGCCGAGGCGCTCGACGGCTGGACCGTCCTGTCCGCCCGCGGCCCGAGGGACGTCACCCGCTGGAACGGCGGTGCCGTCATCGGCTTCACCTCCGGTTCCACCGGGCGCCCCAAGGGGGTCGTCCAGTCGGAGTCGGCTCTGCGCTACGCCTGCTCCCGCACCCGCGACATCAACGGCCTGCGGCCGGGCGACGCGGTCGCCGCCCTCGTCCCGCTGTCCTCCACCGCCGCGTACTGCTTCGGAGTCTGCATGTCCCTCATGCTCGCCGGGCCGCTCGTGCTGACGGGCAGGTGGGACCCCGGCGCCGTGCTGGAGCGGATGGCCGAGCACCACGCCCGGTGGACGATGTGCGTACCGACCATGGCCCTGCAGATGGGCTCGGCGGCGGCCGGCTCGCGGGTGCTCGAAGGAGTGCGCTCCATCACAGTGGGCGGCGGCCCCATGGACCGGGGCGCCCTGGCCCGGGCCGAGCGGTCGCTCGGTACGAGGATCCTGCGGGTCTTCGGCATGTCGGAGTGCCTCGGACACACCTCACCACGGCCCGAGGATCCGGAGGACATCCGGCTCGGCCGGGACGGCCGCCCCTTTCCCGGCACCGAACTGAGGGCGGTCACCGCCGACGGAACCGTCCTGGGCCCCGGGGAGACGGGACAGGCCCAGGTCCGGGGCCCCTCCCTCTTCCTCGGCTACGCCCGCGACGGCGAGGTGGAGCCGCCGGCCCTCACCCCGGACGGTTTCCTCCCCACCGGTGACCTGCTGATGACCGCTCACGACGGCACCGTCACCGTCATGGGCCGGGAGAAGGACGTCATCATCCGCGGCGGCCGCAACCTCGACATCACCGAGATCGAACGCGCCGTCGCCAGCCACCCGAAGGTGGCCCGGGTGTGCGTCGCACCGGTGCCGGACCCCCTGCTCGGCGAACGCCCGGCCGTGCTCGTCGTGGCCGAGGACGACACCGGCGCTCTCCACGTCGACCTCGACCTCGACGAGATCACCGGACACCTGGAACGCGTCGGCCTGTCCAAGGCGAAGTGGCCCGAGTTCGTCTTCACCGTGGGCGAGTTGCCGCAGACCAGGGTCGGCAAGCTCGACCGCGGGGGCGCCCGGGAACTCGCCCGCGACCTGCACGCGCGACTCTCACATCAGCGACCCGAACCACCTCAGCTGGGAGATGTATGACGACCCGTTTCGACCGTGGACAGTGGGCACAGAGCGGAGCCCAGACCGTACGGCCCGGGGTGCACCGCGTGCCGCTCCCGCTGCCGGAGGACGGACTGCGGGCCGTCAACGTCTACGTGCTGGAAGAGGACGACGGCCTGGTGCTGATCGACGGCGGCTGGTCGATCCCCGAGTCCCGCAAGGCACTGGAGGACGCACTGGCCGGTCTCGGCCACGACCTCGCCGAGATCACCCACATCCTGGTCACCCACATCCACCGCGACCACTACACCCAGGCCGTGGATCTGCGCCGCCTGCTCGGCTCCCGCGTCTACCTCGGCTCCGGTGAGCGGCGCGGCCTGGAACTGCTCGGCGAGCTGCACACCGACCAGCCCGTCGGATCGCTGCGGACGCTGCGCCGGGCAGGCGCCCTCGAACTGGCGGACCGCATCGAAGCGATGGACCACGGCGGCTTCGACCCCGCCGTATGGGAGGCGCCCGACCGCTGGCTGGAGGCCGAGGAACTGCGGTTCGGGGACCGGACCCTGCGGGTCGTACCGACACCCGGCCACACCCGGGGCCATGTGGTCTACCTCGACGAGGCACGGGGACTGCTGTTCTCCGGGGACCATGTGCTGCCGCACATCACCCCGTCCATCGGCTTCGAGCTGGGCGACGGCCCCGGACTGCCGCTGGGCGACTACCTGACCTCACTGCACCTCATGACCACGCTCGCCGATGCGACCCTGCTGCCCGCGCACGGACCCGTCGGTGACAGCGTCCACCGCAGGGCCGCGGAGCTGCTGGCCCACCACGACGACCGGCTCGCGGAGACGCTCGCCGTCCTCGGCGCGCGGACCCTCGACGCCCACGCCGTGGCCCAGGAGCTGGGGTGGACCCGGCGGAAGGTGCCGTTCGAGGACCTGAACCCGTTCAACCAGATGCTGGCCGTCAACGAGACAGCGGCCCACCTGGACGTCCTCGTGGCCCGCGGCGAAGCCAGCCGCGCCTGCGAGGACGACGTGAACCGGTACGCACGGTGCGTCCCCGGCGCCGGGGTCGGCACCGACGACGGCGCATCGGTCCCGACCCAGGCGTCTGTGTAACCTCAGCGCGCCGTCCAGCCCCCGTCGACGTAGAGCTCCGAGCCGGTCATGAAGCCCGCGTCGTCCGAGGCGAGGAACGCCACCGCGGCCGCCACCTCCTCGGTCGTGCCCAGCCGGCCGAGCGGGGTGCCCTCGATCATCGCGGTCAGCCGGGGCGTGCCCCGCCACAACTCCCGGGACAGGGGCGTCTCGATGAAGCCGGGATGCAGCGAGTTGACCCGCACACCGCGCTTGCCCCAGTGCAGCGCGGCGTTCTTGGTCATCAGCCGTACGGCGCCCTTGGCCGCGTGGTACGAGAACTGCGCGCCGAAGCCGCCGACCGTACCGAAGATCGAGGCGATGTTGACGATGGAGCCGCCGCCGGAGCGCTCGATGGCCGGGCCGCCGTGCTTCATGCCGAGCCACACGCCGGTCTGCGTCACGCCGATCACCCGGTCCCAGGTCTCCTGGGTCTCGGTCTCCACGGTGCCCATCGCGGCGATCCCCGCGTTGTTGACCAGCACCGACAGACCGCCCAGGCGGTCGGTGACCTGGGCGACGAGCGTCTCCCAGGCCGTCTCGTCGGTGACGTCCAGGCGCAGCCCCACGGCACCGCCCGGCAGCTCACCGGCCAGTTTCTCGCAAGTCTCCGAGTCGAGATCGGTGACCACGACGGTCGCGCCCTCGGCGGCCAGCCGACGCACGATCGCCTCCCCGATGCCTCCGGTGGCACCGGTCACCAGCGCCACCTTCCCCGTGAGCCGGGTTTCCCTCACCGCTCCTCACATCCCTTCTCGTGGGTCTCAGGTGGGCCGGACATCGACCGACAGGCCGGAGCGCAGCAGCGCGGGCACCGCCGAACCGACCCGGTCGAAGCCGGGGCCGACGGTGCGCCCGGCGCGGTGGCGGGCATGGACGCCCTCCGCGATGACCGCCAGCTTGAAGTAGCCGAGGGCCCGGTGGAAGGGCAGCGCGGAGACATCGCGGCCGGACCGTACCGCGTACCGTCGCGTCAGCTCCCCTGCGGAGAGGAAGCCCGGGTTGGCCGCCGGGACGTGCCCCTGGCCGAGGACCGGCTCGCACGCCGGGTCCCAGTAGACGAGGAGCAGGCCGAGGTCGGCGAGCGGATCGCCCAGCGCGGCCATCTCCCAGTCGACGATCGCGGCGATCCGCCCGGGATCGCCGTCGTCGAGGATGACGTTGTCGAGCCGGTAGTCCCCGTGCAGGACCGCAGGGAGGGCACCGTCGTCCCGCACCATGGGCAGTGCGCGTACCAACTTCCCGTGCAGCGCGTCCAGTTCGGGCAGCTCGCGGGTGGCGACCAGGTCCCACTGGCCGCGCCACCGCCGCACCTGCCGCTCCAGGTACCCGGCCGGCCGCCCGAACCCGCCGAGCCCGATCCCGTACGGGTCGACGGTGTGCAGCGCGGCCAGTTGGTCGACCAGCGCCTCGGAGCAGCGCCGCGCGTCCTCGGCGGACACCTCGGCCGCCTGCTCGCCGTCCCGCAGCACGGTCCCGTCGACGAAGGAGACGACGGTGAACGGTACGCCGATCACGGACTCGTCGGCGCAGGAGACCACGGTCCGCGGCACCGGGACCCCCGTGCCGGCCAGAGCGGCCATGACGCGGTACTCGCGGTCCATGTCGTGCGCGGTCGGCGTGAGCGTGCCCAGCGGCGGCCTGCGCAGCACCCAGCGGTGCGTGCCGTCGGTGACGAAGTACGTGAGATTCGAGCGCCCGCCGAGCAGCGGACGGACCTCCAGCGGACCCGCGCAGTCCGGGACCTCACGCTCGAAGAAGAGGCCCAGCGCCCGCAGGTCCACCCCGGCCACGGTGGGGTCACCGGTGGCCGTCACCGCACCGCGCCCTGTCGCTCGCGTGCGGCCCGGACCGCGCGTTTGGCGATGGCCCACCGGTGGGTCTCCGACGGCCCGTCGTACACACGGAACGGCCGGACCTCCCGGTAGAGGGCGGCCAGCGGGGTGTCCTCCGAGATGCCGAGCGCCCCGCAGATCTGGACCGCCCGGTCCACTACCCGGCCCACGGCCTCGGACACGAAGGTCTTCGCGACGGAGGTGAGCTGGGCGCCGGGCCTGCCCTGGTCGAGTTCCCAGCAGGCACGCCAGAGCACCGCCCGGCTCGTCTCGATGTCGATCTCCGAGTCGGCCAACTGCTGCTGCACCATGCCGAGTTCCGCCAGAGGGCCCCCGAAGGCCGTACGTCGCGCAGCGCGGTCCAGGGCGATGTCCTGCGCCCGGCGGGCCACTCCGAGCCACCGCATGCAGTGGGTCAGCCTTGCGGGCCCGAGACGCACCTGCGCGTACGCGAATCCCTTGTCGACCTCGCCGAGCACCGCCTCGTCGGGTACCTCGCAGTCGTCGAAGGCGAGTTCGCTGTGACCGGCGAACAGGGCCCGGTCGAGGGTGGAGATGTTCCTGACCGCCTTCATGCCCGGATTGTCGGAACCGACCAGGAACATGGTGGCCCCGCCCGGGTCGCCGGGCTCGCCGCTGGTGCGCGCCATGCAGATCGCGAACGCGGCTCCGTCGGCGCCGCTGATGAACCACTTGCGGCCGTTGATCCGCCAGCCACCCGGGGCCCGGACCGCCGTCGTGGCCAGCGCCCGCGGGTCGGAGCCGGCCCCGGGGGAGGGCTCGGTCATCGCGAAGCACGACCGTGTCTCCCCGGCCGCGAGAGGCGCGAGAAAACGGTTCTTCTGTTCCTCGGTGGCGACCGCTTCGAGGAGATGCATGTTGCCCTCGTCGGGCGCGGCGCAGTTGAGGGCCAGGGGGCCCAGCAGCGAGTATCCCGCGGCCTCGAAGACGACCGCCTGACCCCGCAGATCCAGGCCGAGCCCGCCCCACCGGTGCGAGACATGGGGAGCGAACACTCCTGCCGCCCGGGCCGCCTCCTGCAAGGCGCGCCGCAGTGGTTCGGGGCCCGCGTGCACGTCCCCGTGGCAGCCCTCCTCCGCCGCCAGAACCGTGTCCCGGACCAGGTCGGTGGTCCGCCGCGCGATGTCGGCCACCTGCCGGTCGATGTCGAACTCGATGGCCATACGGCCCCTCTCGATCCCGTGGAGTTCAGTCCTTGACCCCGCGCCACGCGAGCGCGCCACCGTCGATGACGTACGAGCTGCCGGTGATGAACGCGGCGTCGTCCGAGGCCAGGAAGCAGGCAAGCCTCGCCACCTCCTCCGGCCGTCCGAGCCGCCGGACGAGTTGCGGCGCGGTCAGCTCCCGTTCCATGGCGTCGCGGTCGTCGGCGGCCTCGAAGAAGTCCCGTGCCAGGGGCGTCTCGATGACACCGGGGCAGAAGCAGTTGCAGCGCACCGGCGCCAGGTCGACGGCCGTGACCTTGGTGAGGTGGATGACACCCGCCTTGGTGGTGCCGTAGACCGGAGCCAGGGGGAAACCGGTGAGCCCCGACACCGAGGCCGTGTTGACGATCGCGGGACCGCGCGTGGAGTGCCGCAGGTGTGGCGCGGCGAACTTCGTCGTGAGCCAGACGGCCTTGAGGTTGACCTCGTAGACCGCGTCCCAGACCTCTTCGGGCAGCGTGTCGACCGCGCGGTCCTCCGGCCGGTCCACCAGCGCGGATTCGATCACGCCGGCGTTGTTGACGAGGACGTCCAGCCCGCCGAACCGTTCCGCCGTCCGGGCCACCATCGCCTCGATCCGGTCACGGTCGCGCAAGTCGCACACGATCGCCTCCGCCTCGGCCCCGGCGGTGCGTACCAGGTCGGCCGTACCCTTCGCGGTCGCCTCGTTCCGGTCGGCGACCGCGACCGCCGCCGCGCCCTGCCGCGCCATCTCCACGGCGATCGCCTGTCCGATACCCTGGCCGGCGCCCGTGACGAGGACCGTCTTCCCGTCGAGCGAGCCCATGCCCATACCCGTCCCCCCGCTCACAGCTTCTCGAAGATGTCGGAGCCCGCGGCCCACATGGCCACGAAGACGCCCGCCGACGTCACCAGCGTCATGACGAGCGCGATGGCGGCGACCAGCGGATAGGAGCCGTTGGACCAGTAGTCGAACAGAATGGTGCCCATGACCTGCGTCGTGGGTGCCCGTACCAGCAGCGACGCGGTGAACTCGTGGGTGAGCAGCACGAACATCAGCGCCGCGGCACCCGCGATCGTGGGGCGCAGCAGGGGCAGCACGATCTCGGTGGTGGTGCGCAGCGCGCCCGCCCCGCTGGTCCGCGACGCCTCGACGTACGTGTCGCCCAGCGACACCATCCCGGACAACTGCATCCGGGTGGCGAAGGGCAGCATCAGCGTCACGTACACCAGGACGATCACCGTTCGGGTGCCGTACAGGATGAACGGCTCGCGGCTGTACGTCAGCAGGAAGCCGGCGCCGAAGACCACCGCCGGGATGCCGAGGGGCATCGCCACGATGAAGTCGACCGCGGCCCGGATGACGCGGAACCGGCGCCCCTTGAGCAGCAGCGAGGCGGCGACGAAGCCGAGTGGCAGCGCGATGGCGACGGAGATGACCGACGTGGTGAGGCTGTTGACGATCGCGTCGGTGATCCCCGACTCCTGGAACACGCGCCGGAAGTTGTCGAGCGTGAACCCGCTCGGTGTGATCCTCCCGCTCCAGAAGGCGGAGAGCGACACCACCACGAGCGCGCCCAGCGGCAGCGCCAGCGCCACCAGGCCGTAGAGGACGATGCCGGTGACCGCCACCCACGACGGCCGCCCGCCGGACCGGAACGCCTTGCCGCCGTGTGTGACGAAGCGGCTGTGGTCGCCGAGGATCACCTTCTGGAAGAGGACGACGGCGATGCCGAGGAGCAGCAGCGGTGAGCCGATCGCGGCGGCCCTGCCGTAGTCGACCGGGCTCTGCGACACGGCGACGTACATGTCGGTGGTGAGGACGTCGATGCCGTTGTTCCTGCCGAGCAGCAGGGGGCCCGTGAACTGGCCGAGTCCCAGCAGCAGCGCCACGAACCCGCCGTACACCAGGGTCGGGCGCAGCAGCGGCAGCGTCACCCGGAAGAACACCCCGGCGGCCGACGACCCGTTGACCTGCGCCGCCTCGATCAGCTCCGCGTTGATGTTGCCGAATCCGGCGCTGACGAACAGGTAGACGAAGGCGGTCAGCCCGAAGCCGGTGATGAGCACGATCCACGGGAGCGTGTAGATGTCGACGGGACCCTCGTCGAGGTGGTTCCACCACGGCAGGGTGCGCAGGGCCGCGTTGAGGTAGCCGGGGCGGGGCGAGAACAGGAACGCCCATCCGGTCACCGCCGCCACGGCCGGCACGACGATGGGCAGGATGGGCAGGACGCGCAGCAGTCGCAACCGGGGCGGCAGCCGGGTCGCGGCCCAGGCCAGGAACGTCCCGAGGACGAGTGCGATGGCCAGTGAGCCCAGCGCCAGACCGGCCGTCCTGACCAGCGTGGCCGCCATGTCCGGGTCGTCGAAGGCGGCACTGTAGCCACGGGCGTCGTCCTCGAAGGCCAGCCGTTGCAGGCCCACCAGCGGAGCGATCACCAGGTAGCCGATGGCGAGGAGGAAGACGAGCGCGCCGAACCGTGGCAGATGGCGTCGTACACGGGTCAGCGCCGTCGGGTGCGCAGGGGCCGGGTGCGGCGGTGTCGTCGTGGGGGCGGGCGCGGGTACGGCGGGTGCGGTCACGGTCCTCACGCCCCCACTGCGGCGGCGGGCGCGTGCGTGGCTGTTCGTACTCCGTCGGCGTCGTAGTAGATGGCGGCGTCCTTGGCGAACCACGCGGTCACCCGCTGTCCGCGCGACAGACTTCGGGCCCAGGGCTTGCCGGTCAGGGGCGCGCGGGCGTGCAGACGGTTGCCCGCGACCGTGACGACCACGTCCATGTGGCGCCCGCCGAACTGCGCGTCGACGACCTCCGCGGGGAGGCCGACGCCGTGGTCCGGCGGTTCCTCCTCGGCCGGACAGAGCCGAAGGTCGTCGGGGCGCAGCCGCGCGGAGATCTCGCTGTGCGAGCGGGGCACGGGGAGCTCGTGGGCCACGGCCTGGCCCGTCGCGCCCGGTTGGCCCGCCGTGCCTGTCTGGCCCGCCGCGCCCGATGGGTCATCGGTGCCCGGTTGGTCGGCGAGTCCCCATCCTTCGCCCTGCCGCCGGAGCGGAAGCCGGTTCGACATGCCGATGAACCCGGCGACGTACTCGGTGGCCGGTTCCTCGAAGACCCGTTCCGGTGTGCCGAGTTGCTCGATCCGCCCCGCCCTCATGATGGCCAGGCGGTCGCCGAGCGCCAGTGCCTCGCTCTGGTCGTGGGTGACGAACACGGCCGTGAAGCCCAGCCGTGCGTGCAGCTCGTGCAACTGGGCGCGCACCTGGTCGCGCAGCCGGGCGTCGAGGTTGCTCAGCGGCTCGTCGAAGAGCACCAGGTCGGGCTGCGCGGCCAGACCACGGGCCAGGGCGACCCGCTGCTGCTGGCCGCCGCTGAGCTGCGCCGGATAGCGATCGAGCAGGGCGGAGCAGTCCACCAGCTCCGCCGCCTCCTCGATCCGTGTGCGCGCCTGCTCGCGGGCCACCCGCCGGGTCCGCAGCGGATATCCGATGTTGCGGCGCACCGTCATGTGCGGCCAGAGCGCGTACGACTGGAACACCATCCCGATCCGGCGTTTGTTGGGAGGGAGGTTGATCTTCCCGTGTGCGTCCAGCACCGTCTGGTCGCCGAGCGAGATACGCCCCTCGTCGGGTGTCTCCAGACCGGCCAGACAGCGCAGAGTGGTGGTTTTCCCACAGCCGCTGGGGCCGAGCAGAACGATGAACTCGCCCGGTTCGATCTCCAGCGACAGGTCGTCCACGGCGATGGCCGGCGGCTTGCCGGCGAACCTTTTGGTCAGACCCTCGATGCGCACGTGGGACACGGGGGACTCCTCACATCCAAAGATCAGGTGAGAGTGGGCACCCGTCGGCGTGGGTGCCCACACTGCTGTGCACGGTTCCTGGCAGAGGCCGGCCGCCACTGCCGCTACTGGAACAGGGACTTCCACTTCTTCTGGTACGCGGACACGGCATCCGGTGTGAGCTTGGCCGGATCCTGGATCCGTACCTTGTCGTTGGTGATCACCGTGCCGGGGACCTTGGGCAGCACCGAGCCGGCCGACGGTGTGATCAGTTCCTGGCCCTTGGCGGTCACCATGAAGTTGGCGAACAGCTGGCCGGCGTTGGGGTGCGGGGCGGTGCTCAGCACCATCCCGTAGTAGCGGGCACCCCATGCCCCGTTCGGCGGCATGCGGTAGTCGACGGGCGCACCCTTCTTCTTGGCCGGGTCGAGCGCGATCGGTGCGACGAAGCTGCCGGCGGCGATCTCGCCGGACTGCATCGCCTCACCCATGGGCAGGGAGCTGGGGTAGATGCGCGGCTTCTGGGCGGCCAGCTTCTTCACGAAGTCGGCGCCGTACGTCTCCTCCAGCCACAGGTAGAAGTCCACGATCGAGGGTGCCGTCGGCTCGATGACGCCGATCTTGCCGCCCTTGAGTTTCGGGTCGAGCAGGTCCGGATAGTCGGTGAGCCCCTTGGGATAGAGCTTGGTGTTCCAGCCGAAGGTGAGCACCGCTGAGTTGGTCTCGAAGTAGTTGCCCTTGTGGACGTACTTCTTGGTGTCGTAGTCGCCCTTGCCGGTCAGTTCGGGACCGGTCGGAGCCAGGAACCGCTTGGCCTCGGCCTGTGGCTTCACCCAGGACAGGCTCGCGCTGACATACATGTCGGCGATGCCCTTGCCGGAGTTGAACTCCGTCTCGACCTTCACTCCGAGGTCCCCGTCGACGCCTCGTACGGTCTTGACGTCGATCCCCGGGTACTTGGCCTCGAAGGCCTTCGCGAGGTTGTTGAGGGAGGTCAGATCCTGGGCCGAGTAGACGGTGACCTGTCCTTCTTTCTTCGCTGCGGCGACGAGTTCGTCCATGCCCGCCGAGGCGGGCACGACCTTGGACTCGGCGTTGTCGTTGCCGCCGCCGCATGCGGCGACGAGCAGGGTGGTGATGGACAGCAGTATGAGCAACGTCCCGCGCCGTCGCGGATCTGATCTCATTCGCGGCTCCTTACCTGAAACCGGCTCCCGGCCGAACCCGGTACACCCGAGCGGCCTGCGCGCTGGGGGGTGGCGGGGTGGTCGAGATTGCGGGAAAGTTACCAAACTGAACTAGGTTAGGCAATAGGTTGCGCAAGTGAGTGAGGGTGGGGGGCGGCGCGGGGAAGCGTGCATTGTGTACATGAAGGCACCGCTATGTTCATGCGGATATGTCGCGGCAACGGGGGTGTCGGCCCATGTCATGGGATGGCGAAGGTCCGGTCGTGCGGCCGACCATGAGAGTGCACTGAACTTATTTCAATTCATCTTTTGAGGCCCCAGGGCGCTCTGCAGTGCCTGCTCAGCCGTCGGCGTTCTCACGATGGGGGGCGCCGTCGATCCGCACAAGTGTCTTGCCGGTGTTGTCGCCCCGTAGGAGGGCCGCCAACGCCGCCGGCGCCTGTGTCAGCCCGTCGACGATCGTCTCGCGGTAGTGGAGGCGGCCTTCGCGGACCCATGCGCCCATCTGCCGTCGCATCTCAGGCAGCAGGTGGGTGTGGTCACTGCCGCGGAAGCCGCGAATCGTCAGGCCCTTCGTCACCGCCAGCATGAGGTTTGTCGGGCCGTGCGGCGGCTCCTCCGTCCCGTACTCCGAGATCATGCCGCAGATCGCGATGCGGCCCGACCTCCGAAGTGCGCCGAGAGCGGCCTGGAGATGGTCACCGCCGACGTTGTCGAAGTACACGTCGATCCCGCCCGGAGCCGCCTCGCGCAGCAGGTCGGGGAGGGCGCCGCACTTGTAGTTGAAGGCGGCGTCCAGACCGAGTTCCTCCAGGAGGTAGCGCACTTTCTCGTCGGAGCCGGCGCTGCCGATGACGCGATGCCCGCGGATCTTCGCCATCTGTGCGACAAGGCTGCCCACGGCGCCGGCCGCGGCGGAGACCCAGACCACGTCCCCGTCACGGAGGTCCGCGACATGGAAGAGGCCGGCGTAGGCGGTGAGGCCGCCTGATCCGAGTACACCGAGGTGGGCCTGTGGCGGTGCGATGTGTACGTCGAGCTTCGTGAGCGTACCTACACCGCCGAGAGCTCGGCTCTCCGCGTCGACGACCGCGTAGTCGCGCCAGCCGGAGGCGTGCCACACCGTGTCGCCGGGGGCGAATCCGTCGGCGCGGGACTCGACGACCTCTCCGACGGTCATGATCCCGTCCATCGGCTCGTCGAGGGGAAAGGCCGGAAAGTATCCCGGTGGCGCCTTCTCCCGGAGCCGCAGCCGGAGAGCGGCATCGACGGACGTCCATGTGTTCCGGACCAGTACCTCGCCCGGTCGCGGCTTTCCGACCTCGACCTCGGCGACGCGAAAGTCCGACGCCCGGACCTCGCCGCGGGGATACGCGATCGGCCGGATCTCACGGCCGATCGTCACCGCGCCTGGCCGCAGCGGGTGGACCGCCCCGGCCCCGGTGCGCATCTGGTCCATGAACTGAACTTGTATCATGTGGACGTTCCCTCGTCCATGGCCCGCGTTGGAGCCCGTCAATCGCATGGGTTCTGCCTGTGTGGCTGCGCGTGAACCGTCGCGGTCCCGGCCGCCGTGAGTCCGAACACGAGGGCCGACGCGATCCCACCCGCGTAGGCCCGGTACCACAGCCCTCCGGTGTCCGAACCGGCGGCGAGAAGTCCTGCCACGGGCGCGCCGTCCTCGCGCAGCACCCGTGCCCGCTCGTCGATGCGGATCCCGTGGAACGGGAAGGTGATGGCCGGTACCGCCTCGATGACGTAGTAGGGCGGTTCGTCGAGTGGCATCCGGTCGAGTCGGCGGCCCGGCACCGGTTCCTCCCCCGCGGCCGCCCGAGCGTTGAACTGGCCGACGGCCGCGCGGATGGCCTGCCCGTCGTATCCCCACTCCTCCGGGAGGCAGTCGAGTTCGTCGAGGTCGTCGGCGACACCCACCCGGCCGCCCCGTTTCGCGGCCAGCGCGAACTTGTCGACGGCGACCGCTCCCTTCACGTACGAGCCCACCACCCACTCGCGGAAGACGCGGGCGTCGGCAATGAGAAGCCCGCGGTTCTCGGGCTGTTCCATCAGCGCCATCGTCGTCAGGTGGTCGCCCAGGGTCTCGTCGGTGAACCGCTCGCCGCGAAGGTTGAACAGCAGGGCGTGCTCGCTGTAGTAGAGCGACAGATCGACGAAGTCCGCGGGGTCGGCGAACGGGATGCCGCTGGGGATCAGATGCCCGTAGAAGCCGGCACCCGGTGACCCGGTCGCCGCCCCGGCAGCGGTCGCGAGGCGGTAGCCGGCCCCGCGGCTGTGGGGGTTGGAGCGCAGTTCCATGCGGTCGGCGTGGGGGTGGACGAGCTTGTTGCGAAGGGTCCTGTCCCCCTGGAAACCCCCGGTGGCCAGGAGCGTCGACGTGGCGTGCACCGTGCGTCGTGTGCCGTCGCTCGCGACGAGTTCCGCTCCGGTCACGGCCCCGTCCTCCACGAGGAGGCGCTCGGTATCGGTGGTCATCAGGAGTTCGCCACCTGCCTCGACGATGATGCGGCGGCAGGTGTCGACGTAGTGATGGGTGTCGAACTGGTGCCCCCGGCCGAAGCTGAGGATGGGCTGGGCGTCCTTGGCTTCGACGCCGGTGCTCCGGATCCATGCGATGCCGTCGTCGAAGCGGCCCACCAGGGCGCGCTTGAGTGAGGCATCTCCGTCCGGGTTCTGCTGCTCCATTACGTCGTGACTCGGGGCGGTCCAGGCGTAGCCCGCGTAGCGCGCGGACCCCCCGACGTCGTCGCCGATCTCGACGACCACGACGGACAGTCCGTCGCGTACGGCTCTCGCGCCGGCGGTCAGCCCGGCCATACCCGCCCCGATGACCAACAGATCGACCGTCCGGTGCTCCGGCATACGCACTCAGCCCCATCGTTCGGCACCCTGATTTGAACTGACTTCATTTTCTACAGGGTGGCTCCGGGGTCAACAGTGCTGCAACGACCTACGAGCTCCTGGACCGGACTGTGGAGTCGGAGTCGGAGTCGGGGGCGGGTGTGGCCACAGCGGGGCGGGAGCCGACAGCGGGAGCGAGGAAGATCGCCACGGCGGTGAAGGCGAGTACGACGATCATGGCGAGGCGAAGGCCGTAGTGGTCGCCGAGGAAACCGAGGCTGGGCGGGCCGACGAGGAACGCGACGTAGCCGATCTTCGCCACGAGGCTGACACGCGCGGCAGGGTCGGGGCCGGAGTCACCGGCGGCCGAGAGGGTCAGGGGGAAACCGAGCGAGGCTCCCAAGCCCCAGAAGAGGACGGCGGCTCCGGCCAGGGCAGCGGAGTCGGCAAAGACGACAAGGGCGATTCCGAGGGTCGCGGAGATGGCACTGGCCCGGACCACGAGGGTGCGGCCGAGGCGGTCGATGAAGACTCCGCCGGCGAAACGGCCGATGGTCATGGCCGCGGCGAAGCCCGTGTAGATGGCTGAGCCCAGGGCGGGATCCACGCCGTGACCGTCGACCATGATCAGAGGCAGCCAGTCGTTCGCGGACCCCTCGGCCAGGGCCATGGCCAGGATGATGCCACCGATCAGGAGCAGCCGCCGGTCCTTCCGGACCTTCGCCTGGTCCGGAGCGTCACTGGTCTCAGCGGGCAGGTCCTCGCCCCGGGTCTTGCCCACGGCGTCAGGGATGGCACGGTAGGCAGGGAAGAACATCGCTGTCGTGACGGCGGCGACGGCTGCCAGGTGCCACTGCACCGGGAAGGCGACGGCCGTGGACAGGATGCCGAGCGCGGCTCCCACGACGGTGCCCAGGCTGAAGAAGCCGTGCAGCGTGGGCAGTACGGTCCGCCCTGTGATCTGTTCGACCTCGGCGCCGTCGATGTTGATCGCGACCTCTCCTCCGCCCATGCCGGCACCGAAGAGGAGCAGACCGGCGGTGACGGTGGGCGCGGAGGAGAGCATCGATCCACCGCCGATGATCCCCATGCTGAGGATGACCAGCAGTGTGCCGGCGCCCATGACGGGCCGGGTGCCGAACCGGGCGACGAGTGTTCCGGAGCTGAGAATCCCGATCATGGAGCCGACGGACAGTCCGAACAGGATGATCCCCATCTGCGCGGTCGAGGCGCCGAGTTGGTCCCTGATGTCGGGTGTCCGGGTCACCCAGGACGAGATCGACAGGCCGGGTATGAGGAAGAAGAGGAACAGTGCCGCTCGGCGGCGGCGCGTGCCAAGGTCCATGAAGTACGTGCTCTTTCACGCGAACGCGACAGGGCGGGCAACACCCCCCGACTGAGTACGTACAAACGTACACGTGTACATGGAACGGACGCAGAGGATCACTTGGTCACTGGAACTTGGTCACTGGAAGGCCGGTATGACTTCCTTGATGAACAGCTCCAGCGACGTGCGCTTCTCGTCGTGCGACATGCTGGTGTCGATCCAGAAGCTGTACTCGTCGACGCCGAGTGCCTCATAGGCGCGAAGTCGCTCGATGACCTCGGCAGGCGTCCCGATCATGGCGGTCCTGCGCAGCGACTCCGGCCGGAACTCCGGCCGGTCCTCGAACTTCGACTCCGGACTGGGGGCGAGGAACCCGTTCCGTGGCGTGGTCTTGTTGCCGAACCAGGCGTCGAAGGTCCGGTAGAAGCGGTTGATCGCCTCCGCTGCCGGGCGCCAGCCCTCGGGCTCGTCGGGGGAGTGGAGATGTGTGTGGCGCAGGACCATCAGCTCGGGGCGCGGCACCTCGGGATGGTTCGCCACCGCGGTGTCGAACTTCTCCTTGAGTTCGGCGACTTCCTCGTCGCCCTTCATCAGCGGGGTGACCATGACGTTGCACCCCTGGGCCACGGCGAAGTCGTGGGAGGCGGGGTCGCGAGCGGCGATCCACATGGGTGGGGTGGGCTGCTGCACCGGCTTGGGCACACTGGTCGACGTCGGGAACTGCCATATCTCGCCGTCGTGGGCGTAGTCGCCATGCCAGAGGGCCCGGACGGCCGGGACGAGTTCACGCAGATGCTTTCCGCCGTCGGCGGCCGGCAGCCCGCCCGCCAGCCGGTCGAACTCGAACTGGTAGGCGCCCCGGGCGAGTCCGACCTCCATGCGGCCATTGCTGATGACGTCGAGCAGCGCGCATTCGCCGGCGACCCTGAGCGGGTGCCAGAACGGGGCGATGACGGTCCCGGCACCCAGGCGAATGGTCGAGGTCTTCGCGGCCAGGTGCGCGAGCAGCGGCATCGGGCTCGGGGAGATCGTGTACTCCATCGCGTGGTGCTCCCCGATCCACACCGTGCCGAACCCGCCGGCCTCGGCCATCAGGGCCAGTTCGGAGAGGTTCTCGAAGAGTTGGCGGTGGCTGACCTCCTCGTCCCAGCGCTCCATGTGCACGAACAACGAAAACCTCATGACTGCTCCTCGTCTGCTGTGGGGGCCAAGGCGCGGGCGGCGTCCATCTCGGTGAGGGTGACGTCACCGGTGGCCCAGTGCGCCCTGGGCACCTCGTGGACGACGACCCGGATGTACTCGGGCCGGGTGTTCGCGGTGCGAAGGACCGCGGCGTGCACCTCGTGCATCAGGTCCCGGATCTGCGCCGGGGTGCGGCCCTCGGCGAGGGTGATGGTGACCTGTGGCATGTCAGCTCCGCATGGTGAACGGGTCGGCCACGGGCTCCTCGCTCGTGTTGATCCAGACGCTCTTGAGCCGGGTGTAGTCCTTGATCGTCTCGATGCCGTGCTCGACGCCCACGCCACTGGTCTTGAAGCCCTGCCGCGGTGACATCGGGGACATGGCGCGGTAGGTGTTGACCCAGACGGTTCCTGCGTCCAGCCGCGCCGCCATCCGGTGCGCCCGTGCGAGGTTCGTCGTCCAGACGCCGGCCGCGAGACCGTACTCGGTGTCGTTCGCCAGGCGCACGACCTCGTCCTCGGTGTCGAACGGCATGATCGCAGCGACGGGGCCGAAGATCTCCTCACGTACGACGCGCATGCCGTTGTCGACGTCCACGAGGATGGTGGGTTCGTAGAAGTAGCCGCCGAGACCGCCGTCGGTGGCCCGGCCACCGGTCAGCACCCGGGCGCCTTCGTCGCGTCCGAGGTCGACGTACCCGGCCACCTTGTCCCGCTGGCCTTCGAAGGCCAGCGGACCGAGCTCGGTCTTCTCGTCCAGCGGGTCGCCGATACGGATGGTCCTGGCGCGTTCCGCGACCCGCTCGAGGAGCTCGTCGTAGACGGACCTGTGCGCGAACACCCGGCTGCCGGCGATGCACGTCTGTCCCGCGGCGGCGAAGATACCGGCGACGACACCCATCGCCGCGTTCGGGACGTTCGCGTCCTCGAAGACGATGTTGGGCGACTTGCCGCCGAGTTCGAGCGTCGAGCCGATGAACCGGCTCGCGGTCGCCGCGGCGATGCGCGCCCCGGTCGCCGTGCTGCCGGTGAAGGAGATCTTCGCCAGGTCGTGGTGGTCGACCAGGGCCTGCCCGGCCTCGGCGCCGAACCCGGTGACGACGTTCACCGCGCCCGGCGGGAATCCCGCTTCGAGCGCCAGCTCGGCGAGCTTGAGCACCGAGGCCGAGGTGTACTCCGAGGGCTTGATCACGGCGGTGTTGCCTGCGCAGAGCGCGGGCGCCAGCTTGCTGCTGGTCAACGTCAGCGGAGAGTTCCAGGGCGTGATGGCTCCGACGACACCGAGAGGCTCCCGGGCCGTGTAGTTCAGCACCTGGCGGTCGGAGGTGGGGATGACATCACCGTGGATCTTGTCGGCCAGCCCGGCGTAGTAGTGGTAGTACTCCGGCAGGGCGGCCAGTTGCCCGCGCATCTCGCGCAGCAGTTTGCCGTTGTCCTTCGTCTCCGTGCGGGCCAGGTCTTCGGCGTTCTCGGCGATCAGATCGCCCAGGCGCCGCAGCAGGTGTCCACGCCGTGTCTGGCTGAGGTCGCGCCAGCGCGGGTCCTCGAACGCCTCTCTCGCGGCTGCCACGGCCCGCGCGATGTCGGTGGCGTTCCCGCGCGCGGCCCGGTAGAGGACCTCGCGCGTGGCCGGGTTGGTGCTCTCGAAGTACTCACCCGAGGCGGGCTCGACCCACGTCCCGCCGACGAAGTGCTGCAACGTGGTGAGGTCAGACATGTGCGCACTCTCCGATGAAGGTGGTGAGGGAGTCGACGAACGCCTCCGGGCGCTCGACGGGCAGCATGTGACGGGCCCGAGGGATGACCACCGCACGGCAGTCGGGAAGCGCCGAAGCGAGCCGGAGGGTCATCTCCGGGGTGGACCCGGGATCGTTCTCACCCGTCACCGCCAGTGCGCGTATGCCGATGGTGCCCAGGTCCGGAGCGAGTTCGGCGTCCGCGGTGGCGAACACGCGGTAGCAGTTGAGGAAGGACCGGACGTCGTTGGCACGCAGCGTGGCCTTGGTGTCGGCCACCCGGTCGGGGGCGACGTCGGTGCCGGCGTACCACCGCTTCAGGGACGCGGCGGTACTCGCCGGGAAGTCGGCCTCGGCGGTGCGCAGTCGGGCGAGGACGGACGCCCGCTCCTCGGCCGTGCGCCGACAGACCGAGCTCACCGAGGTCAGCGTGGCCGGCAGCTCCGGGCGGTGCAGTGCCACGTGCTGGGCGACGAGCGCGCCGAGTGAGAATCCGACCAGGTGCGAGCCTGCCGGAATCTCGCCGACGATCCCCTCGGCCAGGTCCGCGAGTGTCACCCCGTCGTTCACCGGCGGGCGAGTGCCGTGGCCCGGAAGGTCGGGGGCGATCACGGTGAACCGGTCGGTCAGGAGCGCGACGGAGGGCTCCCACATGGTGTGGTCGAGCCCGACACCGTGCAGCAGCACTATGGTCGGCCTGCTCATGTGCGCCTACTGCTCGGTGGAGAGCGGCGCCAGACGCTGCTGGGGGCGCCCCTGGGCCGCGGCGGCGAGCGCGATGACGATCTCGTTCGGGTGGGGGGCGTCGGTGATGCGGACCTCGATGGTCTGGTGGTGCGAACGGATCGTGGCGTCGGTGATGTGCTTCAGCGGGATGTCGAAGACGACGCCGGCGGGCCCGCGCTTCTCGATGGCGGGCAGCAGGGTGGTGGCGCCCGCGGCCTTGCGGAAGTGGTCGCCGAACTTGAGCGTGTGGATCAGTGCCGAGCCGTGCTCGATCTCGCCGTCCAGGCCGACGACGGCCGCCTTGCCGTACGCCTCGGCGGGAGCGTCCAGGGCGTCGAGTACCGCGGGGGCCAGCAGCCCGCCGAGGTCGGAGGCGTTCGCGTCGATGCCGGGAGCGAGGTCCTCGACGAATCCCTGGCCGGCCCAGGGGTTCTCGATCACCGCCGCGACGACGGCGACCCTCGCGGGGCGATCGACCTCGCGGCCGCCTTCGGTGCGGATCTCCTCGACGACGGTCACGATCTTGCGGACGCTCATGAGGGAACAACCTCCAGGCTTTCGGTGGTGACGACGGGGTCGGTCATACGGTCCCCGATGCGGGGGTGCGGGCGCGGCCCCGTCGACGCGGCCGCGATGACGACGATCTCGTCCGCACGCGGGGCGTCCGAGACGCGGGCGCTGATGGTCTGGTAGTGACTGCGCGTCGAGGCGTGTGTCTTGTGCCAGAGCGGGACGATCAGCGTCTCGCCCGCCTCGGCCCGCGTGTCGGCGAAGCAGATGATCGACTCGCCCTGGAGGAACTCCCGGACCAGGTTGCCGAAGTACGGGGTGTGGATGAGCGCCCCCGCGTGCTCGATCTCGCCCGACGTGCCGACGATGGCGGCCTTGCCGAACGACTCGATCTCGTCCACACCACCGAGGGAAGCGACGAGCCGGTCGGTCAGCAACTTCGCGAGCACCGGGGCTATGTGGCTCTGCTCCCTCGACAGGTCGGCCGAAGGGCCCGCGCTCACCCAGGGGTTCCGTATGACCGCGGCGACGCTCGCTCGCCGCGCGGGCTGAGCGGGTGCCTCGCCCGCCTCGGTGAAGACGACATCGCGGTAGAGCACGAGCTTCCGAAGACCGATGTTCTCGTCAGGGTGAACCATGCCTTCTTGCATGGCACAGGACGATAGGTTCCCTGTCTCGCGGTGGTCAAGAGGTCGAACGGAAGGGCTTCCCGAGGTCCGGTAAGGCCCCTGTTCGAGCCCCTGTTCAGGGCCTCTGAATGCTACTTGAGCTGTGTATTTGAGGAGTCTTTACGGCCGGGGCGGGATTCGCCGTTATCGAACCCTTGACGCTCTATCTGTGACATGCCTTACTGCTGCTTGTATGCCAGCCAGGCGGTCATCGAGCCCCGCGGACGCAAGGAGTCTCATGTCCAGTCACCTTCAAACGGGTGCGGGAATGACACCCGCGACGCCGTCGGGGAGCGGTGAGGAAAGCGCCCCCGACGGCACCCCCGACGCCACCTCCGACGGCACCAGAAACGGCCGCGACGGCGAGGGAAGGCTCGGTTCCGTCTTCTGGACCTCGATCGGCATCTCCGCCCTCTTCGTCGGCTGGGCGGTGCTCTTCACGGACAACCTGAACAAGGTCACGACCGACTCCCTGAACTGGGTGACGGCCACGTTCGGTTGGACCTACCTGGTGGTCACGCTCGCCATCCTCGTGTTCCTGGTGTTCCTGGCCTTCAGCCCCGCCGGCGGCATCCGGCTCGGCGAGGACAGCGACCGGCCCGAGTTCTCGACACCGACCTGGTTCGCCATGATCCTCAGCGCGGTCATGGGAATCGGACTCGTCTCGTACGGCGTCGCCGAACCGATCTCGCATCTGGCGACGCCGCCGCACGGTCTCGCCGAGCCGAACACGCCGGCGGCGGCGGTGCGAGCCCTCCAGTACTCCTACTTCGACTGGGGACTGCACGCCTGGGCGATCTTCGCCGTCTTCGGTCTCGCCATCGCGTACTCGACGCACCGCAAGGGCCGCCGCACCCTGGTCAGCCAGCTGTTCGTGCCGCTGCTCGGCGACCGTGTGAACGGGCCGATCGGCAAGGCGATCGACGTGCTGGCCGTGTTCGCGACGCTCTTCGGCACCACGACGTCCCTCGGGCTGGGGGCCCTTCAGGTCAACAACGGTCTCGGCAGGCTGTTCGGGATGCCGGTCAACTCGGTGACCCAGGTGCTCATCATCGCCGCCGTCACGTCGGTCTTCACGCTCTCGGCGGTGACCGGAGTCAGCAAGGGCATCAAGTTCCTGAGCCAGGGCAGTACCGTGCTGGCGGTCCTGCTGTTCGTGTTCATGCTCGTCGTCGGTCCCGCCGTCTTCATCGCGAACCTGTACATCGAGTCCGTGGGCACCTGGGCCACCGACTTCTTCCGCATGAGCCTCCAGGGCACCGCGTTCGGCGGGCTCGAATGGATGCAGTGGTGGACCTACTTCATGATGGCCTGGTGGGTCTCCTGGGGTGCCTTCGTCGGAGTCTTCCTCGCCCGCATCTCCCGGGGCCGCACCATCCGGGGCTTCGTCATGGGCGTCCTGGTCGTGCCCAGCGTGGTGTTCTTCACCTGGTTCACCGTCTTCGGCGGCACGGCGATTCACGTCGACATGTTCGAGGGCGGCGACATCGCCAAGCAGACCGCGGCCGACATCAACAGCGCGTTCTTCGCGACCCTCGACCACTTCCCGCTCGCGGGCGTCACCTCGTTCATCGCCATCCTCCTGGTCGTGATGTTCTTCGTCTCCGGCGCCGACGCCAACACGTACGTACTGAGCATGATGACCTCGGACGGGGCGCTCACCCCGCGTCGCTGGGTGCTCGTTCTGTGGGGATTCCTCACCGGAGTCACGGCCGTCGTGCTCATGCTCGCCGGCGGGCTGAACGCCCTTCAGAACACCGTCATCGTGACGTCCTTGCCGTTCCTCGTGATCATCGCCGGACTGGCGGTGTCCTTCTGGAAGGAACTCAGCAAGGACACGAGGGAGATGACCGATGTCGCACACTGACGCCCGTCGCGGGCTCATCGAGAAGGTGTGGGCGGCGGCCTGGGGCCAGGGTGACGTCGATGCCCTCGACACGCTGCTGAGTCCGGCCTACCTCCGCCACGGCGGATACCCGCACCCGCAGGACCTGAACGCCTTCAAGGCCACGATCGTCGCCATCCGGGCGGCGTTCCCGGACCTGGTCACGATGATCGACGACGTCGTGGTCGAAGGCGACAAGGCCGCGATCCGCTGGCACAGCACCGGAACCCACGAGAACTCGTTCCTCGGCGTCCCTCCCACCAAGCGGCACATCGACGTCAGCGGTGCCACGTTCGCCCGCTTCGAGGAGGACCGGATCGTCGAGGAGTACGTGACGTGGGATCCCCGTGCGCTGCTCTCGGCGCTGGGCATCATCCAGGTGGGACAGGACTGATGATCGAGATGACAAGGAGCATGTCCATGGCCTCGGCGGCCTCGAAGCCCGACATCGGGGTGATGAAGCAGGTCAACCGGCAGTTCGTCACCGGTGTCACCGTCGTGACCGCGATGGACGGGGAAACCCCCAGAGGTCTGGCCGTCAACGCGTTCGCGAGCATCTCGCTCGACCCCGCCACCGTGATGGTGTGCGTTCAGCGCACCTCGTCGACCCACGACTGCCTGTTCCGGGCGGGCCACCTCGCGATCAACATCCTGTCCACGGACCAACTCGACGTCGTCGGCAGGTTCGCGAGCAAGGCCGACGACAAGTTCAAGGACCTGGACTGGGAGAGCGGCCCGTTCGGCAGCCCGCTGATCGCTCGGAGCAGTGCGCGGATGGAGGTCGAGATCCGCGAGCGCCTCCAGGCCAGCACACACACCGTGTTCATCTGCCGCGTGGTGCACGCCACTGTCGCCGGGCACCAACCGATGGTCTACAGCGCGGGTAAGTTCTTCGACGGTGGCGCGCTCGCGCCGCTGGGATGACGGGCGGGCGGCTCGGGAGACGGAGGAGGGCTCGGTGAATCGCGGAAAGACCGAACCGAAGCGGGGGTCCTCCCGGCCGGAGGCCGGGGGAGGGTCGGTGCAGGGCCGGGTGATCGCCGAAATGCGTCGGCGCATCATCAAGGGGGACATCGAGCCCGGGGCTCCGCTGTCGGAGCTCGCCCTCGCGGAGGAGTTCGGGGTCAGCCGTACGCCGGTACGCGAAGCTCTCAAGCAACTGCAGACCGAGGGGCTCGTCGAGATCCGGCCCCGCGTCGGGACGTTCGTCACCACCCCGTCCCGGCGCGAGATCACCGAGCTCTTCGAGATGAAGGAGCTCATCGAGGGCGCGGCCGCTCGCCTCCTCGCCCTACGCGGCCGGGTCCCGGAGATCGACATGCTCGAGCGGAACCTGCGTGAGGCCGATGCGGCGGTGGCGCGGGACGACCGGGAGCGGTACGCGGAGTTGGTGCAGGAGTTCCACGACCTGCTCATCACCGGCGCCGACAACAGCAAGTTGGAAGCCCACTACCGGATCCTGATGAACCAACTGGCCTACTCCCGGCTGGTGAACACGTCGCTGAGCCAGCCGGGCCGCCCCCTCCAGTCCGACCGCGAGCACCACCGTGTCCTGGAGCTGATCCTGGAGAAGGACGGCGACAGCGCCGAGCAGGTGATGCGCGAGCACGTCAGGGCCAGCCGACGTGCGCTGCTGGCGGGGCTGCCCCTCGGTGGCTCGAACGAGAGGTCCGGCACGGCGGGTTCCTGAGGGCGGAGGGGGCGTTCGGGTCGGGTCGGGTCAGGCGCGGGTGCGCGGACCGGCGGTGTACTGCGCTTCGCTGACGTGCTCGGCCCACGCGGTCTCGGGGGTGCCGTCGTCCGTGCCCTCCCACATCGCGAGGTGCTCCATGAAGTGCTCGGGAGCGGCACCGTGCCAGTGCTCCTCGCCGGGCGGGCAGGAGACGGTGTCGCCGGGGTGGGCCTCGAAGACCGTGCCGTCGCGGGTGCCGATCAAAGCGATGCCGGAGACCACGTGCAGGGTCTGGCCGGCGGCGTGGCGGTGCCAGGCGGTGCGGGCGCCAGGCGCGAAGCGGACCAGGTTCACGCGCATCCGGGACGGCGCGTCGCCGGGGTGGATCACGTCCCACCACACGTCACCCGTGAACCATTCGGCCGGTGCCTTGCTGCTGGGCTGCTTCTTGAGGAACTCCATGACATCAACCCTCACACGTGGTCGCACGCGCGTGAAGGGGAGGATTCTCTCCTAGGAGGGTTCGTCAGCGGCGGCGTCCAGCCCCCTCTTATGGCACAACAATCGTGCGAGCAGCGCGTGGCGTCGTGTTCCCTCACACCACACGGGTGAGCATGAGCGGACCCCGCCCTTTCCCCGCACACGCACCGAGGCGATGCGATGCCCGACCGCTCCGACCATGTCCGTCCCGAGAGCGTCGCACCGAGGTGGATCCTCCAGCACCGGCCCGCGGAGCAGGCACTGTTCAGCGGCATCTACGGACTGGTGCTGGCCAGCGCTCTGGCGTCCGCGTTGGACGCGACGGGCGAGGAGGCCGACCCTGGTTCGGACGCTCTGTGGGTTCTGCTCACCGCGCTGGCGTCGGGCGCCGCCCATGGGTTCGCGCACGTCATCGCCCAGCGTGCGTCCGGCGACAGTTCCGCCACCACGAGCAGAGTGCGGTTGGCCCTCGCCGAGTGGCCGCTGGTCGCCGCCGTGCTGCCCACGGTGGCGGTACTGCTGGGCGCGTTGGCCGGCTGGTGGGCAGAGGCCGCGGCGGTCGAAGCGGCCCTGCTGTTCAACACCGTCGCCCTGTTCGGCTGGGGAACCTGGGCCGCCCGCACCGCCGGACACAGCTGGCTGCCCTCGTGCCGGGCAGGAGCCATGGACATGCTGATCGGTTTCGTGATCATTATCGCGAACGCCCTGATCCACTAGGCAGGCGCGTAGGCGGTGCGTATACCGGCAGGACCCACAGTCCGTGCCCCGACGCGCCCGACGCGCGATTGCCCGTCTCGGGTGTCACGCTGAAGTCACCAGGACCTGAGGAAGGGAATCGCCGTGATCACCACTGACCTCACTCCCGGCTCCCCCTGTTGGCTCGACCTCGGTGCCCCCGACGTCCCGGCCGCCGCGGCCTTCTACGGCGCGGTGCTCGGCTGGGAGTACGAATCCATGGGCGAGGGCGAAGACGTGGAAGGCGGGATGTTCAGGAAGGACGGCAAGACCGTCGCCGGGCTCGGCAAGCTCACCGAGGAAGGCGCGCGCCCGGCCTGGATGATCTATTACAGCGTCACCGACACGGATGCCACGACCCAGGCAGTGGAGCGCGCGGGCGGCACGGTGCGGGTGGCGCCGAGGGACCTCGGCGACTGGGGTCGGATGGCGCAGTACAGCGACCCGATGGGGGGCCAGTTCGCCGTCTGGCAGCCGGGGACGGACACGGGCTTCGAGCTGGTGGAGGAGCCGGGTTCGCTGTCGTGGACGGAGCTGTACACCAGCGACGCCGCGGCCGCCAGGGAGTTCTACGGGGAGGTCCTCGGCTGGCAGTTCAGCGACATGCCGCTGCCGGGCGACGGGGGCACGTACACCCTCATCACCCCCGCCGGGCTGCCCGAGGAGCGCATGCAGGGCGGCCTCATGGAGGTCAGCAAGGAGGACCTCGCCCTGGCCGGAGGGCATCCGTACTGGCACCCGGTCTTCGCCGTGACCGACTGCGACGCAGCGGTCGCCGACGTCACCGGGCACGGCGGCAGCGTGCAGATGGAACCGGACGACGCGGAGGGCGTCGGCCGGCTGGCCGTCTGCCTCGACCCGTCGAACGCGGACTTCGTGGTGCTCGCCCCGGCCCGGAAGTAACCCCGCAGGCCCGGCGGGCATGGTGTACCCATGATCGTGCTCGCCCTGCTCTTCGCGGTCCTCGGGGCCTTCAGCAACGCGCTGGGTACGACCTTCCAGCGCAAGGCCGCGTCCACCGTGGCCCAGGGCGGTGGACTGCGGCTGCTGCTCGCCCTCGTGCGGCGGCCTGCCTGGGCCCTGGGCATCGCCGGTGTGACGGGTGCCGCGGTGTTCCAGGCCCTGGCCCTGGTCAACGGGCCCATGGCGCTCGTCCAGCCCGTGTTCATCCTCGAACTTCCGTTCGCACTGCTGGTGGCTGTGCCCGTGCTGCACCGTCGGCTGCCCGCCGACGGCTGGTGGGCGATCGGGGGAGTGGTGGCCGGACTCGCCCTGCTGCTCGCCGCGGCAGCCCCCTCCGGGGTCCGGCAACAGGCCCCGATGGACCGGTGGATCCCGGTTCTGGCGTTCACGCTGGGGGTGATGGCCGCCTCGGTCGTCCTCAGCCGGTCCTCGTCCTCGCCGTTGTTCCGCGCGGCCGTACTGGCGGCGGGCGCCGCGGTCGGCAACGCGCTGACCGCCGCACTCATGAAGTCGGCCACGGGGCGCCTCGCCGACGATGGGCTGCCCGCCTTTCTCACCACCTGGCAGACCTACGGATTCGCGGTCACCGGCATCGCGGCGCTCCTGTTGCTGGAGAACGCGCTGCAGGCCGGCCCGCTGGCCGCGTCACAGCCCGCGCTGACCATCGGCGACGCCTCGGTGAGCCTCCTGCTGGGTGTCGCGCTGTTCGACGAGAGGGTCCGCTCGGGCTGGTGGATTCTGCCCGAGGTGGCCGGTGTGCTCCTGATCCTGTGGGGCGTGCTGCGGCTGACCCGTGTGGTGCCCCAGCTCGGCGATGTCGTGCGATGAGGGCGGGGAGAGATCCGCTCAGTCGGCTCGGGTGAATTGAACGTTTCAATGGCGTCTGCGCAGTCGTCGCGCTTCGCCCCATGCCTGTCAAAAGCCTTGACCCTTGTCATGGCTGAGCTTAGCGTCTGCGGCTGCAGCGTAAAACGATTCAATCAGCTGCCCGTCTCGTGCTCGTGTCCCGCCGAAGGGAGTCCCGCACGTTGCCCGCCCCTCGCGACACCACCGGCCCCTCCCGCCGCCGGATCCTGGTCACCGCCACGGCCACCACGGCCGCGGCGGCCGTCACCCCGGTCACCCCCGCCGTGGCCGCCTCCGGCGCCCTCCCAGCGGCCCATCCGCCCGTCGGCGCGCCCGGCGCCGGACCCGCCCGCGCAGCCCTCGCCGCCTTCGACCTGTCCGAGGTCCGTCTCCTGGACAGCCCCTTCCTCGCCAACATGCGCCGCACCTGCGCCTATCTGCTCTTCGTCGACGCCGACCGGCTGCTGCACACCTTCCGCCGTACCGTGGGCCTGCCGTCGTCGGCGGAGCCCTGTGGCGGATGGGAGGCCCCCGACGTCCAACTGCGCGGCCACACCACGGGCCATCTGCTCAGCGCCCTCGCTCAGGCACACGCCGGTACCGGCGAGTCCGCGTACGCCGCCAAGGGCCGCGCCCTCGTCTCCGCGCTCGCCGAGTGCCAGCGCGCCGCCCCGGCCGCCGGCTTCACGCGCGGCTACCTCTCCGCGTTCCCCGAGTCGGTCTTCGACCAACTGGAGGCGGGCGGCAAGCCCTGGGCGCCGTACTACACCCTGCACAAGATCATGGCCGGTCTGCTCGACCAGTACCGGCTCAGCGGCAACCGCGAAGCCCTGGACGTCCTGCGGGAGATGGCCGCGTGGGCGGACGCCCGCACCGCGCCGCTGTCCTACGAGCGGATGCAGAACCTGCTCAAGGTGGAGTTCGGAGGCATGAACGACGTGCTGACCCGGCTCCACCTGGAGACGGGCGACCCGGCGCACCTGCGCACCGCCCGCCGTTTCGACCACGAGGAGTTGTACGCCCCGCTCGCCGCCGGCCGCGACGAACTCGCCGGACGGCACGCCAACACCGAGATCGCCAAGATCGTCGGGGTCGTGCCGTCGTACGAGGCCACAGGAGACCCGCGCTACCTGGACATCGCCGACACCTTCTGGACCACCGTCGTCCGCCACCACTCGTACGCCATCGGAGGCAACTCCAACCAGGAGCTCCTCGGACCGCCCGACGAGATCGTCAGCAGGCTCTCCGAGGTCACCTGCGAGAACTGCAACAGCTACAACATGCTGAAGCTCGGACGCCACCTCTTCCTGCACCGGCCCGACCGCACGGACTTCATGGACCACTACGAGTGGACCCTCTACAACCAGATGCTGGGCGAGCAGGACCCCGACTCCGCGCACGGTTTCGTCACCTACTACACCGGCCTGTGGGCCGGCTCCCGGCGGGAACCCAAGGGCGGTCTCGGCTCGGCCCCCGGCAGCTACAGCGGCGACTACGACAACTTCTCCTGCGACCACGGCACCGGGCTGGAGACCCACACCAAGTTCGCCGACTCCGTCTACTTCCGCTCCCGCGACACCGAGCGCCCGGCCCTCTACGTGAACCTGTTCATCCCGTCCGAAGTGCGCTGGTCCCAGCGGGGCGTGACGTTACGTCAGGAGACGGCGTACCCGTCGGACGGCCGTACCCGGCTCACCGTCACCCGCGGACGGGGACGCTTCGCGCTGCGGATCCGGATCCCCGGCTGGGTGGCCGACACCGGACGCCCCGCCGTACTCAAGGTCAACGGCCGTCCCGCCACGCCGAAGGTCGACGGCCGTCCCGCCGCACCGAAGGTCGACGGCCGTCCCGCCGCACCGAAGGTCGACGGCCGTCCCGTCGGTGCCCGGACACGCCCCGGCACGTACGCCACGCTGGAGCGGACGTGGCGCACGGGCGACACGGTCGAACTCACCCTGCCCCGCAGGCCGGTCTGGACCCCGGCGCCCGACAACCCCCAGGTGAAGTCGCTGTCGTACGGACCGCTGGTGCTGGCGGGACAGTACGGCGACGGCGACACCGCGCTCGCCACGCTGCCCACGATCCGCCCGGAGTCGCTGCGTCCCGTCCCGGGCGCCTCGACACGGTTCACCGCGCTCGCGGACGGCCACCGCGTGGAACTACGGCCGTTCCACGAGGTGCACCACCAGCGCTACAACGTCTACTGGGCGGTCGCTCCGCGCCGTACCTCCGAACGGGACGTCGCCCACTACCCGTTCGACGAGCGGACCCGGGACATCACCGGCACCTTCGCCGCCGCGACCCTGGCCGCCGGCGCGGCGTGGACCAACGACGGCACCGGCCCGGCCGTGGCCCTGGACGGGCGCGGCGGCCATGTCGCCCTCCCCGCGGGCCTGGTGAGCGGACTGGACGCGGTGACGATCGGCGTCCGGGTCAGGGTCGACGCCCTCGCCGCCTCCGCCCGTGTCCTCGACTTCGGCTTCCACAAGGAGACCTACCTGTTCCTCGCAGCGACCACCGGCGCCGGACGAGCCCGTGCCGCGCTGAAGATCGCGGGAATGGAACGAGAGGACGTCGTCGACGCGAACGGGCCCCTGCCTGTGGGCCGTTGGACCCACGTGGCCCTCACTCTCGGCGACGGCATCGGCGTGCTTTACCTCGACGGCGTCGAGGTGGGCCGCAACCCGGCCATGGTCGCGAGCCCGCTGCTGCTCGGCATGACCACCCGCTCCTACCTCGGACGCTCCCAGAACAGCACCCACCCGTACCTGCACGGCGCCGTACGCGACCTCCGGGTGCACAACCGGGCGTTGACCGCGCCCGAAGTCGCCCGCCTGGCCGCGGGCTGAACGTCTGGTCCGGCCCGTTCACTCCCTCCGCAGGAGCTCACGCATGCCCGAGAGCACACCCGACAGTACCCCTGAGAACGCCCCCGAAGTCCCGTTCTCCAGACGCGGGTTCGTCGCCGCCGCAGGCCTCGGCACCGTCGCCGCCGGCTTACCCGGCCTCGCGCTCGCCGCACCGTCCGTCTCCGCCACGACGCGGGACCCCGCACCCGGAACCGTCCCGGCCGCCTTCGCCGCACGGCGCTTCATCGACCCGCCCAGGGACAGCCGCCCGACCGTCTACTGGTACTGGAACGGCCCCGTCACCCCCGAACTCGTCGACCGGCAACTCGCCGACCTTCGGGCCAAGGGCATGTACGAGGTGATCCTCTTCTCCTTCGACAACGATGCCATGCGGCCCGTGTTCTTCACCGAGGCATGGTTCGACATCGTCGAGCACGTGCTGCGCACCGCCGAGCGCACCGGCATGCGGGTCTGGCTGTTCAACGACGACCACTTCCCGAGCGGGCGGGCCGGCGAGTACATCGTCAAGGGCGGCACGGTCGGCTCCCGCACCTACCCGCCGCGCCCGGATCTCAGGCTCAAGGCGCTGTGGCGCTCTACCACGGTGGTCGAGGGCCCGGCCGGCGTCGATCTGCGGCGCAGCACCGGTGTGGGCGTGGAGGCCGGGCACCTGGTCGCCGACGCGGCGGTCCTCGGCGGGGCCACGGTCCTGCGCGGCGGCGAGGACTGGACCGATGTCACCGTCACCGCGAGCGGCAAGGCGGACCACACCGCCGCCGGGCTCGTCCTCCGCGCCTCCGCCGACGGCCTCACCGGCTACGCCGTGGCCTTCGACCAGACCGGCGTCGTCACCGTGCGGCGCCTGGCCCGCGACACCGACCCCGTCGAACTGCTGCGCAGCAGCCGCACCGACGGCTTCAACAAGACCAAGTACCACACCCTCGCCGTCACCGTCCGGGGCGCCACGCTCTCGGTCACGCTCGACGGCCGCGACAAGGGCAGCACGGACGACGACCGTCATCCCTCCGGCGGTGTCGGGGTACGCGCCGTCGGCGACGAGCGCGGCCTGTGGGACAGCCTCAGCGTCACGGCGGCCGACGGCACCACCCTCTACACGACGACGTTCGACGACGCGGCAGCCGCGGGCGACTTCCCCGAGCGGCCGTCCCTCGCCGTCGAGGCCGTCGCCGCCGCGGCCCGGCCCGTCGGCTCCACCGACGCCACGGATGCCGTCGACGCCGACGATGTCGTCGATCTGACGGCGCGGCTCAGGGCGGACGGCAACTGGCAGGTCCCGGCTGGCCGTTGGCAGATCGACCTGTTCGGTGGCGTCCCGCTGGTCGACGACTCCCAGGGCTACAGCCGCAGTTACGTCGACCTGCTCGACGACGAACCCGTACGGCTCTTCCTCGACATCGTCCCGGGCGAGTACCACCGCCGGTTCCGGCGCTACTTCGGCACCGTCGTGCCCGGCTTCTGGGACGACGAACCGTTCTTCGCCTCCGCCGAGGCCCACTTCAAACGGCTGCCCTGGTCGCCCACGCTGGACGCGGCACTGCGCGCGGTGGACGTCGCACCCGGCGTGGCCTACGCCGCCGCCTTCGACGACCTCGGCCGGACCGGCCGTATCGCCCGCGGCCGTTACTGGCAGGCCGTCTCCAACCGGTTCGCCCGCTACTTCCGCGCGCAGGCCCGCTGGTGCGAGGAACGGGGCGTCGAGCTCATCACCAACCCGCTCTACGACGAGACCGCCCCCGCCAAGCGGATCCCCACCACCGGGGACCTGCACAAGGTCAACCAGTGGGCGCACATCCCCGGCGGCGACATCATCACCGCCGAGTACGTGACGGGGAAGCCGACCATGATTCCGCGCAACCCGGTGTCCTCCGCCCACCAACTGGGCCGGGAACGGGCCCTGATGGAGATGTTCGGCAACATGGGCTGGCAGGTCACGCCCGGCTTCGTGCACGCGACCGTCGGCGCGCAGGCCGCTCGCGGCGTCAATCTGACCGTCCTGCACGCCCTGTGGACCGACGAGGCCGTCGTCTACTTCCCGCCGCCGTTCGGCCCCCGGGCGCCGTGGTGGTGGACCATGCGCCCGCTCGCCGAGTGGATCGGCCGGGTCATGGAGGCCGGGCGCGGCACCTCCGCCGCCCGCACCGCGCTCCTCCAGCCCCAGCGGGCCGCCGAGCAGTGGACCGGCACCACCCGGCAGGGCGAGGTGGACAGCGCGCTCGCCGACGCCGCCTACGCGCTGGAACGCGCCCAGGTCGACTTCGACCTCCTCCACGACGGCACCCTGACCGGCGACCCGGACCTGCGCTGCCACGCGCGGGTACGGGACGGACGCCTCGCCGTCGGCGCCGCCCGCTACGACCTCGTCGTCCTGCCGGTCACGCCGACCCTGGACGCGGCCGCCGTGCGTGCCCTGAACGGTTTCGTCCGGGCCGGCGGGACCGTCGTCGCGGTGGGAGCCCTGCCCGCCGACGAGGCCGACAGCAACGACCGTGCCCTGGCCCGAGCCCTGGCCGACCTCTTCGGCGACACCGTCCCCGGCAGCCGCTCCCTCGGCCGGGGACACGCGGTCCGGGTCACCGACGTGTCGGACCTGGGCGCCGCCGCCCACGACGCCGGTGCCGCGGTCGCCGTCCTCGAACCCGCCCGCGAGACGGTCCGGGCACTGCGCGTCACCCGGGGCACGGACACCGCCTTCCTGTTCAACAACGAGAGCGGCACGGCCGTCGAGACCTCGGCGGTCCTGCCCGCCGAGGGTGTCCCCGAACTGTGGGACCCGGCGACCGGCGAGACCGCGCCGGCGCCCGTGTACCGCGCGAGCCGACGCGGCCTGCACGTGCCGCTCACCTTCACGTCGTACGAGACCAGGATCGTCGTGGTGCGCCGCACCGCCCCGGCCGCGCCGCACCTGACGGAGGCCACGCTCCCCGTCCTCTCCGTCGAGCGGCACGGCGGCGCCCTGCGCGCCACGGTCGAGGCGTCGTCACCCGGCAGCCACTGGCTCACCGGCACCTACGCCCGGCGCACCTACCGCGGCACGGTCCGCGTCGACGACCCGCTCACCCCGGTCCCCGTCACCGGCGACTGGACCCTCACCCTGGAGCGCGACGGAGACACGGCGGTGACCGGCCCGCTCGGCAGTTGGACCGCGCACGCGCCGCTGTTCTCCGGCAGCGGCACCTACACGACGGAGATCGGTGTCGACCGCGCCCACCTCGATGGACGGCGGGTCCTGCTCGACCTCGGCGACGTACGGGACGTCGCCGGCGTCACCGTCAACGGCACCGAGCTCGACCCGCTGCTGTGGGCGCCGTTCGTCGCGGACGTCACCGGACTGTTTGTCCCCGGCCGCAACCGTCTCGCGGTGCGTGTCTCCAACACCCTCTCCAACGAACGCAAGAAGCCCCTGCCGTCCGGGCTGCTCGGCCCGGTCACCCTGCGCTTCCGGCGCCGCGTCACCGCCGTGCTCGACCGCGTCTGACCAGCCGCCCCGCACCGCGGGAGCCACGTCCCGCCCGCACTGCGGGAGCCACGCCCCGCCCGCACTGCGGGAACCACGCCCCGAAGGACTGCCATGCCCAGACCCAGCTCCAGCCCCAGCTCCAGCCC